>JBFELL010000095.1:0-11118 GCA_041552135.1 Gammaproteobacteria bacterium
TCCGTGGCTATTTACCAGGGGCAGGGCTCAAGTGAGTGCCATTGGGCCTAACCCGAATGGCACTTAATTTGAGTGATGTTGTTCCCATTGACCTTCAATTGGCCACGGAAGCACACAGAAAAACACGGAATATGCATTAACAATGTTGATATCTTCCGTGTGATTCCGTGGCTATTTACCAGGGGCAAGGCTTGAGTGAGTGCCATTGGGCTTGGATGCGGAGCATCGAAAGCCGACGCCGGTCATGGCAGGTGACATCAGTAATGTCGGATTACGGCCTTCGGCCTTTTGTGCCTTTGGGTAAATCCGACCTGCGTACGTGACGCAGATCGCGGGACGGTTATTTTTTCGCGCCTGGTGGCTGGAAGCCCTCCGGTGTCGCACCGAAATCGCCTTCCTTGAACAGGAAGCCCAGCATGTGTTTCTCGATGACCTCGATGCTGGCCTTGTCGGCGGTGTTCAGGCCGTTCTCGTTAATGATCATGGTCAGGCGTTCCAGCCATTGCTGCCAGCCTTCCTTGGAAACGTTTTCGTAGATGCGCTCGCCCAGCGAGCCGGGATGGGGCGGGGCGTCCAGCCCTTCGGCCTCGCGGTTGAGGACAACGCAGTTGACAATACGGGTCATGACTATGGCTCTCGTGTGACTCAGTACAATAGAGAATAGTGTAACCTGAAATACGGTCGCGTGCGGACACGGGTACCTAGAAAGGTCTCACGACGGCCAGCAGGACAATGGCAATCAGCAGCACCGAGGGGGCCTCGTTGAACCAGCGGTAGTACACATGGCCATGCCGGTTTGTCCTGTTGCGGAAATCGCGGACGATCTTCAGGCAGGCGAGGTGGTAGGCAACCAGCAGGGCCACCAGCACCAGCTTGGCGTGCAGCCAGCCGGACTGGCTGAAGGCGTCCCAGGAGTAGTAGGCGCCGAGTATCCAGAAACCGAATATGGCGGTTAATACGGCGCCGATGGTCATGATGATATACAGCTTGCGCTCCATCACCACGAAACGGTCATAACCGGTATCGTCAGTGGTTACCGCGTGGTACACGAACAGGCGGGGCAGGTAAAACAGACCGGCAAACCAGGTCACCATGAATATGACGTGCAGTGCTTTTACCCAGAGCATGATTCGGGTTCCTTGCGTTAATGGATTGTCAGCCGGTACCGCCAGTCCCTGATTCTGGGGCAGTCCGCTTGTGTTTTGCAATCATTTCCAGGACCTTACGACGGACATTTTCCAGGTTCATTACGCCGCTGTTCCGATATACGATCAGGCCGTCCGGGTCGATCAGGAACGAGGTTGGCGTGATCCTGACATCGCCAAAGGCCCGCGCCGCTTCCGCCTCGATATCGAGTGCAACGGGGTAGGGGATACCGCGTGACTTGTGCAGCGCCAGCACACGGTTCGGTGGGTCGTGATACATCGCAATACCGATGATTTCCAGCCCCCGGGGGGACAGTTCCCGGTACAGATCGGCCAGGTGCGGCATCTCCTTCAGGCAGGTCGGGCAGGTGGTCGCCCAGAATGTCACCAGGACCGGCCGGCCGCGCAGATCTTTCAGGGCAATTGCCCTGCCATCGATGGACTTCAGCGTGATATCCGGACTGGCCACGGGTCCGGCCGTCGGCAGCCACAGCCAGCTGAGCACTGCCACCAGTCCCGCGATGAGCAAGGGTACCAGGAATCTGGACGGTTTCATGGCTGTGGCCTGTTGTCCACCGGCGGTTCCTCGCCCTGGTCTGGGGGTGCACCTCCCCCCAGGCGCTGGCGTAGCCAGGCAAACAGTTTCCTGAGACCGCGCCATATCTTCGGTAACAGCCAGATCATCAGCACGATAAAGACAGCGAGCAGGACCAGGAAAAGCACCGGATTTTCGAGTGCCGTCCACAGCCCCAGGATGACGGCGACATCCTCGCCGAGGGAGGTAAACCAGTTGGTCACCGGTTCGGGCGAGGTGTTGATCAGCACCCGGCTGCCGGCCTTGGTGGCATGGGTGCCGGTCGCCAGGGTGCCGCCGACGAGCCCGGCGGCCAGCTGGGCGCCGGTGCCCACATCCCCGACAGCGCCGGCGGCCAGCATGGCGCCGGCCGGGATGCGGATGAAGGTATGCAGGGTGTCCCAGCCGGTATCGACACCCGGCACCTTGTCGGCAAAGAACTCGATGCAGTACATGAGGCCGGCCGCAATCATTACCACGGGATCCATGAGTACCTGCAGGTCCGGTGGCAGGTCGATATTGCCGGTTATTCCCATGTAGCCCAGCACGAGCAGCGTTGCATAGAGATTGATGCCGCTGGCCCAGGCGACACCCATGGTCAATGCGATTGTCTGAGTGATGTCCATAGTGGAGGCGAGGGCTGTGATGCGGTTCGTCTGAGGCAGGGTTCGTGGTCAATTCTAGCAATTCAGGCGGCGGAAGCCCCCCGCTAGCCGGCATTTGTTCTTGTGGTACTTTTAACCTGTTGAAATAAAATGAGTTAATGCTTTTGTCGGCCTGCCATGGTAGCCGTGCCCGGCAAGCTGAATTTCGCTGAAACGATCTGCTGTTGCGGATAATGCCGTGTTGATAGGGCAGGATGATTTCAGTAACCTTCGCAGCGCCCCGTGCGGTAGCGGAGACGGATCCACCCGCAGCGGCACGGCAAATCGGTGCCGTGGCAGTTCCGCTGTCAGGGAAGATGTTGTGTCTGTCATTGTCGCACTGGCCCGTACACCCGCGCTGCCAGGCAATGGACAGGCTGAAAAGGGAAGAACTGTCCAGATCCGCGAATTCCCCGACCTGTACTCATGGCGTCTCCAGTCCTGCAGTTGCTGCAAGCTGTTGCAGATGCCTTGCGACGACGGCCGGACGATACCGGGCTACCCCGGTTTCCAGAAATCTTTGTCATCAACCACAGGAGTGAATCTTATGAACAAGACGTTAATTCTTATTGCCGGCCTCGCTATTTTTGCCGCCGGTTGCAGTGATGATTCGGCAACGGTCGGCGAGAAAGTGGACAGTGCCATCGACGCGACAAAGGAAGCCGCATCCGACGCCGCCGACGCAACCCGTGATGCCGCCTCCAGCGCCGCGGAAGCAACGGGCGATGCCTATGACGCCACCAGGGATGCCGTATCCCGTGAGGTGGAAGCCATGGGTGAGGCCGTTGATGCGGCCAGGGAAGCCTACACGGAATCCAAGGCGGAATCGGCTGAAGCCCCGGATGCCGCTGCACAAGCCGCGGGCGATGCTGCCGATGAAGCCGCCGATGCGACAAGCCAGGCTGCTGGCCAGGCCGAGGATGCAGCTGCCGGGGCCATGGGTGGTGCGGGTACAGCCGTACAGCCGTAGAATGCCGGCGGTTGCCTGGTCACAAGGCCGGGGGATGTCTCCCCCGGCCTTTTTTATTCGCCGGAGGTTGCTTCCATGTTACGCAGTGCATTTATTGTCTTTGTCGCCGGCTGGCTGCTGTGGTTTTCGATCGACAAGCCGCCCGTCGGGCATCCGGGCCTGCCCGGTGTCAGTGACAGTATTACTGAAAACTTCCAGCGTGCCTTCAATATGCTGAAGGCCGGTCACCCGGACATGGCCTTCGTCTATATCTGGGATGCGCACTACATCGTGCTGTCGCTGCTCGGGGGAATACTCGTTGCCGTGGTTTACGGCAGCGTCTCTGACTATCTCGGGCGCCGACGCATGCGCCGGCATTTCCGGCCGCCGGAGCGGGCCGGAAAGTCTGCAGGCGGGCAGGGAGAGCCGCCCGAGCAGTCGAATGCCCCGGCGGACAAGCCCGGGGCTAGTGAGTAATCAGCGGATCCAGTGACTTGGCCTGATCAACCCAGCCGGCGACGGTCTTTTCCGACGGGACCGTGCGTGTCAGTTTCTTCTGTTCGTTGACCTCGGCCATTTTTGCGGCCAGGTTTCCGGCATTGCGGTTGCGCAGTTCCTTGACGGTGTCCACGCCCGCGGCTTCCAGCAATTCCGAGAACTCGGAGCCGATACCGGAAATCCGCATCAGGTCGGCCATGTTGGCCCACTTCAGTAACTGGGATTCTGACACCCCGGTCTTCTCCGACGTTGCCTTGCGACCCTTGGCATCACAACACAGCTTCAGCAGCTCGTCCGTGGTGTCGATGTCAGCCGCAGCGAGCTTCTCCGCATAGGCCGGTCCGATACCCTCGATTTCCTGGATCTTGTAACTCATTAATCAGGGTCTCCTCTGTGTGATTGCTGTTTGACAGGTGCTGGTTGCGGCAGGCAGGCCGTCCGGGATGTGAATCCGGGTTACTCCTTCAGGACCATGGTCAGGGAACCGTCCCTGATCCGGATATTGTCGACACCGTCGGCAAAGGCCTTCCAGAAACCCGATTCGCTGCCGTAGGATTCGACCAGATCGATGTTCTTCATGCCGCCAAGCCAGGCGCTGGGTACCGGTACGCCCATGACGCTGACGCCCTTGAGTATCGCCACGGGGCGGTCGTTCCGGTAGGCGAGTTCCATGCCGGCTCGGACCTTGATGATCTGGCCGCCGAGAACCGGGAAGTCCGGATCGACGTGAACCAGCAGCTTGGCGCTCAGCAGGTCCTCCGACAGGTCGATGGCGAGTCGTCTTGCCAGATCGGTATTTCTGGCCAGCAGTGCGTTCAGTTCCCGTTCGGACAGCGAGATACTGCGATCAGCGCCTTCCTCGCTGTAGGCTTCCGGTTCCAGCATTTGCGCTTCGCCTGTGGCCTTGCTGTCCGCGGCGGCCTCCCGGTTGCGTTTCACGGCCTTGGCACTGCCGCGGGTGCGGCCCGCCTGCAGCGTGTCGAGCCGCTCCAGCTTGGTTTCCAGGACCTGTTCTTCCTGCACGGTGAGTTCGACCGGTTTGAACTCCGACGGGAATATCCAGGTACGTACGACCCAGAAGGTGATCGCGACAGTGATCAGGGCCGTGACGAGTACAATCAGGAAAACATGCCAGCCGCTGAGACCGCGCTTGCGGTGCTGTTCCATGGCGTTTTCGTCGCTCATGGGGGCCTATAGTGGCTGATAGCGCCGATGCAGTAAACCGCTAAATCCGGATACAACAGGTGGTTGCAGAGACCGGACAGGATCGCCCCGGAATAACCTATACTCACTGTTCCGAACTCATGGAGCCACTTGTCATGCGCTGGAAAACAGGACGCAGGAGCTCGAACATCGAGGATCGCCGGGGGCAGCGGCGCCGGGTCGGCACCTTCAAGGGCGGCATCGGCACCATTGTCATCGCCCTCGCGCTGGCCTATTTCCTCGGTATTGATCCACAGGTGCTGCTGCAAATGCAGCAGGGCGTTGCCCCGGTGGCAACGCAGGAGGGTCGCGCCCCTACACCGCAAGAGCAGCAACTTGCCGAGTTCGTGTCTGTGGTGCTGGCGGACACGGAGGATACCTGGAACGCCATATTCGAGGGCAGCGGCCTGGACTACCAGGAGCCGGTGCTGGTGATGTTCAGCGGTTCCGTGCAATCCGCCTGTGGCATGGCCTCAGCCGCGGTGGGACCGTTTTACTGCCCTGCAGACAAAAAGGTCTATCTTGACCTGTCATTTTTCCAGGACCTGAAACAGCAGCACGGTGCCCCCGGTGACTTTGCCCAGGCCTATGTCATCGCCCACGAGGTCGGGCACCATGTACAGAACCTGCTGGGTATCAGCGACAAGGTCAGGGGTGCACAGCGCGGTCTCGGCAAGGCCGAGGCGAATGCGCTGTCTGTCAGCCTGGAATTGCAGGCCGACTGTTTTGCCGGGCTGTGGGGTAACCATGCCGATCGCAGCCGCCAGGTACTGGAGCGGGGCGATATCGAGGAGGCGCTGGGTGCCGCCAGCGCGATCGGTGATGATCGACTGCAGCGGGAAAGCATGGGGTATGCCGTGCCGGAGTCCTTCACGCACGGCACGTCGAAACAGCGGGTGCGCTGGTTCAGGAAAGGCATCGAGAGCGGCGAGGTCGACAGTTGTGACACCTTCGGCTGATGCCACCCCGACACAATCCACGGAGAGTGACCGATGAACGGCAGATCACTGGAGCAGGCCGTCTTGCAGGACAGGCTTGAAGCGATCATCGACCGCATGCAGCACATCCAGCGTGCCGTGCGCACATCCGGGCAGCCGGTCACCATGGGCGAGGTTGCGGAGCTGCAGAAACTGGGCAGGGAATATGCCGACATCATGGAGCTGCTGGCAGCGGGGGCCGGTGGTGGTACCGACATTGCCTGAGAAAACCGTAAAGGAGATGGCATGACAGAGGATCCCGGAATATTCATCGGCAAGGGGACGAAGCCGGTCTACCTGCAGCCCGCCCTGGCCAACCGGCACGGCCTGATCGCCGGTGCGACCGGCACCGGCAAGACGGTATCGCTGCAGATCCTGGCCGAGGATTTCTCGCGACGCGGTGTGCCGGTGTTCATGGCCGACGTCAAGGGCGACCTGTCCGGCATCAGCCAGTCCGGCAAGGCGCACCCGAAACTCAGCGAACGGGCCGGGACCATCGGCCTGGCGGACTACCGCTTCGAGGCGTTTCCGGTCGTGTTCTGGGACCTGTTCGGCAAGAAGGGGCACCGTGTCCGGGCCACGGTATCCGACATGGGGCCGCTGCTACTGGCACGCATGCTGGGGCTGAACGAGACCCAGGAGGGTGTGCTGTATGCCGTTTTCAAACTGGCCGATGACCAGGGGATGCTGCTGCTCGACCTGAAAGACCTGCGCGCGCTGCTGACGTTCGCCGGTGAAAATGCAAAAGAGCTGACGCTGGAATATGGCAACATCCCGCGGGCCTCGGTGGGTGCGATCCAGCGTCGCCTGCTGGTGCTGGAGCAGGAGGGTGCCAGACAGTTTCTCGGCGAGCCGGCGCTGGACCTGCATGACTTCATGCGCACCGGTGCCGGTGGTTACGGCAATATCAATATACTGGCGGCCGACCGGCTGATGCATACCCCAAAGCTGTATGCGACCTTCCTGCTGTGGTTGCTCTCCGAGCTGTTCGAGGAACTGCCCGAGGTGGGTGACCCGGACAAGCCCGGGCTGGTGTTCTTTTTCGACGAGGCCCACCTGCTGTTCGATGATGCGCCGAAGGCGCTGGTGGAAAAGGTCGAGCAGGTGGTCCGGCTCATCCGCTCCAAGGGCGTGGGTGTCTACTTCGTGACACAGAACCCGCTGGACATCCCGGATGCCATCCTGGGTCAGCTCGGCAACCGTATCCAGCACGCGCTGCGCGCCTTCACGCCGCGGGAACAGAAGGCCGTGCGGGCAGCGGCCGAGACCTTCCGCGCCAATCCGGCCTTCGATGCGGCCGCGGCCATCAAGGAACTGGGTGTCGGCGAGGCACTGGTGTCCACGCTCGGCCGCAAGGGGATCCCGGGCATGGTCGAACGTACCCTCATTCGCCCGCCTGCCTCGCGCCTGGGACCGGCGACCGCCGCCGAGCGCAAGCTCGCCATGCAGGACAGCCGCTTCAGCGGCCGCTATGACCAGCGGGTTGACCGTCGTTCGGCCTACGAGATGCTGAAGGAACGGGCCGAAAAGGCGGCTGAAGAGATGCCGGCCGAGGCTGCCGCGGAGCGTGGCCGGGGCCGCGCCGCGCCGACGACACGGCGGCGCAGCAGCAACCGTCAGGGTGTGATGGAGGCCATGTTCAAGAGCCTGGCGCGGTCCATCGGCAGCTCGCTGGGCCGCAGCATCTCGCGCGGGGTGCTGGGCTCCATCCTGAAGGGCTGAGCGGCAGCCGGTGTCCGGTCTGAGGCAGCTGCAGCGGCGTTTCGGCATGCCGGTACTGATCGTGCTGGTGCTGGTCGTCTGGTATGTCAACAACCCCGATGGTGACACAGCGCAACCCTCAGCCACGGGCGACGGCGTTGTCGAGCAGGCCCATGCCGAACGGCGTTCCGGGGTATGGGTCGAGGTCGACGGCCGGGTGGCACGTCTGCTGGCCGATGATAATGAAGGCTCGCGCCACCAGCGTTTCATCCTTGCCCTGGACAGCGGTCACACCGTGCTGGTGGCCCACAATATCGATCTCGCCGAGCGGGTGCCGGTGCGACGGGATGGCCGGCTCCGGCTGCGCGGGCGCTACGAATGGAACGACCGCGGTGGCGTGATTCACTGGACACACCATGACCCGGATGGCTCCGTCGCCGGTGGCTGGGTGCGGCACGGGGATGCGATCTATCGCTGAACAGCCCGGCAGTGCACAGGGTTATCGCGATCGGTAAACAGGTTATTCTTGCAGACTGGCGATGACGGCGGTTATCCGCGAGGGGGGAGCGTGTCTACAGGGCTTGAACAATACTACGAGGCCATCATCGAGGGGGTGGGCGAGGATCCCGGTCGGGAGGGTCTGCGGGATACCCCGGAGCGGGCTGCGCGTGCAATGCAGTACCTGACGCACGGCTACAGCCAGACGATCGAGGAGGTCGTCAACAACGCCATCTTCGAGTCTGACAACGATGAAATGATCCTGGTCAGGGATATCGAGCTGTACTCGCTGTGCGAGCACCACCTGCTGCCCTTCATCGGCAAGTGTCACGTTGCCTATATCCCCAGGGGCAAGGTCATCGGGCTATCCAAGATTGCCCGCATTGTTGACATGTATTCGCGCCGGCTGCAGATCCAGGAAAACCTGACCAAGCAGATAGCCGACACCCTGATGGACACCATCAACCCGGCCGGTGTCGGCGTGATCATCGAGGCACGGCATCTCTGCATGATGATGCGCGGCGTGGAGAAGCAGAATTCGATGATGACCACCTCGATGATGCTGGGTTCTTTCCGTGACCATGACCGTACACGGGCCGAATTCCTGAAGCTCGTGGGAGCCTGACTGGATGAACGAACAGGACAGGAAACGACTCCGCACGCTGCGCTCCGGGCGTCAGGAGGATCGCCGTGGCGGCCGGCAGCTGCATGGCCGCATTGCGGCCGTGCTGGTATTCGGCGCCATTGCCGTGCTGATAGCCAAACAGGAGATTCCCTGGTTTGACAGCCGGGTTGACAGGATGCTCGACGAATCCGCGTGGCTGGCAGCGGAGCAGTGTCGTGACATGGCCCGCAAACAGACCGGCGAACCGGAATTCTCCCGCCTGCTGAAATCAGGCAAGACCCACAAGACGCCGGGTGGTTACCATGTCAGCAAGGTCGATATCGCTGTACTGGATGCGGAGGGTGGCGAGCGCACCTACCGCTTCAGCTGTAATGTGACGCCGGCCGGTGAGGTGGTCGCCATTCATGGCGAAACCGTGAATGTAGACAGGCTCAAGGTCGATAACCGCCCTGTCTGGGAAGATGAGGACGCAGCTCCCTGAAGTCGTGCCGTCCCGCTACCCGATACTGTAGCTGCGCTCGATATCGGCGCGTGTCAGAACGCCATGGATGCGCTCGATACCCGGTATGGTACGGCGCACCACATAGGCCGCTTCCGCCTTGTTCCGTTCGAGGGCATTGTGTGCTTCCAGCAGGGTGGCCGTGAAATCAATGGCGGTGATTTCCCGACGTTCCGCCGGGATGTCGTTCAGCTCGATCGGATCTTCCGAAACATCTTCTGACAGGCGACGGGACAGGTCGGCGGCGGGCATGATCCAGGCGGGCTGTTTGTCGACACTGACGAGTATCCACTTCGGTATGTTGGCGAGCGCCGAGGTGGCGTCCTGCCGGCTGACGCTTTCCGGCAGGGTCTCGATACGCCGTTCCATGACACTGGCCACGCCGATGCGGTGCAGGGTCTGGGTGAGTGGATTATTGCGATAGTCCAGGCCACGGGCTCGCATCATCACCAGGTAGACGGACTCCATGCCGAACACCTCGCGGCTGACCAGGCCGGCGGTGATCAGTGCCAGCATGCCGGGCAGGATGATCTCGGGATTGGCCGTCAGTTCGAGAATGGCGGTCAGTGCGGCCAGCGGTGCCTGCAGGGTCGCTCCCATCATGGTGCCCAGCCCGATCAGGGCATAGAAGGCCGGTGAGGCGATTTCGCCGGGCAGCCAGCTGTCCGCGATGATGCCCATGACGCCGCCGGTGGTCGCACCGATGACCACGGTCGGGCCGATCAGCCCGCCGGGCAGCCCCAGGCCGAGGCCGATGGCGGTGGCGAACAGCTTGGCAATGGCAACCGTGACCAGCAACAGCAGGCCCAGCTGGCCAAGCAGCGCGTGGTTCACCGTGTCATAGCCGATGCCCATGACTTCAGGTACCACGAGGCCAATCAGCCCGACGCACAGCCCGGCAAGTGTGAAGCGCAACCACACGGGCCAGTTGCCGGTCTGTCGGGTGGTGCGCTCCAGGACATGGATGAACATGGCGGCCAGGGTGCCCAGCACGACACCCATCAGAATCACGTAGGGCAGTTCCATCAGGGAGCCGAGTTGCATGTGCGGGATGATGAATACCGGCATGTTCCCGAAAACGGCACGCGTGAGGGTGGTTGCGGTGACGGCCGAGAGGATGACCGGTGCAAAGCTGACCAGGGAGTACTCCATCATGACGACTTCCATGGCGAAGATGACGCCGGCCAGCGGGGTGTTGAACGAGGCGGCGATCGCGGCGGCAATGCCGCAGGCGACCAGTGTCCGGTTGGTGTTGTTCGGCAGGTGCAGCCACTGCCCTAGCCAGCTGCCGCTGGTGGCGCCAAGATGCACGCTTGGACCCTCGCGGCCGACCGAGTGACCGCTGATGATGCTGAGTGCAGCACCGATGAACTGCATCAGGGCATTGCGCCAGGGCAGGCGGCCCTGGTGATAGGCGAGCCGCTCCATGACATGGGTGATGCCGACGTTGCGGACACTGTGTTTGAGTGCCTGCCAGAGCAACCCGATCAGCAGGCCACCGGCCACAGGCAGTGCCAGACGTAACGCCGGCGGCAGGCCCTCGTAGTTTTCCACGTCAGCACCGGGTAGCAGCATTCCCTGGCTGGATTCGACCAGGATGCGAAACAGGATGACGACACCGCCGGACAGCAGTCCGACCGGGACCGCCAGCATGGCCAGCTGCGGCATGGCATCGAGCCTCGCCAGGCGCAGCCCGAACCTGTCCAGCCATTGATTCCAGTTTTGCCTGAACACCTTGATGCCTCGATGCGTTCCCGTGGGTAAGTTGCCTAGCGAGCGGTCCGGCTATTGTAGAGTGATTGCCA
>JBFELL010000096.1:0-11106 GCA_041552135.1 Gammaproteobacteria bacterium
CCGGGATTTTCAACCGGACGTCAATAGCCTGGTCGTCGGGATACGGTGCGGCGCACCTGACCCTGCGATGGTGATTGTGTCAGCCATCACCTGGTGTGGCCACATCCCGGATCAGGCCTCTGTCGGTCATCCGAGACCGCCGCCGGCCATCAATTCCTCTGCTGCAGGGTGGTGACTCCCGACCGCCGTCGGCGGTAAACTACTGATTCACAGCCGTGCCGCGGGTGTAGTTCAATGGTAGAACTTCAGCTTCCCAAGCTGACTACGAGGGTTCGATTCCCTTCACCCGCTCCATACCATTTCGCTTGACGCGTTGTATTCCGGGAATAGTCTATAGATATTGATTATTAGCATATAAATAATTTCTTATTGTATTATTAGAAAACGTTAATATACTTATCAGCGTCGGGGGACGATTACCCCAATTAAATTATTGACTTACTTAATTACCAACGAATCTCTGGAGACGCTCATGAAAACTGTTGCCACCCTGATTACCGCTGCCACGCTGGCAGTTGCCTCTACCGCCGCTTCCGCCTGGGGCTATGGCCCTTACGGTTATGCACCTTACGGCTACGGCGTTCCGGTTGCCCCGGCCGCTGAGCTGACCGAGGAGCAGAAGCAGGCCATCGCCGACCAGCAGGCCAAGGCTGCCGAGTACTTCCAGGCCGCCCAGAAGCAGGCCTACGAGTTCCACGCTGCCCAGTTTGCGCCGATCGTTGAAATGGAGCGCAACATGTTCGAGCAGCGCAATGCCGACATGCAGGAAATGCACACCCGCATGCAGGAAATGCACGCCGAAATGCAGAAGAACATCCAGGAGTCCCTGCAGTACGGTCCGGCTCCGGCCTTCTATCGTCCGGCCTTCGATCGTAGCGCCCCGGCGTACGACCGTGCGGCTATCGATGCCGAGCGTGCCGCCTATCGGGAGGAAGCCGAGGCTCGCATGGAAGAGTTCCGCAAGGCGGCCGAGCAGCGCCGTGTGGAAGCCGAGGAGCGTTTCAAGGCCCGTCGCCTGGAGCGTACCAGCCCGGTCAAGGTTGAGACTGGCGCCTGAGCAGTAACACACGTTGACACCTGTGCCGCAAGGTGCAGGGCGTAACACCGAAAAGGGTGTGTGGTTTTCCACGCACCCTTTTTCTTTGCCACAAGACAAGGAATTCCGCCGGTGTCCCCGGAGTATGGCCTTTGGCCTGAGCCGACCTGCGGCAAAGATCATCGCAGGTCGGCACAGGTGCGCCGCACCGTAACCCGACGGCCGCGTATGCCGCGTCGGCGCAGTACATGAAGGCGCCTGTGCAGGACTCACACGAAACAGGCGGGACTGCGGTGAAGCCGAAGGTATCCGGCGGCCGGTGCCCTGGTCATGTAGGAATGGCAGGGTCGAATCACTATACTGTGCACATCGGATTTTCATAACACAGGCGATAACAAAGGGGCGGGCCGTGGGCAAGTTGTTGAAGATCTTTCTGTCTTTCATCGTCGTGGCGCTCGGGCTGGTGGTGGTGCTGGCGGTGGCGCTGCTGTTCATCGTCGATCCGAATGACTACAAGGGGCAGATTGCCAGCGCGGTCGAGGAACAGACCGGCCGCAGCCTGACCATCGAGGGTGACATGGCCCTGTCTGTTTTCCCCTGGCTGGGGCTGGATATCGGCAAGACACAGCTGAGCAATGCCGCGGGTTTCGGCGAGGAGCCCATGGCCCGCATGGATGCCGTGCAGGTGCGGGTCAAGCTGCTGCCGCTGCTGCGCAAGGACCTGGTAATGGACACCGTCAGGCTGAGCGGCCTGCAGCTGAACCTTGCGAGGGCAGCAGACGGTTCCACCAACTGGGACGACCTCACGGGTACGCCGGCTGAGGACAAGGACGAGGCCGCGCCGACAGACGATGCCGGCGCAGAGCTGCTTGGCGGGCTGGCGATCGGCGGTGTCGAGGTGACCGGGGCGCAGCTGGTGTGGGACGACCGCTCGACGGACAGTCACTACGAGGTCAGGGACCTGTCATTCACGACCGGCGCCATCGAACCGGGTGAACCGTTCGATCTTGATCTGGGTTTCAGTATCGCCGCCACCCAGCCGGATGTCAGCGGCAGCTTTGACCTGACGGGCGGCATCTGGATTGACGAATCCCTGCAGGCCCTCAGGATCAGCGATGCGCGTTTCGTTGCCGACGTGAGCGGCGAGGCCATTCCGGGTGGTCAACAGGTGCTGTCACTGGCCTCGGATATTGCCCTTGACCTGCAACAGCAGACCCTGGAACTGCCGCAGCTGGTGCTGAACGTGCTGGGAATGGAAATCAGCGGTCAGGCCTCCGGCAGCGGTATCAGCGGTGACGCCCCGCAATTCCGCGGGGATGTCACCATCGCGGAATTCATTCCCCGTGAAGTCATCACGGCGCTCGGACAGGACGCCCCGGTGACCTCTGATGCCACCGTGCTCGGCAAGGCCGATGCCAGCCTGCAGTGGGAGGCGTCCGCTGAGCACTTCGCGGCCACCTCGCTGACGGCACACCTGGATGATACCCGCCTCGGTGGCACGGCGCGGCTGGACAATTTTGCGGCGCCGGCAATCGGCTTTGACCTGCAGGTCGATGCCATCGATGTTGACCGTTATCTGCCGCCGCCGTCAGACACGGCGGAAGCGGCACCGGCGACGCCGGCAGCGGCCGCCGGCGGGAGTGCCGGCATGCTGCCGGTCGAGACGCTGCGAGGACTGAACCTGGACGGTTCGCTCAAGCTCGGCAGCCTGAAGGCCTACAACCTGCGCTCGACCAACATCGAGTTCAGGGTCAGGGCAAAGGAGGGCCTGGTGCGCATCCACCCGGCCGGGGCCCTGATGTACCAGGGACAGTACACGGGAGACATCACCATCGATGCGCGCAGGGACACGCCGGACATTGCCATGCACGAGCGCATGGCCGGGATCCAGGCGGGCCCGCTGCTCAAGGATCTTATCGGGGACGACAAGATGCTGGGCAAGGGCGACCTGACGGCGAAGCTGACCGCCAGCGGCAATACACCGGAGGCGATGAAACGCACGCTGAACGGCAATCTGTCGTTTGCCTTCACCGAGGGCGCCGTGAAGGGCGTCAATATCGCCGCCCTGATTCGCAATGCCCAGGCGAAGCTGCAGGGCAAGCCGGCACCGGCCGGCAGCGAGCCTGACCAGACCGATTTTGCCGAGCTGCGTGGAACGGCCAAGGTCACCAACGGCGTTATCAAAAACAAGGACCTGTCCCTGAAGTCGCCGCTGCTGCGCATGAGCGGCAAGGGCAAGGTCGGCCTGCCCGATGAAAGCATCGACTACGAGCTGACCACCAAGATCGTCGGCTCGCTGGAGGGGCAGGGCGGCAAGGCGCTGCAGGAGCTGAAGGGGGTGGCCATCCCGATTCGCATCGGCGGCACGTTCAGCGAACCGACCTGGACACCGGATCTGGGTGCGGCAGTCGGCGACACGGTAAAGAAGAAGGCCAGGAAGGAGATCGAGAAAAAGAGCAGGGACCTGCTGAAAGACAAGCTCGATGACCAGCTGCTCAAGGGGCTGTTCAAGTAGGGCGGGCGCCGGTGCGGCGTCTGGTCCTCTGCCTGCTGCTGGTGCCATGGCATGCCGGCGGCGGCGAGATCCTGGAGTCATCCATTGCGCTGGATGACGCGCGCTACCGCGCATTCGTCCGGGCGCGGATCGATGCGCCGCCCCGGGCCGTCTACGACACGATCACCGATTACCCCGCTCTGCCGGCGATCACGCCGTCGATCCGCTCCGCCGAGGTGCTGCAGGTCCTGGGTCGGGGGCGGCATCGCATCGAGACCGTCACCGAGGCCTGCATCCTGATTTTCTGCAAGGACGTCAGGCTGGTGCAGGATGTCGAGCAGCGCGATGGCTGGCGGCTCGAGGCCGTGACCTTGCCGGGTGTGAGTGATTTCAAGAGCGGCCTGGCACGCTGGCGACTGCTGCCGGTCGAGGGCGGCACCGAACTGCATTTCACCCAGGCCTTCGAGCCGGATTTCTGGGTGCCGGCCGTGATCGGTCCCTGGATGATCGAGCGCCTGCTGGTGGAGGAGGTGCGTGCGACCACGGCGTACATCGAGCGGCGGTTTGACGGGGTGCCGCACTGATGGCGGCGGCTGCCTTCAGCCGGCGTGTGCTGGACTGGTATGCGCAGGCCGGTCGCAAGGGCCTGCCGTGGCAGGACAACCCGACGCCCTACCGGGTATGGGTGTCGGAGATCATGCTGCAGCAGACCCAGGTCAGTACGGTGATCCCCTACTACCTGCGCTTCATGGAGCGCTTTCCCGACATAACGGCGCTGGCAGCCGCCGACATCGACCCGGTGCTGCACCAGTGGACCGGGCTGGGCTACTACGCCAGGGCCCGCAACCTGCATGCGGCTGCGGTCAGGGTGCAGGACCGGCACGCGGGCCGCTTTCCCGAGACCTTCGACGAGGTCCTGTCCCTGCCCGGTATTGGCCGCTCTACGGCCGGTGCAATCCTGGCACTGGCCTGCGGCCAGCGCCATGCGATACTGGATGGCAACGTCAAGCGGGTGCTGGCGCGCTTTCACGCCATCGAGGGCTGGCCGGGCAGGGCAGCGGTGCTGCAGCGTTTATGGGGTCTGGCCTGGCAACACACGCCGCACCGGCAGGTAGCGAAATACACCCAGGCGATGATGGACCTCGGCGCCACGCTGTGCACCCGGGGCAGGCCCGACTGCGATCGCTGCCCGCTGGCGGCGGACTGCCTGGCGCGGCAGGCCGGCCGGCAGCGGGATTTCCCCTCGCCCCGCCCGCGCAAGCCCCTGCCACTGCGCCGGACGCGGATGCTGCTGCTCTACAATGACCGGCGCGAGGTGCTGCTGGAGCAGCGACCGCCCAGCGGTATCTGGGGCGGGCTCTGGAGCCTGCCCGAACTGGCCGGCGACGAGGCCGTGGAGGACTGGTGTGTGGACCGGCTGGGCGTGCCCGCGCAGGTGACCGGCGAGTGGCCCGTGGTGCAGCACACCTTCAGCCATTTCCGCCTGGCCATGCAGCCGGTGCTGGCGCATGCGGCCGGGCCGGCCGGTGCCGTCATGGATACGGCGGGGTGGCTCTGGTATAAACCGCAGGTCGGACACGAACGCGGGCTTGCTGCGCCGGTTGCGCAGTTGTTGCAGCGTTTCAACGAACAGAACTCGAGAGGTGAGACATGACCCGGATGGTGCAGTGTGTGAAACTGGGCAGGGAAGCGGAGGGGCTGGAGGCCCCGACCTATCCCGGTGAACTCGGGCAGCGCATATTCGAGCATGTCTCGAAGGAGGCCTGGCAGCAGTGGCTCGGCCGGCAGACCATCCTGATCAACGAGCACCGCATTACGCCGGTCGACCCCAAGGCGCGCAAGTTCCTCGAGCAGGAGATGGAGAAGTTCTTTTTCGGGGATGAATCGGAACTGCCCGGCGGGTTCGTGCCGCCGGCATCGCTGGAATGACCCGGTCGCTGCATAAATGTCTCCCGTAGGAGCGAATTTATTCGCGATCAGCTATCGTGCAGTCACAATCGCAGCTGACGCCGCTCCTGCACATGCCGGGTCGGAATTGTGCGGCGCTAAAGCCCTGCGGCCGGTGTGGCGATGTTAGTACAATGAGCCGTACAAAAACGAATTTCCCCATGACTGAATCAGGCGCAGACCGATGAAAGGCATCATCCTCGCCGGCGGCAGCGGCACCCGGCTCTATCCCCTGACGCGCGCGGTCAGCAAACAGCTGATGCCGGTCTACGACAAGCCGCTGATCTACTACCCGCTGTCGATCCTGATGCTGGCCGGTATCCGCGAGATCCTGGTGATCTCGACCCCGCAGGACCTGCCCAGCTTCCAGGCCCTGCTGGGAGACGGCAGCCAGTTCGGTATCTCGCTGCAGTATGCCGAGCAGCCTGAGCCGGGCGGTCTCGCCGAGGCCTTCCTGATCGGCCGGGCGTTCATCAACGGCCAGCCCTGCTGCCTGGTGCTGGGCGACAACATCTTTTACGGCCACGGCCTGGCGAAGGTCCTGCAGCAGGCCGCGACCCTGGAGCAGGGCGCAACGGTGTTTGCCTACCGGGTGCGGGACCCCGAGCGCTACGGCGTGGTGGAGTTCGACCACAACGGACGGGTGCTCAGTATCGAGGAAAAGCCGGCGCAGCCGCGCTCTAACTATGCCGTCACCGGCCTGTATTTCTATGACGGCAGTGTGCCGGACATCGCCGCCGGTCTGGAGCGCTCGCCACGCGGCGAGCTGGAGATCACCGACGTCAACCGGGCCTACCTCGAACAGGGGACGCTGAATGTCGAGCTGCTGGGGCGTGGCACGGCCTGGCTGGATACCGGCACGCACGAGTCCCTGCTGCAGGCCGCCACGTTCATCGAGGTCATCGAGCAGCGTCAGGGGCTGAAGGTGTCCTGCGTCGAGGAGATCGCCTGGCGCATGGGCTATATCACGGCCGGGCAGCTTGAGGCGCACGCCGAGGCGCTGAAGAACAGCGGCTACGGACAGTATCTGCGGGACGTGCTGCAGCGGGACGGGATGGACTGATGCAGGTCGAGGCCACATCGCATCCCGAGGTGTTGCTGATCCGGCCGGACGTGTTCGACGACCCGCGCGGTTTTTTCATGGAGAGCTTCCATGCGCGCAAATACGCGGCGCAGGGCCTGCCGGGACAGTTTGTCCAGGACAACCATTCCCGCTCCACGCGTGGCGTGCTGCGCGGGCTGCACTACCAGCTAAATCAGCCGCAGGGCAAGCTGGTCAGGGTGGTGACCGGCGAGGTATACGATGTCGCGGTGGACATTCGCCGGGGCTCGCCGCGTTTCGGGCAATGGTCCGGGGTGACCCTGTCGGGAGAGAACCACCTGCAGCTCTACATCCCGCCCGGATTCGCGCACGGCTTCCTGACCCTGAGCGAGCAGGCCGACTTTCTCTACAAGTGCACCGATTTTTACGCGCCGGGTGACGAACACGGCATTGCCTGGGACGATCCGGGCATCGGCATCGACTGGCCGGCCATGGACTACCTCCTCTCCGACAAGGACCGCGACTACCCGCGGCTGGCCGACAGCCGTTTCCTGCCCGGGTACCAGGGCGACTGATGCGGGTGCTGGTAACCGGTGCGACCGGGCAGGTCGGCAGCGAGGTCGTTAGTGCCATGCACCGGCTCGGGCATGACGTCATCGCACCGGGCCGCAGCGGTCTCGACCTCATGCAGCCCTCGCAGGTCGAGCATCGGGTCACGCTGCTTGTGCCGGACTGGATAATCAACTGCGCGGCCTACACGCAGGTCGACCGGGCAGAGAGCGAGCCCGAACGGGCCATGACCGTCAACCGCGACAGTGCCGCGGCCCTGGCCAGGGCTGCGGCGGCCTGCAACGCCAGGCTACTGCACATCTCGACCGACTTTGTCTTCGATGGCAGCCGGTCACGGCCCTACCGGGAAGACGACCTGCCCAACCCGCTGGGTGTCTACGGCCGCAGCAAGCTGGAAGGCGAGCAGGCGGTGCAGGCAGCCCTGCCCGATGCCGTGATACTGCGAACGGCCTGGGTCTACGGCGTGCACGGCCACAACTTCGTCAAGACCATGCTGCGCCTTGCCGGCGAGGGCAGGCCGCTGCGGGTCGTGGATGACCAGACCGGTTCGCCGACCTGGGCACGGGACATTGCCGGCGCCATCACGGCGCTGGTGCAGGCCGATGCGGCGGGCCTCTACCACTACACCAGTGCCGGCAGCGTGTCCTGGTGTGGCTTCGCCGGTGCTATCCTGTCGGCGGCGGCGCAGGCCGGTTTCGAGATTCGCACGCAGGCGGTCGAGCCGATCACCACGGCCGACTACCCGACACCGGCCAGGCGGCCGGCATATTCCGTGCTGGATACCGGCAAGATACAGGCGCAGCTCGGCCTGTCGATACCGGACTGGCGGGACAGCCTGATGACCATGCTGGGAGAACTCTACACATGCGAAACATCCTGATCACCGGCGGTGCCGGTTTTATCGGCGCGAACTTCGTGCGCTACTGGATCGACCGGCATCCCGGGGATCGTGTGGTCAACCTGGATGCGCTGACCTATGCCGGCAATCTGGAAAATCTCGGCGGCATCGACACGTTGCCGGCCTATCGCTTTGTGCATGGCGATATCAACGACCGGGAGTGCCTGGACCGGGTGTTTGCAGAAGAAGGCATCGACACCGTGGTGCATTTCGCCGCCGAGTCGCACGTGGACCGCTCGATCCTCGGGCCCGATGCCTTCATCAGGACCAATGTGTACGGCACCTTCACACTGCTGGAGGCGGCAAAAGCGGCCTGGGGCGACTTCGCCGGTGGCCAGCGTTTTCTGCATGTATCCACCGACGAGGTCTATGGCAGCCTGGATGCCGACGCACCGGCGTTCACGGAAACGCATGCCTACGCACCCAACAGTCCGTACTCGGCATCCAAGGCGGCCTCCGACCATCTGGTGCGCGCCTACCACCACACCTACGGCATGCCGGTGCTGACCACCAACTGCTCGAACAACTACGGCCCGTACCAGTTTCCGGAGAAACTGATTCCGCTGACCATCCTGAATGCGCTGGAGGGCAAGCCGTTACCGGTCTACGGCGACGGCAGGAATATCCGCGACTGGCTGTATGTCGAGGACCACTGTAACGGTATCGAGACGGTCCTCGAGGGCGGAACTCCGGGTGAGGTCTACAACATCGGCGGCATCAACGAGTGGCAAAACATCGATATCGTTCATCTTATCTGCGACCGGCTGGATGTTCTACAGCCCGGCGCCGCGCCCTACCGCGAGCAGATCAGCTTCGTTACGGACCGTCCCGGCCATGACCGGCGCTACGCAATCGATGCCGGCAAGATGCAGCGCGAACTGGGCTGGACACCCCGGCATGATTTCGCTTCCGGTATCGAACAGACCATCCGCTGGTATCTAGACAACCGTGACTGGTGCGACCGGGTGCGCAGTGGCGAATACCAGAATTATTACCGCAAGCAATACGGCAGGCCGGCCTGAGCGGCGTCTGCAGGACGGGCGGCGGATTGCCTTGACTCACCGCCGCCCAGCCGGTTTAATAAGCGGCCCACGATCTGTATGGCCAGGTAGCTCAGTTGGTAGAGCAGGGGACTGAAAATCCCCGTGTCGGCAGTTCGATTCTGTCCCTGGCCACCACAATTACTTTAATAAAAACAACCCCTTGTTGATTCGCGTAAGCACAGACCGGGCAGGGGATTACAGTCCCCGTGACCGGTAAAAAATCCCCTTACCGGTTTGACCTCTTAGCATACCGGAGATCAATTAAATTAATGTAATCAACACCTTATAAATCATCAGGTGTGAGGCTTGCAGCATGTTTCTCGTTATTCGTGACTATATCGTGACAATTGTTCTGTGTGTGTAATGGGTTGATAGCTGCAGCGTTATTGCAACAGAGCACAGGGATGAGATAGTCTGCGTGGCGTATAAATAACCATTCAGTGGTGAATTATCCGCCATGTATAAGCGAAATATCGAGTCAGAACTGCAATCCGCACTAGCTGATACACCAGTGGTATTGTTAAACGGCGCCCGTCAGACAGGGAAGAGTACACTGGCCCAGGAATTTGCAAAGGTACTTTCCATTCCTTATGTCACTCTGGACGATGCAACGCAATTAGCTGCGGCCAGTTCTGATGCCCTGGGCTTTCTTGCCGGGCTCGGAGACCGGGCGGTGATTGATGAAGTGCAGAAGGCCCCCGGCTTGTTTCCTGCGATCAAGATGTCGGTGGATCAGAATCGCCGTCCTGGTCGTTTTTTGCTGACTGGATCAGCCAATGTGCTGCTGCTCCCGCAGATTTCCGAGTCTCTCGCTGGTCGTATGGAATTGATTTCCCTCTTGCCACTCTCTCAGGGGGAATTGCACGGACAGAGGGAAAGGTTTCTTGACGGGATTTTTGCTGAAAGCCTGCCGGCATTACAAACGGATGATGCCATTGACCTGAAAGGTGCCGTTCTGGCGGGCGCCTATCCAGAGGCTATACAGCGTCCGGCGGGGAAACGTCGTGATGCCTGGTTTGCCGCCTATATTACGGCGTTACTGCAACGCGATGTACGCGATCTGGCGAACATTGAGGGACTGACGGATATGCCTCGCCTCTTATCCCTGCTTGCGGTGCGCGTCGGCAGCCTGTTGAATATGTCTGAACTATCACGCAGTTCCGGCATACCCAACAGTACGCTCAAGCGTTACCTGAGTCTTTTGCAGGCCACTTTTTTGTTTCAGCCGCTACCGGCCTGGTCGTCGAATCTCGGCAAGCGATTGATCAAGTCACCCAAGATTCATCTGATCGATTCCGGACTGACTGCCCACCTGGCAGGTATCACTCGCCAGAGCATCGATCGAGATCCCGTGTTTTTTGGCCATTTGCTTGAAAACGTCGTTACCAATGAACTGCGCAAACAAATTGGCTGGTCAGACAGTCGGGTGAATCTGCATCATTATCGGACCACGACAGGTAGGGAAGTGGATATTTTGCTTGAAGACGCAGCAGGTCACCTGGTTGGGCTGGAGGTGAAAACCTCCGCAACGGTGGTGCGAAAAGACTTCTCCGGATTTGATGCGCTGTCGGAGGATACGGGCAGGCAGTTCGTACGGGGAATCGTACTGTACACGGGGGATCAGTCTGTCGCATTTGGAGAGAACTACATGGCATTGCCAGTCAGTGCCATGTGGCGAATGACAGGGTAGTGGACGGGCGTGACGGCGCAGGAGGAACTGGTGAGCAGACTCGAGCAGCTTGAAGTCGAATGTGGCGGATTGCGTATGGAAGATTCTCTTTTCTGAGGGCGAATACAGCGGTAACTGATGTGCAGCTAACAAGCAAGCCGCTTCCTGTTCTCGACTCTGCTATCCGGAACTTCAAATTAGCGCAGGTCGTCCTCAAAATATCCGAAGAAAAGTTCGTCGGGCAGCTCGACGGGCAGTTCGTAGGTTTTCAGCCAGTGCTTGACCTTGCGAATATCCTTGAAAAGCCTGAGATCTCTCTGGATTCCGAAAATCTCGAGTTCCAGTTGTTTTTTATCTTTTCTCAGAGCCGAGATCAGTTTTTTAGGTGTGAGTGATTCAAATGGGTC
>JBFELL010000097.1:0-10887 GCA_041552135.1 Gammaproteobacteria bacterium
GCGATGATCTTGTCTTTTTGATCTGGTGTCTCTGCGGTTCACTGTTTATCCGTGGACAGTGTGAAGCTTTCCAGTTCGCTGTAGTACACCGCACCGTTACTTTCCTCGCGCATGATTTTCACCGGCAGGTAGTCCAGTGCCGGGGCGGCCCACAGGTATGTCCTGTGCCGGGTGTTGTCGGCATCCTGCTCGATGCGCACGGTGTTAAATTCCCCGGCCGGCACGTTCACGGTTTCCCTGTCGTGAATGAAAATGCGGTAGCGTTTCGGCTTGCCGCCGTCGGCGATGCTGAATGCGAGGTCGGCGGGTCCGGCCTGCAACTGCTGCATGATGGCGATCTGCACGACCAGCTTGTCCAGGGTTCCCGGTCGGATATCCATCTGCCAGGGTACGCCGTCGACCGTGTTGACGGCCTTGCCGTTCTGCCAGTCGAACCGGACCGTGGCCAGCCTGCTGCCCCTGTCGCCGGTGCGGCGGAAGCGGTACTCCTCGGGGCGAATGCCGCCTGCATGCATGCTGCCGCGGCTGGATTCCCTGACATGCTCCTTGCGAAACCATGACAGGAAACCGCCGACGCCGGAGGCGGACTCGTAGGTATAGTGGCCACCGGCGCTGACCTGGAAGGACAGCCGGGTCGACCCCAGTGTCAGTCCGGCGCGCTTGATTCTGTAATTCGCCTCGAAATCCGGGATCATGGCTGCCGACAGGGCACCCGTGATGCCGGTGCAAAGCACCGCAACCACCAGTGTGAGCCATGCTGCAGTGCCAGACCTGCCGGGTGGAGTCATCAGGCGGTCAGGTCTTCCGGCGTGAACCGCTGCGGTGATTGCAGCGGGCTGCCGTCAAACAGCAGCCGGTCGTTTTGCATCGATACCCGGCCTTCGGCAAACCAGCCGATCACCAGCGGATAGAGGCGGTGCTCGGCTGCCAGCACGCGCCCGGCGAGTGTTGCCGCATCGTCATTCTCGAGTACCGGTACGCAGACCTGCGCCACGACGGGGCCGCCGTCCGTTTCCTCGGTCACGAAGTGCACGCTTGCGCCATGCTGGTCGCGTCCGGCCTCGAGTGCCCTGGCATGCGTATTGAGGCCGGGGAAGTCGGGCAGCAGCGAGGGATGGATGTTCAGCAGCCTGCCATGGTAGTGGCGGACAAAACCGGGGGTCAGGATGCGCATGAAGCCGGCCAGTATCACCAGCGACGGGTCGAAGGTGTCGATGGTCGTCATCAGTGCGTGGTCAAATGCCTCGCGGCTGCCGTAGCAGGCATGATCGATGACCAGTGCCCTGATGCCGGACAGTGCCGCCCGCCGCAGGCCGCCGGCATCCGGACGGTTGCTGATGACGGCGCGAATCTCGACCGGCAGATCGCCGCGATCCGCCGCGTCCATAATGGCCTGCAGGTTGCTGCCGCGCCCGGAGATCAGGACCACGACAGGCAGGCGGGGGTTCGCGGCGTCGGCCATGTGGCAGCGGTTGCGGGGGAAGGAGAGCCTAGCCCTGCAGGGTGACCCCGGGTTCGCCGTCTCCCGCTGTGACTGTGCCGATGATGCAGGCCTGTTCGCCCTGTGACCCGAGATGTTCAATGGCGCGCCCGGCGTCGGCGCTGTCGACGCACACCACCATGCCGATGCCGCAGTTGAAGGTGCGGTACATTTCGTCATCGGCGACCTTGCCCTGCTGTTGCAGCCAGTCGAAGACCGGCGGTCGTTCCCAGGCGGTGGTGTCGATCACCGCGCTGCTGCCGGCGGGCATGACCCGCGGCAGGTTCTCGGTCAGGCCGCCACCGGTGATGTGGGCCAGTGCGTGGACGTCGATCTCGCCGAACAGTGACAGCAGCGACTTCACGTAGATGCGGGTCGGCGCCAGCAGCCACTCCCCCAGCGTCCTGCCTTCGAACGGCATGCCGAGCGTGCTGCCGCTGACTTCGATGACCTTGCGAATCAGTGAATAGCCGTTGGAATGCGGGCCGGAGGAGGCCAGGCCGATGAGGGTATCGCCAGCGGCGACACGGCTGCCGTCGATGATCGCGTCCTTCTCGACGATGCCGACGCTGAAACCGGCCAGGTCGTAATCCCCGGCGCCATACATGCCCGGCATCTCCGCTGTCTCGCCGCCGACCAGGGCGGCGCCGGCCAGTTCACAGCCCCGTGCAATGCCGCCGATGACATCGCCGGCGACATCAAGATCCAGCTTGCCGGTGGCGTAGTAGTCAAGAAAGAACAGCGGCTCGGCGCCCTGCACGACGATGTCGTTGACGCACATGGCGACCAGGTCGATGCCGATGGTGTCGTGCAGACCGGTGTCGATGGCGAGCTTCAGCTTGGTGCCGACACCGTCGGTGCCCGAGACCAGTACCGGTTGCCGGTAGCGGTCCAGCGGCAGTTCAAACAGTGCGCCGAAGCCGCCCAGCCCTGCCATGACCCCGGGACGCCGGGTTCGTGCGACGAGGGGTTTGATCCGCTCGATCAGGCGGTTGCCGGCATCGATGTCGACCCCGGAATCCCTGTAGCTCAATGAGCCGGTCGTGCTGTTGTCCTGCGCACTCACATGCTTGCTCCGCTGGAAGATGCGCTAATGGTAGCGGTCGCCTGCAAGCAGTGTAAACCCGAAACCGGCATGATTGCCGGTTGTGACGGGTGTTATGGCCAAACACGCCGGATACCGATATGCTTGGCGCACACAATATGCTGATAGCCAACAGTAACGACATGGATGCACGATCGCGGTTGCCCCGATACCTCGCCGGACTGGCATTTTTCCTCTCCCTGCTGCCTCTACTGGCCCTTGGCGTAACCGGCCAGGACCTGTTCGAGGCCGAGGTGCAGGTAAACAGTCAGACGCCGGCTGAACGTTCCACGGCCATGCGGCAGGCGCTGGCAGACGTGCTGGTGCGCGTGACCGGACAGCGGGATCTGTTGCAGCACTCGTCGGGGCGTGCCCTGCTTGGCAGCGCCGGGAACTACGTGCAGCAGTACCGCTATTTCACCGTGCCGGACAGCGCGCCGCCGCAACTGATGATGCGGGTGCGATTCGACGGCGAGGCCGTGCGCCGGGCGCTGCGCCAGCAGGGCGTTGCCTTCTGGGGGGATGCCGAGCGGCCGGACACGCTGGTCTGGCTGGCCGTCGAGGATCGTGGCCGGCGCTATATCGTTTCGGCTCGGGACGGCACCCAGGCCGGGCGGCAACTCGAACTGGCATCGCGTCAGCGGGGCATCCCGCTGCTGTTTCCTCTGATGGACCTGGAAGACCAGGCGAAGGTGCGCTTTTCGGACCTGTGGGGCGGTTTCTTCGAACACGCCCTGGAGGCATCGCAGCGCTATAACCCGCAGGCCATCCTGATCGGGCGCCTGAACCGCAGTCGCACGGGCAGCTGGGTGGCACGCTGGAACCTGCAGGTGGCCGGCAGTCCCTCGACCTGGACCAACAGTGACAACCAGCTCGCCGGTGTCCTGAGCAGCGGCATTGACAATGTTGCCGACACGCTGGCCTCGCGGCTGGCGGTTCGCGATGCCGGCAGTTCGGCCGGCATGGTTTCGGTCAGGGTGCACGACATCCGCACACTGGCGGCGTATGCGCGGGTCAGCGACTACCTTGCCTCGCTTACGGCCGTCCGCCAGCTGCAGGTCGAGGAAGTCAGTCCGACCACGGTGCATTACGCGCTGCAGCTCGACGGCTCGCTGCAGGGGCTGACGCAGACCATCGCCATCGGTACGGTGCTGGAGCCGGACCCGGCAGGCGCCCCGGCCACCTACCGCCTGCGCCAGTGAAACTCCACCAGCTGCCCAATATCCTGACGGTCTTTCGTTTCCTGCTGGTTCCGCCGGTGGTCATGCTGATGCTGAAGGACGAATTCATGCCGGCGCTGGTGTTGTTTGCCGTGGCGGGCTTCTCGGACGCCCTGGACGGCTTTCTCGCCCGGCGCTACCACTGGACCAGCCGCATCGGCGGCTTGATGGACCCGCTGGCGGACAAGCTGCTGATGGTCTCCAGCTACCTTACGCTCGGCTGGCTCGGCCTGATTCCGCTCTGGCTGGTGGGCCTGGTGATAGTGCGCGATCTGGTGATTGTGACCGGCGCGATTATCTACAACGCCCGTATCGAGCATATCGAGGCGGAGCCCAGCATCGTCAGCAAGCTGAACACGCTGGCCCAGATCCTGCTGGTGCTGTCCGTGCTGTTCAACCAGGCCTTCGTGGCGCTGCCCGCCTGGTGGATTGACCTGCTGGCCTACAGTGTCCTGGTAACCATCGTCTGGAGCGGTGCGGGTTATGTGTGGACCTGGGGCCGCCGGGCCTGGCAACGCAGCGAGCACTAGCCCGGCCGTTGCAATCCCGGGATCCCGCCCAGCCGCTTCGCTCCGTCACGATGAACCATCCCCAGCTGCCACTCGGTCTCGCGCTGCGCGACAGTGCCCGCTTTGACGGTTTCTTTCCCGGCCCGAACCGGGAAGCCGTTGACAGCCTGCGGCTGGCGGCAGCGGGGCGGGGCGAGTCACTGGTGTTTGTCGCCGGCCCGGCCGGCATGGGCAAGACGCACCTGCTGCAGGCCGCCTGCCACCATGCTGCCGGCAACCGGCGTACCAGCACCTACCTGCCCATGCGGCAGCTGCTCGAACTGGCGCCGGCGGTGCTGGAAGGCCTGGAGCAACTGGAGCTGGTCTGTCTCGATGATGTGCAGCTTCTGGCCGGCAACGAGGCCTGGGAACATGGCCTGTTCGACCTGTTCAACCGCCTGCGCGAGGCCGGCGGCACCCTGGTGGTCGCCGCAGAGCAGCGCCCCGACCTGAGCGGTTTCGGCCTGCCGGACCTGGTGTCGAGGCTGGGCTGGGGAGTGACTTACGTGCTCAGGCCGCTGGACGATGCCGATATGCTGGCCGCGCTGTCCTGCCGTGCCGCCGCACGGGGCCTGGAGCTGCCTGAAGATACGGCGAGTTTTCTGCTGAAGCGCATCCCGCGGGACCCGGCGAGCGTTTTCAACCTGCTGGACCGTCTCGACGAGGCCTCGATGATCGAGCAGCGGCGGCTGACCATCCCGTTTGTGAAATCCGTGCTCGCGAAGCTGCCTGGCGGATCGGCGGCATCCTGACCTGTCTTCCTGAAGGCTTCAGTCCGTCGGTCGCGCGACGGCCTCCTGTTGCACCAGGCGGCTGTTGCGCAAGTCCTCCAGCTCTGACTTGAGCGCGGTGTTCTCCTGCCGGAGACTGTTGATGTGATCCTGCAACAGGTCGATATCACGGCGTTCGGCAAACAGCAGCGCCAGACATACGACCGAGACGGCCGCCAGTGTGACCAGCGCGAGGCATAGTCCGAAGACGGTCTGGTGTCCAAAACCCAGCATAATGACTCGTTATTGTGATGGCCCCGTGCCGGAGTGTAGCCGATCCGGCCACCGTGCGTGAAGCCTGTCTGGCGGTGCCGCATGCTAGCGGTCCTCCATTTCCTGGCCGACGCGTACGTACATGATGGCGGCAGCGAACCAGGTCGTGCACAGGACCACCTCCATCAGGCCCAGGTGGCGGGCGGTATCCATGCTGAAGGCCTCAACGACCCCGTGGATGAAATACAGCAGGGCCAGAAAGGCACTCCAGGCGAAGGTGTAGCTGCGGCCATGCAGCAGGCCGCGCAACGGAAACAGCAGCGGCGTGACCAGCACCAGCAGCACCAGCGCCACCGGGAAATGCGCCGACGGCGCCAGCACGGTGTACCAGGCAAGCAGCAGGGCAAACGTGCCGAAGTAACCCAGCAGGGTCAGGGCATACCATCCGCGGCGGCAGCACATTGGGGTCATTGCTCGAGTGTCCGTTGTATCTTGTTTAAATGCCGGGACACGGGTTTTATTCCGATGCCGGTCGGCTGGCTATCGGCCCGCGCCGGCCTGCAGTTTTACCACCGTATCCGCCAGGCGCCTGCCGAGTGCGCGGCACAGGTGCTTCTCCTCCCCGGACAACGGCCGGTTGCTCTCGGGGCCTGCGGTATGGCTTGGCCCGTAGGGCGTACCGCCGGTCTGCGTGCTGAGCAGCTCGGTCTCGGAGTAGGGCAGCCCCATCACCAGCATGCCATGGTGCAACAGCGGCAGCATCATGGACAGCAGGGTGGTCTCCTGGCCGCCATGCAGGCTGGAGGTCGAGGTGAACACGGCCGCCGGTTTGCCGATCAGCGCGCCGCCAAGCCACAGGCTGCTGGTGGTATCGAGAAAATATTTCAGCGGTGCAGCCATGTTGCCGAAGCGGGTCGGGCTGCCGAGGGCAAGTCCGGCGCACTCGCGCAGATCGTCGAGCCCGGCATACAGCGGTCCGTCATCCGGGATGTCGCTCGCGGTGGCCTCGCAGGTCGCCGACACGGGTGGCACGGTGCGGATGCGTGCCTGGCAGTCCTCGACTTCCTCGATGCCGCGGGCAATCCGCTGCGCCATCCCGGCGGTGGCGCCGTAGCGGCTGTAGTACAGGACGAGTATTTCATGCATGGCTGTGGTCCGTCGTTGCGTGTTTCAGATGATACTCACCGCGAAGACGCAAAGAATAGAAATTGACAAAAACAGACTCCAGTAGTTCGTGTCAGGGAGCGCAGCGACGAACCCGACAGAAACACATGACAAACGGGACCTCCCTTACGCAGGGATTTTCGCATCCACCGGGACAGTATAGGGTTTTAGCGGAAATTTCATCGCCTTCCCTGCGCCCTGTGTGTCTCTGCGGTGGGAAATCATCTATAGAATCTCCAGCACCTTCTCCGGCGGGCGGCCGATGGCAGCCTTGCCGTTGGCGATCACAATGGGGCGTTCGATCAGTCGCGGGTGCTCGATCATCGCGGCAATCAGTTCGTCACGGTCGAGATCGGGATTGTCGAGGCCGGCCTCGGCGTATTCCTTTTCCTTTTTTCGCAGCAGGTCGCGCGGTTGCATGCCGAGCATGTCGAGGATGGCGTTGAGCATTTCCGCCGTGGGCGGCTCCTTCAGGTATTCGACCAGCTGCGGGTCCCTGCCCTGCGTCTTCAGCAGCTCCAGGGTGGTGCGCGATTTGCTGCAGCGGGGGTTGTGGTACATGGTGATGGTGTCTGTCATTTCACGCTTTGCTCCTGTTTGTGTGTACAGACCAGGCATTCGGTTGGCCACGGAAGCACACGAAAAAGATCGAAAAACATGAATGCTATTCCGTGTTTTTCGGTGTGCTTCCGTGGCTATTTCCCGGGGGTGGCGATGTGCTGAACGTTCTGGTGGCATTGCCTAGCCCTTGACGACCGGTATCCTGCCGATCCGCATGCGCCACTCCCGGGGTCCGGTCTCGTGTATGGAACTGCCGCGGCTGTCGACGGCCACGGTGACCGGCATGTCCTCGACCTCGAATTCGTAGACGGCCTCCATGCCCAGTTCCGGGAAGGCCACCACACGTGCCTTGCGAATGGCCCTGGATACCAGGTAGGCGGCGCCACCTGTGGCGATCAGGTAGACCGCACCGTGGCGGGCGATGCAGGCGACGGCCTGCGGACCGCGCTCGGCCTTGCCGATCATGCCCAGCAGGCCGGCCTGTTCCAGCATCGGCTCGGTGAACTTGTCCATGCGGGTGGCGGTGGTGGGGCCGGCCGGGCCGACGACCTCGCTGCCGACAGGGTCGACCGGGCCCACGTAGTAGATAAAGCGGCCATTGAAATCGAGCCCCTCCGGCAGCGGCTCACCGCGGTCCAGCAGGTCGATAATGCGCTTGTGGGCGGCGTCGCGCCCGGTCAGCAACCGGCCGCTGAGCAGCAGCGTCTCGCCGGGCTGCCAATCGCGGATGGCGGCCCGGTCCAGGCCGTCCAGCTGCACGCGGCGCGCCGCGGCGCCGCTGTCCGGGGTGATATCCGGCCAGTCCTCGAGGCCGGGCGGCGCCAGCGTGATCCGGCCGCTGCCGTCCAGCGTGAAATGCACGTGGCGTGTTGCGGCACAGTTGGGGATGAGGGCGACCGGCTTGGAGGCCGCGTGGGTCGGATAATCGCGGATCTTCACGTCCAGCACCGTGGTCAGGCCGCCGAGGCCCTGGGCGCCGATGCCGAGTGCGTTCACCTTGTCGTAGAGTTCCAGTCGCAGTTCCTCCAGCCGGCTGGCCGGACCACGACGGGCCAGCTCCTGGATATCGACCGGCTCCAGCAGTGATTCCTTCGCCAGCAGCATGGCCTTCTCCGCGGTGCCGCCGATGCCAATGCCGAGCATGCCCGGCGGGCACCAGCCGGCCCCCATGCCCGGCAGCTGCTCCAGCACCCAGGCGACGATGTCATCGCTGGGGTTCAGGATGGCAAAGCGCGACTTGTTCTCGGAGCCTCCGCCCTTGGCGGCAACCGTGACCTCGACGCTGTGTCCCGGCACCACATCCTTGTGAATGACGGCCGGCGTGTTGTCGCCGGTGTTGCGGCGTTCACCGGCCGGGTCGCTGACGACCGAGCCGCGCAGCGGGTTGGCCGGGTCGGTCCAGGCCTCGTGCACGGCCAGGTTCACCATATCGTCTATGCCGGTGTCGGTGTCCCAGTGAATATCCATGCCGATTTTCAGGAAGACATTGACGATGCCGGTGTCCTGGCAGATTGGCCGGCGTCCCTCGGCGCACATCCGCGAATTGATCAGGATCTGCGCCATGGCATCGCGGGCGGCGGGCGCTTCCTCGGCCTCCCAGGCGGCCCGCATGGCACGGATAAAGTCCGGCGAGTGGTAATACGAGATGTACTGCAGGGCATCGCGGATGCTGTCGATAAAGTCCTGTTTTCGAATGGTTGTCATGGCTGGCCTGCATTTCTCGACGGGACAGGCAAAGGCGGATTATGCCCTGTCTTGCGGACTGATCTGTACACGGTCAATTATCTCGGTGCCTGTCGCGGTCAGGGGCGCATGCTAACGGTATTGCCGTGCGCGGCTCAAGCCGCCGGACATCCCGGAACCGCTCGGCGAGCAGGTTGTCGATAAAATAGAGTATAATTTACGAATTGTTTTTCAGGAGATGGTAATGCGTTTTGTACTGTTTTTTGTCGGGTTTTTAGCCTCGGTCGCCGTGATGGCGGAGCCGGTTGACTTCACATTGCCTGACCTTGACGGCAAGCCGCGGTCCCTGTCCGAGTTCCGCGGCAAGTGGGTCATTGTGAATTACTGGGCGACCTGGTGCCCGCCCTGCCTGGAGGAGATTCCCGATCTGGTCGATTTTCACGAAAGGCACAAGGACGACGATGCGGTCGTGATCGGCATCAACTACGAAGAGGTCAACCAGGAATACCTGCGCGATTTTGTCGAGAGCCACTTCATGTCATATCCGGTGCTGCGCATGGAGCCGGCGCCGGTTACCGAGCTGGGTCCGGTGCTGGGCCTGCCGACCACCTACATCATTTCGCCAGAGGGTGAACGTATTGCCCGCCAGGAGGGGCCGGTGACCGGCGACGCCATCGAGTCCTATCTGGAACGCAAGAAACAGCAGCAGGGTGCGGCTATGCCGGCTGCCGCGGCTGTCGTTAGCCGGTAAATCTGCCTGCTACATGGCCTGTCGACGCTGCTACGTGTCCGGCCGGGTGCAGGGCGTCTTCTACCGGGCCTCGACACGCGAGCAGGCGCGCCTGCTGGGCGTGACGGGGTATGCCCGCAACCTGCCAGATGGCACGGTCGAGGTGCTGGCCTGCGGTGACGAGGCAGCGGTGCGCAAGCTGTGTGACTGGCTGCGTATCGGGCCGCCTGCCGCCGGGGTCAGCGCCGTGCGCTGCGAACCGGCAGACGAGCCTGTGCCGGCCGACTTTCTCTCGAAGTGACTGCATTTCTGTGCGGGCGCTCTGGCTGCGCGCCCGCGCTGCCCCGACCTACATCGCGATATCGACTTCCTTCGGCAGGTCGGGCGTGAGGATCGTCTCCCGCGGCGGCCTGAGGGTATCGGCTTGCGGATAGTCCAGCGTGTAGTGCAGCCCGCGGCTTTCCTTGCGCTGCTGTGCCGAGCGGATGATGAGTGATGCCACCTGCGCCAGGTTGCGCAGTTCCAGCAGGTCGTTGGAAATCCTGAAATTGCTGTAATACTCCTGAATCTCCTGCTGCAGCAGCATGACGCGACGCAGGGCGCGCTCGAGGCGTTTGTCGGTGCGGACAATGCCGACATAATTCCACATGCAGCGTCGCAGTTCATCCCAGTTGTGCGTCACCACGATTTCCTCGTCCGAGTCGCGCACCCGAGACTCGTCCCATGGCGGCAGGGCCGGCGGCACGGGGACCTCGTCAATATGCGCCGCGATATCCTCGCTGGCGGCCATGGCGAAGACAATGCACTCGAGCAGGGAGTTGCTGGCCATGCGGTTGGCGCCATGCATACCGGTGCAGGCAACCTCGCCGATGGCATACAGGCCGGGCAGGTCGGTGCGTGCATCGAGGCCGGTCATGACGCCGCCGCAGGTATAGTGTGCCGCCGGCACCACCGGGATGGGCTCCAGCGTCATGTCATAGCCGAGTTCCCTGCAGCGCGCATAGACATTCGGGAAATGCTCGCGGATGAACGGCGCCGGCTTGTGGCTGATGTCGAGCAGTACATATTCCAGGCCGCGGCGCTTCATTTCGTTGTCGATCGCGCGGGCCACGATATCGCGCGGTGCCAGGTCACCGCGATCATCGTAGTTCTGCATGAACGGGCTGCCGTCCGGCAGCAGCAGGCGTCCGCCTTCGCCGCGCACCGCCTCGGTCACCAGGAAGGACTTGGCCTTGGGATGAAACAGGCAGGTGGGGTGGAACTGGTTGAACTCGAGGTTGGCGACGCGGCAGCCGGCTCGCCAGGCCATGGCGATGCCGTCGCCACTGGAGGTGTCCGGGTTGCTGGTATACAGGTAGACCTTGCTGGCACCGCCGGTGGCCAGCACCACATTGCGCGCCGCAAACACCTCGACGTGTCTCTGCTTGCGATTCA
>JBFELL010000098.1:0-10806 GCA_041552135.1 Gammaproteobacteria bacterium
CCTGCCCTTCTCCCGCAGGGAGAAGGAACGCCCTGTTCATCATGCAGTGACCCCTATTCATGTCCTGCGGGTCAGGATGGTTTGTATAACGGTGTTCATGCAGCATGTTGCAAACAATCCAGACAAGGTTAACGGGACAGCAGTCAAATATTATACAACTTGCTGATATATATGGATATACTGGCCTTTCCCGGTGATGGTTGGTATTGGCCTGGCTGGCGCCTTGCTTCAACCTCCCCGCAGGGCTTCGCGGTCCTCAGGCGACCGTTTTCTGCGTGTCGTCGACGGGCAGCTCGCGGGTAATCTTCTCGAGGCATGCCCTGGCCTCTTCATCGCCCTGGTCCGCGGCCTGCCGGAACCACTGCCCTGCTGCCCGGTAGTCACGTTCGACGCCATGCCCGTGGTAGTACATCATGCCCAGATTGATCTGGGCATCGATGAATCCCTGAATGGCGGCCTTCTGGTACCAGCTGACGGCCGTTGCCAGGTCCTGTTCGACACCGGCGCCCTCGTCGTAGAGCACGCCGAGGTTGTACTGGGCCTCGGCATCGCCCAGTTCCGCCAGCGGCAGCCACTCGTTGTAGGCCGCCTGGTAGTCGCCCTTCAGGTAGGACTGGTAGCCGCCGCCGAGGATGGTCCAGGTGGGCATGCCGGCCATCAGAACGGGCCCCGGAAGTGGTGTTTGACAGACATCAGGGACATTCTAATGATTTTCTTCCTATCCTGTATAGTCAATCCTGGGTGGCCCTAATAGAATGAACAGCAGGGGCGGCCAGCAAGGTCCCTTGATACATTCAGCATTCTTTGAAACAGGGCGGGAATCAGGGCATGTACCGGGTCTCCAAATCAGTATCGTTCTGCTATGGCCACCGGCTGATGAACCATCAGGGGAAGTGCCGGCACCTGCATGGCCATAATGCACGTGCCGTGATCACCCTGGAAAGCGACCGCCTGGACGAACTCGGCATGGTGGAGGATTTCACCACCGTCAAGCAACTGGTGTGGGAATGGCTGGATAGCGAGGTCGACCATACCCTGCTGCTGCACGAGGATGATCCGGTTTTGCCGTTGCTGGAAAACGCCGGCGAGCGGGTACGCGTCATGAAGGACAATCCGACCGCCGAGAATATCGCCCGCATGATTTTCGAGTTCGTCGACGGCAAGGGCTATCCGGTAGTTGAAGTCGCGCTGTGGGAGACGGATAACAGCCGCGCGAGTTACACCCGCGGGGGCTGAGCCACGACAGCTTCCGGATGATGGCAATGACGACGATATCCATCCCCGGGCAGCGCGCAATACGCTATTGCTGCATGCCGGTGATGCTGTTTGTCTGTAGCGCGCTGTATGCTGCAGACGATGATGATTTTGACAATTTCGAAAAAAACGTCGATCACCTCGAGTTCGAGGACCAGCCGCTTGAAGAGCCGCTGGAATTTCCCGATTTCTTCAAACTCAGCTTCCTTGACCTGCGAGAGGACCTGCAGGAAGCGAAAGAGGCCGGCAAGGCCGGCATTGTGTTGTACTTCGGCCAGAAGTACTGTGCCTACTGCCAGAAGTTCCTCGAACATGACCTTGAGAACGAGGGTATCCAGACCTATCTGCTGAAGCACTTCGACGTTATCGGACTCGATATCCACGGGTACCGGACGGTTGTCGATATGCAAGGCAACGAGATGCTGGAAAGCCGTCTGGCGATCGAGGAAGGTACCAACTTCACGCCCTCGGTGATTTTTTACGACACGGAGGACGGCGAGGCGCTGCGGCTGCGCGGTTACTACCCGCCATACCGTTTTCTGGCGGCGCTGGAATACGTTGCCGACAGTCACCACCGGAAAGAGCGTTTCAGGGAGTACCTGGCGCGGGCCGATGTGCCACTGGTCTTCGAGCCCGGCGACATGATCGAGGAGCCCTTCTTCATGCCAGGCCCCTACATGCTTGACCGCAGTCGCTGGCCGGCCGACAGGCCGCTGGCGGTGTTCTTCGAGCAGGGCAACTGCCATGCCTGCGACGTGCTGCACAGCGGGCCGTTAAGCGAGCCCGAGATACGTGAACGCATCAGCCAGCTGGAAAGCGTGCAGCTGTCGTTCTGGGAGCAGACGCCGGTGGTGACACCGGCGGGCGAGCGCACCACGGTCAGGGAATGGGGCAGCAGTCTCGGGCTGTTCTACACGCCAACACTCATCTTCTTCGACGAAGACGGCAGTGAGATCATCCGGGTGGATTCCGTGGTGCAGTTTTACCGCCTGCGCAGCGTACTGGATTACATCCTCAGCGGCGGCTACCGGGAGCATGAAACCTTCCAGCGCTGGCGGCAGTCGAAGCGCCCGCGTATCTACAAGTAGTACGGGCGTCCCCCCGCTCAGTCGCCCTGGAAGCGCTGGAAAACCAGCGTGGCGTTGGTGCCGCCAAAGCCGAAGCTGTTCGACATCACCGTGTTCAGGCCGGTATTTGTTTTCGTCGACGTTACTATCGGGAAGTCGGTGCTGGCCGGATCCGGTTCGGTAATGTTGGCCGATGCACAGATGAAGTCATCGCGCATCATCAGCAGGGAGAAGATGGCCTCGTGCACGCCAGCAGCACCCAGCGAGTGTCCCGAGAGCGACTTGGTCGAGCTGATATCCGGTATGTTGTCACCGAACACGGTGCGTACCGCCTCGAGTTCGCGCATGTCGCCGACCGGTGTGCTGGTGCCATGTGCATTGATGTAGTCGATGGGCGCGTCGAGGTCCTGCATGGCCTGCTGCATGCAGCGAACGGCACCCTCGCCCGACGGCTGTACCATGTCATAGCCGTCCGATGTGGCGCCATAGCCGACGACCTCGGCGTAGATCTTTGCGCCACGCCTGCGGGCGTGTTCGAGTTCCTCCAGTACCACCATGCCGCCACCGCCCGCGATGACAAAGCCGTCGCGCGTGGCATCGTAGGGCCGGGATGCCGTGGTAGGGGCTGCATTGTACTTCGATGACAGTGCGCCCATGGCGTCGAACATCAGTGTCAGCGTCCAGTGCAGTTCCTCGCCGCCGCCGGCAAACACGATATCCTGCTTGCCGAACTGGATCAGCTCAAAGCCGTTGCCAATGCAGTGGGCGCTGGTCGAGCAGGCTGAACTGATCGAGTAGTTGACGCCGTGGATTTTGAACGGGGTCGCCAGACAGGCCGAGGTGGTGCTGGACATGGTACGCGGCACCATATAGGGGCCGACACGGCGGATGCCCTTCTCCCGCAGCAGATCCACCGCCTTCACGACATTCTCCGTGGATGCGCCGCCGGATCCGGAGATCAGTCCGGTACGCGGACTGGAGACCATGTCGTCTTCCAGTCCCGAGTCCTCGACCGCCTCCTGCATGGCGATGTAGTTGTAGGCCGAACTGTTGCCCATGAAACGGCGCAGCTTGCGGTCGATCCGCTCCTCTATGTCTATGTCGACCGTCCCGGCAACATGGCTGCGGAAGCCGAGTTCCTCGTATTCGGGGATGAATTCGATGCCGGAGCGCCCTTCCCGCAGGGCAGCAGCGGTCTCTTCCTTGTTATTGCCAAGACTTGAAACGGTACCGATACCGGTTACTACGACACGACGCATGACAGGCTTCCTAGAAATTATCCGTTGAGGTGAAAAGGCCAACGCGCAGCCCGCTGGCATGGTAAATCTCACGGCCATCTACCGAGACAGTGCCGTCGGCGATGCCCATGTTGAGTTTACGCTGGATGACGCGCTTCATGTCGATGCGGTAGCTGACCAGCGTGTTCTTCGGTGTTACCTGGCCGGTAAACTTGACTTCGCCCGCACCCAGGGCGCGACCGCGACCTGGACCGCCGTTCCAGCCGAGGTAGAATCCGACCAGCTGCCACATGGCGTCGAGCCCCAGGCAGCCCGGCATGACCGGATCGCCATCGAAGTGGCAGCCGAAAAACCACAGGTCCGGCTTGATATCCAGTTCGGCGATGATGTGTCCCTTCCCATAGGCGCCACCGGTGTCGGCGATGTTGTTGATCCGGTCGAACATCAGCATGGGCGGGAGGGGGAGCTGGGCATTGCCCGGCCCGAACATGTTGCCATGCCCGCAATCGATCAGTTCATTGTAGGTGAAGCTGCTTTTTTTCCGGGCAGCCGTGCTGGCCATGCTGTTTGACATAAATGCTGTTCCTGCGGGTTAGCCGAGCAAGTCGGAGGCGATCCGGGATAAAACGCCGCCATTATCGCACGTTGCCGGGTGGCCGTTAAGTGCGTGTCCGGGCCTGACTAGTCCCGGAAGTTGATGTATTGCAGCGGGATATCGAGGTTCGAGTCCCTGATGGCGCTGATGGCAGCCTGCAGGTCATCGCGCTTCTTGCCGCTGACCCGCACCTTGTCACCCTGGATGCTGCTCTGGACCCTGATTTTGCATTCCTTGATGAGCTTGATGATCTTTCTGGCCATGTCCTGGTCAATGCCCTGGCGCACCGTGATATCCAGGCTGGCCTTTTTCCCGCTCCCCTCGACCTTGCCCGCGTCCAGGGCGGCGATGTCGATGCCGCGCTTTGCCATTTTCTGGTAGAGGATGTCCTGGATCTGCCGGATCTGGAAGTCGCTCTCGCTGCGCAGCGTCAGGACTCCCTCGGCCTGTGCAACGCCGGAGTCGGTGCCCTTGAAGTCATAACGGGTGCCAATCTCTCGATTGGTCTGGTCCACCGCGTTGGCGACCTCGTGCATGTCGATCTCCGAGACGATGTCGAATGAGGGCATGGTTGACTCCTGAGCGGGGATTTGTGCGGCATGGAAACCGGACGGGCTGCCATTATAGTCACTACCCCCGGGAAGCGGAACCGCTTCGGTGTGCCCCGGGGTACTGTCCGGTGGCGGCTGCCACCGGGGAAAACGCAGGAATTCCGGAGTGTTACCTGTCCTGCCTGGAGCGGCCAAACAGGGCGCGCAAACCGGCCATGAACCGTTTCAGTATGCCGCGCCGGGCTTGCGGGGTCTCTGCCGCTGCCCGGGCGTCGGGGGCCTCGTTGGCGGCATCACCGACGGGATGGGCCGAGAAGGGCGAGGCAATCGCGCTTTCAGCTGCATGTGTCGCTTCAGCGGGTGCTGTGTCATCCGCCAGGGAGGCATCATTGGCCGGTACGGTCGGCAGAGACACATCCTGTGCCTCGGGGCCTGCGGCCGAGCTGCCGTCTGTATGGCGTTGCGTGTTGACCGGCAGCTCCATGGCCGGGATTTCCGGAACTGGGCCGGCGAACTTGACGGACCCGGGTTCCGCTGCCGCGCGGCACTGCGTCGTCGTTCGGCTGTCTGTTGAAGCATCGTCGAAGATATTGGCCGGTTCATGGGCATAGATGGGCGCGGAAAGCTCGATTTCCTCTACCTCCATGTTATCTGCCCTGAAGGGATCGTATGTTTCCGGGGCGGTGATCTCGGTTTCCGCAGCGGTCCCGGTACCGGCGGCTGCCATCACGGGCTCCGGAGTCTCGATGGTTTCCAGAACCGGGGTAGCGTCATGGTCTTCGTGGATGACCTGGTTGCCGCCCATGGCGATTGCCTTGGCCAGACGCTGATCGGCCATGAGCAGCAGTTCATCAAAGCGGGTGTCGCGCCGTATGACAGGTGAAGCCACGCCGATGCTGAGCGTGACCGGCAGCCGTGTGTCGCCTGCCCGGAAGGTGCGCCTGCCGAGTTCAAGATTGATACGCTCCGCCAGGTTGCGAATGCCGGATTTCTCCATGCCGGGTAGCAGGAGCGCAAAACGGGCTGTCCCGATCCTTGCCACGGTGTCCTCGGCGCGGATGGTGGACAGGAGTATTTCACTGACCGACTGGGTCACCCTGGTGGTGAACACCTGGCCGTGTTGCTGGAAGAGTGCACCGAAACCGTCGATCTCGATACGAAAGATGCACAGGCCGCTGTTGTGGCGTATGGCGAAGGACAATTGCTGGTAGCCGTGCTCCATGAAGGAGGACTCGTTGACCAGGCCGGTCAGCTGGTCGACCATGGACATGTCCTCCAGTGCCGTATTTTCCTGACGCAGCGTGTTGGTGGCATTGTGCGAACTGGCATGCGCCTGGGTTCGCGCGAGCAGATGCACGGAGTCAAACGGCTTGCCGATGAAGTCGGTTGCACCGGCGGCACGGGCCTGCTCCATGGTGGTATCGGTATCGTTTGCGCCGGTGATTATGATGACCGGGATATCGCGCACCTGGGGCAGGTGGGAACCCCGGATCTTCTCCAGCAGGCCGAAGCCGTCCAGGTTCGGCATGGTGAGGTCGGAGACGACCAGCGAGACGGGGTCGTCTCCGGTGAGTACTTCCCAGGCCTCCTCGCCATCGGCAGCCTCGACGGTTTCAAAGTGATCCTTGAGGATCTTGCGTGCGGTTACCCGGATTACCCTGGAGTCGTCGACAATCAGCAAGCGCTGCTTTTTCTCGTCCATACCTGTTACCGTTCCTGTTATCTGCAAGGGCACTATCAAGTATCGACACATCAGGGCCGATCTTTAAGGCCGTCAGCGGTATGCCTGAAGCGGATTTGGGCCGGTATGGCGGGCATTTTTCCGGATGATATGATCAGGGGCGTGAGAGCGGCCCTGGTGGGCTTCGGCAGGGGACAATAGCGCAATGAGTGTCAGGTTACAGGCCTTGATCGGATGGTTTTCCGAGCGTGTCTGGGAAGCCGATCTGCGCCAGATGCATGCTCCCGGCAGGGTGCTGGTGTTTGTCGCCCGCATCCTCCACATGCTGCTGCGGGAACTGCTGGGCGGGCAGCTCAACCTGCGTGCCATGAGCCTGGTCTATACCACGCTGCTGTCGATCGTGCCGCTGCTGGCGGTCAGTTTCTCCGTCCTCAAGGGCTTTGACGTCCACACCCGTTTCGAGCCCTTCGTCTATGACTTCTTCGACCCCCTCGGTCCCAAGGGTGCAGAGATCGCTGACAGGATTTTCGAGTTTGTCGATAATACCCGGGCCGGCGTGCTGGGCTCGCTTGGCTTTGCACTGCTCATCTATACAGTCGTTGCCCTGCTGCAGAAAGTCGAGTCGGCCTTCAATTTTGTCTGGCAGGTTGACCGCCTGCGCTCATTCTCGCGGCGCTTCAGCAATTACCTGAGTGTCATACTCGTGGGGCCTGTCCTGGTGTTCAGCGCCCTCGGCCTGACGGCAAGCATTATGAATACGACACTGGCCAAGCGCCTGATCGGGATCGAGCCACTGGGCATGATGGTGGTCTACTCGGGCAAACTGGTGCCGTATGTGCTGGTTTGCCTGGCGTTCACCTTTGTCTACAGGTTCATTCCGAATACCCGTGTCCGGTTTCGCGCAGCACTCATCGGCGGTGTGATCGCGGGCCTGTTGTGGGAAACCACTGGCTGGGGATTCGCCACGTTTATCGCCACGTCATCCAAATATGCTGCGATCTACTCCAGCTTCGCCATCCTGATCTTGTTGCTCATCTGGCTCTACCTGAACTGGCTGATCCTGCTGGTCGGGTCTCAGGTGGCGTTCTATGTACAGTATCCCAAGTACATGACATTGCACCGGGTGAGGTTTGTCATCAGCAATCGCCTGCGCGAGCGGCTGGCCCTGCAGCTGATGTACCTGATTGGCTATAACCACTATCACAACCTGCCGCCATGGGACGTGGACGGGCTGGTTGCCCGGCTGGACATGCCCGGCCAGCCTGTGCAACGGGTACTTGCGGCACTGGTGGAGGCGGGCTACCTGGTCGAGGTGCCGGGCGAGGAAACCCCGGTGTATCTGCCACTGCATGACATAGAGACCATGCGACTGGCGCAGCTGCTGGCGGCGGTGCGGCAGTCCGGCGAAAGCCGCTTTCTCAATGTGCGGCAGCTACCGGGTATTGCACCGGTAGACGGGCTTGTGGCCCGGCTGGACGAGATGACGGGGCGTATCCTGGAGGAACGCACCCTGAAAGACCTGGTTGCGGGAGCGCAGGGCGATACGCCGGCGCAGACCTGATCAGCGGGTGGCATTGTACGGGCTGATACTGCCGGCATGCGGTGTCGGTTCCACGGCACGTCGCAGTGTGATCCATGCCGGCAGCGTGCCTTGCAGCGACACGTAGAGGTCTTCGCGGCTGGCAGTGCCGCATCCCGCCAGCCCGGGCTGATGGCTGACCCGGTAATACCAGGCCGGTCCACCGGCCGCATTCGCCAGCCGGGGGCCGGTAGTGCCCGAGGCCGGCCCGGTAACCAGCCAGGCCATGCCACACAGCGCGTTGCCTGTTCGGGCCTTGGCCCTGCCGATCGCAATATGGGTCATGGCGCGTGCTTCCGTGGCCGTATCCGCGAGGTGATATGGCACCCGTGCGATGAAATGGTCCAGTACCGGATCGCTTCCCTGATCCGGTGATTCTCGCATCAGGCTGCCCGCGGGTTGCGGTCCAGGGCCGGCCAGGTGTGTGCCGGAGCAACCGGGCAGCAGGGTACATACAGCCGCGATAATGGCGTAATACCGTGTTCCCGTTGTCACTGCGGTGCTCCCGTCTGTCTGCCCTGCTATGATTGGCTATGGCGGATTGAAACATGACCTGCTGTCAGCATAGGTCAGGAGGCAACCGGAATCTGTGAACCAGGGCCGCAAACCGGCCGTTCGGCGGTGTTCACGGCAGGGAGTAACACTGCATACAGGCGGCAGGCGCAGCGCGATTGGCGTGCAGACATGTCACAAGAGGAAAATACAGTACAAGTGTGTGTCGATAGCCTGTGCGAGCAGGGCTGTGACAGGGTGAATGCCTGTATCAGCGCGCTGCAGAATGGCGATGACTTTCCGGAGGTTGCCGGTATGTCAGCAACCGACCGGCAGGTCGTGCTGGAGGAGCTGGTCGCGATAATGGCCGTATACGATGGCAGTTGCGAAAGCTGAATTCGCCAGGCGATGGTAATCCAGGACAGGGTGAGCATCACGACGGCCGGACGGGGCACCGCCCAGATTACGGATACCGTCCAGACATGCGTCAGGGACTCCGGTGTGCGTACCGGCCTGTGCCACCTGTTTCTGCATCACACCAGCGCCTCACTGGTGCTGTGCGAGAATGCCGACCCTGATGTTCGTGCGGACCTGGAGCGTTACATGGCGCGGCTGGTACCCGATGGTGATGCCCTGTTCGAACACACGGCGGAAGGGCCGGATGACATGCCTGCCCATATCAGGAACATCATGACCGGTTCTGATCTGACCCTGCCGGTTGCCGCCGGGCAATGTGATCTGGGGATCTGGCAGGGGGTCTATCTCTGGGAGCACCGTACGGCGGGTCACCGGCGAACGATAACCGTCACCATCTACGGTGAATAATCCACGTCCGGGGATGAACAGGCCCTGACGGGCTGCCCCCTGCTATCTGCGGGCTAGTGCTGTACCGGCTGCCTGATGTCGGCCTCTGCCTTGATATCGAGATCCGATATCCTCGGCATGTCCCCGGTGAGCCCGTCGATTTCCGCGTCGTCGCCGGTCAGTGCCTGGGCATTGCCACCACCAAGCGATGACGTCTCTGCGCTGTTCTGGCGTGGCGCCTCGATCTGGCCGCCGCACAGATTCTGGGCGCCGGAGGCAAGGTGCTCGTAAACGGCGCGGTAACTCTGTGTCATTTCCTGAACCAGTTCCGAGGTGCGCATGAAATGCGCGGTTACCTGCTCGCGGTAGTCGGTGAAACGGTCCTTGAGCTGGTCGAGTTCATCCTGCAGTTTGCGGGTCCTGCCATTGCGGGCAACAACGAGATAGGTGACGATGCTGCCGAGTACGATACCGAGCGCGGTAAACAATACGCCGGTCAGCCACATGGATGTTGTCCCGTCGAATGAAATCATTGAGCAATCTCCCGCTGCATGTTGATTTGTTATTGCATCCCCCGTGGCATTGTACTGGATGATGCGGTGGTCGCATACCGGCATCGCCTGCCGGTGGAGGATGTGTGGAGGCCGGGATCGCAGACCAGAAAAAACAGTGACTTGGGGCAACCAGCTAAGGCAAGGTGTCAAGCTGGTCGCGGTGTCGGAAGGGGGCGCGGGCCGAAGATCGCACTGCCGACCCGGACAATGCTGGCACCTTCCCGGATGGCAAGTTCGAAGTCGCTGCTCATACCCATGGAAAGCTCCAGGAAGCGGGATCTGCCAAAGCGTGTTGCGCATGCCTCGGACAGCTCACGCAGTGCGGCAAATTCCCGCTGACGTTCCGTATCGGCCGCACCGCGCTGGCCGATGGTCATCAGCCCGCGCAACGCGAGCCCGGTATGTCCGGCAGCGAGCAGTTCCTCGATGAAACCGAAGACGTGCTCTGCGGGCAGCCCATGCTTGTCCGGATCGTTCGAGATATTCACCTGGACGAGAACGTTCAGTTCGGTCTGCCGTGCCCGGCAGTGCCGGTCCAGTCTGGCCGCCAGCTTCAGGCTGTCGAGGGTATGGAACCAGGCAAAGTTGCCGGGTATGTGTTTCGCCTTGTTGGTCTGCAGGTGGCCGATAAAATGCCACTCGTTCCGTGGGTCCTGCAGGAGCGGCAGCTTGCTCATGGCATCCTGTACCGTGTTCTCACCGAAGACATGCTGACCGGCCTGCATCGCGCGCCGCAAATACGTCCCGGGCATGTATTTTGACACGGCAACCAGCCGGATGGATCCGGGCCGGCGTCCGGCGTCCATGGCCGCGGCACGGATCTGTTCCCGAACACGCCCCAGGTTGGCCTGAATGTCGGGCAGGGGCGAAGTCATGCTCGCAAGGCCTGTCAGGCTCAGAGCAGATTGCGCGGCGTGCCGCTGCGCCAGGCGCGGATGTTGCCGGCAAGTTCGTTGACGAGCTGCTGCCGGGAGGCGGTACTTGCCCAGGC
>JBFELL010000099.1:0-10629 GCA_041552135.1 Gammaproteobacteria bacterium
CGGGAATCAAACTCAATGAGTCATACGGCATCGAGATTTTCCATAATTATGTGGATCCAGTTTCGTTCACGTACTACCCAATCGTCGACGTCCCCGAACCTACCACCCTCGCCCTGCTAAGCCTCGGCCTTGTTGGGCTGTGATTTACACGGCGCAGGATGAAGGCGTAAACCACATGATGATAACAAGGAGACTGCTATGAAATCATTGAGAGCTAGAGTCAATGCCGGCTACATCATGCGTTCGGGTGCAGCTATAACCATGCTGTGGGCTGCTGCCCTGGGTCAAGCGACGCCAGATGAACCACCGGAAATTATACCCGAGCCCAGCATTCTGCCATTGTTAGGTGCCGGTATTGTTGCTCTGTTTATTTTGCGACGCAGAAAAAAGTAAACGACAAATCTGCCACTGCATTCGGCGGCCTTCGGGCCGTCTTTTTTGTGTCTGGCGCGCGTAAACAGGGGACAGACCACGATTAATAGTTATTAATCTGGACTAGAGTTGACTATTGATCGTGGTCTGTCCCCTGTTTTTGTAGAGACGAGACTGTATGGCGGAGAGGGTGGGATTCGAACCCACGTAGGGCGGTAAAGCCCTCAACCGATTTCGAGTCGGTGCCGTTGTGACCGCTTCGGTACCTCTCCAGTAAGCCGGGCTAACGGGTTTTCGGGTTCTGCCGATGAATGGGGTATGATTACCCCACGCAAACCATGGAAAAGAACATGGCGCAAGCCATGCAATACCGTCATGGGATTCAACTCGACAGGGGCAAGGTGCCGGCCCGTTGCTCAGGCCGGCTATTCTAGCGTAAGGGGGGCGGGTCCTGCTACGGTCCGGTACGCCCTGTTGCTGCTTGCCGGCATCCTGCTGGCCGCCTGTGGCAAGCCCCCTTCCCTGCTGGAACAGGTCAAAAAACAGAACGAGCTCGTTGTCCTGACCCGCAACAGCCCGACAACCTACTATGAAGGACCGGACGGGCCGACCGGACTCGAGTACGAGCTGGTCAAGGGGTTCGCGGATTACCTCGGTGTCGAACTGCGCCTCGTGGTGCCGCCCAACTTCAACGACATCCTGCCGCTGGTGGTGCGCGGCGACGCCCACATGGCCGCCGCCGGGCTGTCGGTCACCGACCGGCGCATGGAGACGATCCGCTTCGGGCCGCTCTACCAGGAGATCACCCCGCAACTGGTATACCGCAGCGGCTCCGTCAGGCCGAAGACCCTGGCCGACCTCGACGGCCATCTGGAGGTGGTTGCCGGCAGCAGCCACGCCGAACGGCTGCAGGAACTCAAGGATGAATACCCGAACCTCACCTGGAAGGAAAGCACCCAGGAGAGCGAGACGCTGCTGGGCCTGGTCTGGCAGCAGCTGATCGAGTACACCATCGCCGATTCGAACGAACTGGCGATCAACCGCCGCTTCTACCCCGAACTGAAGCCCGCCTTCGCCATCAGCGAGCCGCGCCCGCTGGCCTGGGCCTTCGCGCGCAGGGCCGATGTCAGCCTGGTCGATGAGGCCGAGAAGTACTTCGATCAGATACGCGAGGAAGGCCTGCTCAACCAGCTGATCGAGCGCTACTACGGGCACATCACGGAGTTTGACTATGTCGGCACCCGGCGCTACCAGGCACACATCCTGCAGCGGCTGCCGCAGTACCAGGCCCTGTTCGAGTCCGCCGCGCAAGACGTGGGCATGGACTGGCGCCTGCTCGCCGCCATCGGCTACCAGGAATCGCACTGGAACCCGGAGGCGATCTCCCCCACCGGCGTGCGCGGCATCATGATGCTGACGCTGGCCGCCGCCACCGACCTCGAGGTCAGCAACCGGCTCGACCCGGAACAAAGCATCCGCGGGGGTGCCGAATACCTGTCCCGCATGCTGAAGCGCCTGCCGGACCACATAGCCGAACCGGACCGCACCTGGCTGGCGCTGGCCGCCTACAATGTTGGCCTCGGTCACCTGCAGGACGCCCGTGTCCTGACCCAGAAACGCGGCGGCGATGCCGACAAGTGGGTTGATGTGAAGGAGACGCTGCCGCTGCTGAGCGAGAAGAAGTGGTTCCAGCAGACCCGCTATGGCTATGCACGCGGCCGCGAGCCGGTGCGCTACGTGGAGAACATCCGCAGCTACTACGACATCCTGGTCTGGCACACGGAAAAGGACGAGACCATCCCCGAAACCCCCAAGCCGCTGCTGCTGGACTCGCTGGCCTTGTAACGCCGGCGGCAATCCGCTTGCCGCTGCCCCCTGTTACGGGACACCCTGCGCATTTCATCGTTCCAGGGACAGGGACGCCGGGTGGTCCGGCGCTGCCCGGGGGGTTTATGGTTGCCAGGGTGGCAGTGGTCTCATCCGGCGGATCAGTTTCCCAGTGCCTCGGCCTCCATCGACAGGTAGACCTGGTAGGCGTTGCGCCGGTTCGCCTCCGCGAAGGCCGGCAGGTCGGCGAACTCCGACCAGTCCGTCGCCTCATAGGCCTCGGTGAAGGAAATGAAATCATCCACGGCGGCACCCATCCGCTCGCGCAGGAACGCCAGGTAGCGCCGCGTCAGCCCGACTGCGGCATTCGGATCCGCGGCGACGCTGCCGTGCCCCGGCACCAGCGCGACCAGCTGCTCGCGTTCCATGCGCTCCAGCACCCGGAGCCAGTGCCGGGTGTTGGCATCGCCCAGGAACGGCACCCGTCCCTCGAAGATCACGTCACCGGAAAACAGCACACGGTCGGGTTCGACGAACAGGGTGATGTCACCATCGGAGTGCGCGGCACCCACCATGGTGACGATGAAATCCACATCGCCCAGGCGGAAGTTCGCACCCTCGGCAAGATAGCGATCGGGGTAAACCAGCCGGGTTGTCTCGTTCACCCAGGGGTCCAGCGTGAAGCGCCGTTCCTCGAGACGCTCGCGTGCATTGTCCGAGGCAAGGTATTCCCCTGCACCGACCGGCGCCAGGATCTCTGCGTCGAGGTCCTCGAAGACCTGCAGCCCGTAGATGTGGTCGGCATGGTAGTGACTGACGATGACGCGCACGATCGGCTCGTCGGTCACCGAACGGATCTTCGCCAGCAGCGTGTTTGCCAGCGACGGCGACCCCAGCGCATCGAACACCACCACACCGGCACCGGTTACCACAAAGCCGGCATTGGAGATAAAGCCCTCGTTGTCGGTCGCCACCCCCGGTGTGCCCTCGACATAGTAGACATGTTTCGAGACCTGCCTGAGCGGCATGTCGACACCGACCGGCGGGTAGGCAATCTCGCCCGCCGTTGCGGATGCGGCATCGGGGATTGGTGACAGTATCAGCAGAAGAAACAGTAAAAATGAACGCATGATTTATATACGGATCAACTGGCCAGGCCCTGGTTATCAAACTGCAGCATCATGAACGGCCAGTAACGGCCACGGAAACACACGGAAAATATATAACGCTTTTGGCATCGGAAAAACCGCATTTGATTCCGTGTATTTCGGTGTGCTTGCGTGGCCATGCAGACGCGGCAAGAAACGTACTGGCGTTCGCCAGTGACTAGGCGCGCCGGGCGCGAAAAAACTGCTTCAGAACCTCGCTGCACTGCGCGGCCATAACGCCACCGGTCACCTCGACACGGTGGTTCAGGCCGGCCAGTTCCAGGGTGTTACCCTGGCGGGCCACGGCGCCGACCTTGGGATCGCCCGTTCCGAACACCAGCCGCGCCACACGCGCATGCACGATGGCGCCGACGCACATGAGACAGGGCTCCAGCGTGACATACAGGGTACTGCCCGTGAGTCGGTAGTTTCCCAGCCGCTCACCGGCCGCGCGCAGGGCCACGATCTCGGCATGCGCGGTCGGATCGTGGCGGCCGATCGGCTGGTTCCAGCCCTCGCCGATTGCGGTATCATCGATTACCAGCACGGCGCCGACCGGCACCTCGTCCTGGCGCTCGCCCTGTGCGGCCAGTGCCAGCGCCCGGCGCATCCAGAATTCGTCGGTCTGCGGCATGATTCAGGGTGAAATCAGGGACAGACCCGGGTGGCTGTTGTCCAAACCGCTGCCTGCATACGTTTCAGTCTGCATGATGGTTCTCGCCTCTGATCGAGGCTACGAATAACAACAAGCTTCCGGAACGCATCAACAGGAATGTGCGGCTGACAACCTGCAGGGACGGCCTCCTGGCCGCGAATCGCGCCGGGGACGGCGCTCCCGCAGGGAGATCCATGCACTGAGGGGTTTAACCACGTCCCGTTCGGGACAGCGCATTCTATTCCCACTCGATGGTCGCCGGCGGCTTGCCGGAGATGTCGTAGGCCACGCGCGAGATGCCCGGCACCTCGTTGATGATGCGGCGCGAGACCAGATCGAGAAACTCGTACGGCAGGTGCGCCCAGCGGGCGGTCATGAAGTCGATGGTCTCCACCGCGCGTAGCGCCACCACCCAGGAATAGCGGCGGCCGTCGCCGGTCACGCCGACCGACTTGACCGGCAGGAAGACGGTAAAGGCCTGGCTGACACCGTCGTACAGGTCATGCCGGCGCAGCTCCTCGATAAAGATATGGTCGGCCAGCCGCAGGGTGTCGGCATAGGCCTTCTTCACCTCGCCGAGAATGCGCACGCCCAGTCCGGGACCGGGGAACGGGTGGCGATACACCATGTCGTACGGCAGGCCAAGCTCGACGCCCAGCTTGCGAACCTCGTCCTTGAACAGCTCGCGTAGCGGCTCGACCAGCTTGAGGTTCATGTCTTCCGGCAGACCACCGACATTGTGGTGCGACTTGATCAGGTGCGCCTTGCCGGTCTTGGCGCCGGCCGACTCGATAACATCGGGATAGATGGTGCCCTGCGCCAGCCACTGCACGTCGCCGCTGAGTTTTTCCGCCTCCTCCTCGAACACCTCGATGAAGAGGTTGCCGATGACCTTGCGTTTCTGCTCCGGGTCCTCGATGCCATCGAGCGCCGCCAGGAACCGTTCCTCGGCATCGACACGAATCACGTGCACGCCCATGTGCTCGGCAAAGGTCGCCATGACCTGGTCGCCCTCGCGGTAGCGCAGCAGGCCGTTATCGACGAACACGCAGGTCAGCTGGTCGCCGATCGCCTTGTGCAGCAGCGCCGCCACCACCGAGGAGTCCACCCCGCCGGACAGCCCCAGCAGCACCTTGCCGTCACCGACCTTTGCCTGGATGTCACGGGTGTTGCTCTCGATGATGTGGTCCGCCGTCCACAGGGCATCGCAGCCACACAGCTCGATGACGAAGCGGTTGAGGATGCGCTCGCCCTGGTGGGTGTGCGTCACCTCGGGATGGAACTGCAGGCCATAGAAACGGCGCTCGTCGTCGGCAATGGCGGCAATGGGCGCGTTGTCGGTACTGGCGCTTACCTTGAAACCGTCCGGCAGCCCGGTGACACGATCGCCATGACTCATCCAGACGTCCAGCAGACCATAGCCCTCCGGGCTGGTGTGGTCCTCGATGTCGCGCAGCAGCAGTGAATGGCCGCGGGCACGCACCTGCGCATAGCCGTATTCGTGCTCGGCGGCGTTCTCCACCTTGCCGCCCAGCTGCATGGCCATGGTCTGCATGCCGTAGCAGATGCCAAGCACGGGCACGCCCAGCTCGAACACCAGCCCGGGTGCCTTCGGCGCGAAATCCCCGATGACGGTCTCCGGGCCACCGGACAGGATCACACCCCTGGGGGCAAACTCCCGGATGTCCGCATCCTCGATGTCCCAGGGGTGGATCTCGCAATACACCCCCGCCTCGCGCACGCGGCGCGCGATGAGCTGGGTGTACTGGGAACCGAAGTCCAGTATCAGGATGCGGTGGGCGTGTATGTCGCTGGTGCTGTTCAAGGTCAGTACTCTTTGTCTGTATTCACCGCCGGGGCGCAGAGGGCGCAGAGAAAAACATGGGCGATTTCACCGCCAGGACGCAACGAAAAGCAATATTACGCAATCTGTTCTGGCGCCGGTCGGGCAAAGCGCAGTGTGCCCAACCTGGCGTCATCGGACACGGAGCTGGTGCTCCTTTGCCCAACCTACCGCGCCTTTGCAGTGAACAGGTTATAAAAAACCGGTATCAATCCACCCGGTAGTTCGGGGCTTCCTTGGTAATGGTCACGTCGTGCACATGGCTTTCCGTCATGCCGGCGCCGGTGACGCGGATGAACTCGGGCTTGGTGCGCATCTCCTCGATATCGGCGCAGCCGGTGTAGCCCATGCTGGCGCGCAGTCCGCCCATCAGCTGGTGCAGGATGGTGATCATGGTCCCCTTGTAGGGCACCCGGCCCTCGATGCCTTCCGGCACCAGCTTGTCCTGCTCGCCGCCTTCCTGGAAGTAGCGGTCGCTGGAGCCCTGTGACATGGCGCCGAGGGAGCCCATGCCGCGGTAGGACTTGTAGGAACGGCCCTTGTAGAGCTCGACCTCGCCCGGCGCCTCCTTGGTGCCGGCGAACATGCTGCCGATCATGACACTGGAGGCGCCGGCGGCAATGGCCTTGGCGACATCGCCCGAGTAGCGGATGCCGCCGTCGGCGATCAGCGGGATGCCGTCCTTCTGTAGCTCGGCGGCGACGTTGGCGACCGCCGAGATCTGCGGCACGCCGATGCCGGCGACGATGCGCGTGGTGCAGATGGAACCGGGGCCGATGCCGACCTTGACGGCGTCCACACCGGCATCGGCCAGGGCGCGCGCTGCGGCGGCCGTGGCGATGTTGCCGCCGATGACCTGCATGTCCGGATAGTGCTGCTTGACCCAGCTGACGCGATCCAGCACGCCCTGTGAATGCCCGTGGGCGGTATCGACGACGATGACGTCGACCTCCGCCTCTGCCAGCGCCGCGATACGTTCCTCGCTTTCGCTACCGGTGCCGACCGCAGCGCCGGCCCGCAGGCGGCCCTGGTCGTCCTTGCAGGCGTAGGGGAAGTCGGTGGACTTCTGGATGTCCTTGACGGTGATCATGCCGCGCAGTTCGAAGTTGCCGTTGACCACCAGCACACGCTCGATGCGGTGTTTGTGCAGCAGGCCGATCACCTCGTCCTTGCCGGCACCTTCCCGGACGGTCACCAGCCGCTCCTTTGGCGTCATGATGCTGCTGACCGGCTTGTCGAGGTTGGTCTCGAAACGGCGGTCGCGACTGGTCACGATACCAACCAGGTCCTCGCCCTCGACGACCGGCAGGCCGGAGATGTTGTGGATCGCGGTCAGGTCGAGCACCTCGCGGATGGTGGTATCCGGTGTCACGGTGATCGGGTCCTTGATGACCCCGCTTTCGAATTTCTTGACGCGCATGACCTCGGTCGCCTGCTGCTCGGCCGTCATGTTCTTGTGGATGATACCGAGGCCGCCCTCCTGGGCCAGCGTGATCGCCAGCCGCGATTCGGTGACCGTGTCCATGGCGGCCGAGAGCACCGGCACCTGCAGGTCGATGCCGCGCGTCAGGCGGCTACCGAGGCTGACATCGCGTGGCAAGATGGTGGAATGCGCCGGCAACAGCAGGACATCATCAAATGTTAGGGCTTCCTGCACGATCCGCATGGTTATCGGCGACTCCGGCTGGTGAGAATGGCCGCCAATTATAGGGACTGGCCAGAGCGCGGTAAACAGGGCCACCCGGTGCGCCGCCCGCGCCAGCGTGACCCGTGGCAGCGGGGTGTCCGGGCCGCCTGTGGCCGCGCGCCGGTTTCGGTGTATCCTTGCACTCCATGACCGTATCCAGCCCCGACCCGGCCGCCCGGACGCCCGAACGCGACATCTACAGCGTCTCGCGCCTCAACCGCGAGGTCCGCCGCCTGCTGGAGCAGGGTTTCAGCCGCATCTGGCTGGAGGGTGAGCTGTCCAACCTCGCCCGGCCCTCCTCCGGCCATCTCTACTTCAGCCTCAAGGATGCCGGCGCGCAGGTCCGCGGCGCCATGTTCCGCAACCGCAACCGGGCGCTGCCCTTCACGCCGGAGGACGGCATGCAGGTGCTGGTGCGCGGCAAGCTCAGCCTGTACGAACCGCGCGGCGACTACCAGCTTATCGTCGAACACATGGAGCAGTCCGGTGATGGCCTGCTGCAGCGCGCCTTCGAGGCGCTGAAACAGAAGCTCTCGGCCGAGGGCCTGTTTGCCGAGGAGCACAAGCGGCCACTGCCCGCCCTGCCGCAGCGCATCGGCGTGATCACCTCGCCCAGCGGCGCCGCCATCCGCGATGTGCTGACTGTCCTCGGGCGGCGCTTCCCGGCCATCCCGGTGCGGGTGTACCCGGTCCCGGTACAGGGCAAGGAAGCGGCCGGCGAGATTGCCGCGACCCTGGCGCTGGCCGCCCGCCGCCGTGACTGTGACGTGCTGATACTGACCCGCGGCGGCGGTTCGCTCGAGGACCTGTGGGCGTTCAACGAGGAGAGCGTGGCGCGCGCCATCCACGCCTGTGACATCCCGATCATCTGCGCCGTCGGCCATGAAATCGACTTCACCATCGCCGACTTCGTCGCCGATCAGCGCGCCGCCACCCCGTCGGCCGCTGCCGAGCTGGCGAGTCCCGACCAGCAGGAATGGCTGCAGCATATCGGGCACCTGGCAACGCGGCTGCAGGGATGCTTCCGGCAAACGCTTGCCAGCAGAAGCCAGGCCGTGACCTGGCTGGCGAAACACCTGCAGCAGCTGCACCCGGGACAGACCCTGCGCCAGCAGGCCCAGCGCCTGGACGAGCTGGAGCGCCGCTCCCTGGCGTCCCTGCAATCGACCATCAGCAAACTGCAGGCATCGCTGCACACCTCACAGGCCCGCCTGCAGCTGCACTCGCCCGCCAGCCGCCTCGGCGAGCTGCAGCTGCACTGGCGTGCCACGGCGCGGCGCCTCGGCAACGCGATGCAGGCCGCGCTCGCCTCCCGGCGACAGGCACTGGCGGTGAACAGCCGGGCACTCAATGCCATCAGCCCGCTGGCAACCCTGGAGCGAGGCTACGCCATTGTCAGCCGCCCCGGTGGCGATATCCTGCGCGATGCCAAAGACGCGCAGGCCGGCGAACAGGTCAACGCCAGGCTGGGCAAGGGACAGCTGCTCTGCACGGTCGATGAAACCAGCGCCGACACATGAAACCGCACCTTGCGCAGGCAACAGGGGCCGGTGTGACATGCACCCGGGCCCGGGCTGCGACGCCGGCGTCAACGGCCGCAAAAGCGCGTACCGCCTTCTCCCGCCACCGGGCCCGCGTCAGCGCAAGAGGGTAACCATCCAGCCATGAAACGGTTCGCTTTCCTTGTCCTGGTATTTTTTCTCCCAGCCCCCGGCAGCCATGCCCTGCCGATAGCGCACACACCCGTCCCGGGCGGGGTTGCGGTCATCGAGTTACCGGACGACACCCGCCCGTCCAGTGTTCGCTACAACGGAAAACGGGTCATGACCGCCATGGAATCGGGCACGGCACATGCCATCGTCGGCCTGCCACTCGGCGCGCAGGCCGGCACACACCACCTTGAGGCGAGGACACGGCAAGGCACACCGGTACGTCTCGCCTTCCAGATCGTGGACAGGGCCTACGAGACCCAGCACATCACCATCAAGGACACGCGCAAGGTCAACCCGGAAAAACGCGACATGGAACGCATCGGCCGCGAGCAGCAGAAGATCCGCGCCGCACTGGGCCACTGGTCTGACAGCGACAGCGTCGGGCTGACCTTCCTCAAGCCCGTGCAGGGCCCCTACAGCAGCCCGTTCGGGCTGCGCCGGTTCTTCAACGAGCAGCCCCGGAAGCCGCACAGCGGTATCGATATCGCCGCCCCGGAAGGCACCCCGATCATGGCACCCTCGGCCGGCACCGTCATCGATACCGGCGACTACTTCTTCAACGGCAACACGGTGTTCATCGACCACGGTCAGGGTCTGGTCACCATGTTCTGCCACATGAGCCGCATCGACGTGCAGCCCGGGCAGGCGGTCGGCATCGGGGAGGTCATCGGTCAGGTCGGCATGACCGGCCGCGTCACCGGCCCGCACCTGCACTGGGGCGTAAGCCTGAACGATGCCCGGGTGGACCCGATGCTGTTTCTGGCTGACGAGGCGGATACGCAACGGCCCTAGCCCCGGGGCAGCCTGCAGGGCCCGGCATCTTGGGCCTGACTGGCACTGCTGTTGCCGGGCTCCACCGCAAGCAGCCCGACCCGGGCGCAGGGAATGCCAACCGGGGTGTACTTGCCGGCAAAAATGCCCGGCTGGCGGGTCATTCTGATCGGGTCACGGATCCGTATCAGAGACGCCATACCGGCACGCAGACACGATCAGACCGCACATGCATTCCGGATGAGAATATGAAGATTGAAGGTTCCTGTTACTGTGGCGCAACAAGGTTCTCGGTGATATCGCATACACCCTGTCCGTACATGCGCTGTTATTGCACCTTCTGCCGCAAGACATCCGGGAGCGGTGGCTATGGTATTAACATCATGGCGCAGGCGGAGTCGCTCGTCGTTACAGGCGAAAACAACCTGGTCTATCACCACGGCAAGGAACATGACCCGGAAACGGATGAACTGGTCGAAAACCAGAACCGGCGTTATTTTTGCCGCCATTGCGGCAGCCCCCTGTGGGCCGCGGACCCGCGCTGGGCGGACTCGATTTATCCTTTTGCCTCCTCGATCGACACGGCCCAGCCCCGCCCGCCCGAGGGCGTGCAC
>JBFELL010000100.1:0-10622 GCA_041552135.1 Gammaproteobacteria bacterium
CCGGGTCAGCGGGCGGTCATTTCTGAAGACACTGTGGATCCTGCAGGGCGCAATGCTGTTCTCCGTCTTCGCCATGCTCGCCTGCAAGCATTTCGACTACCTGCGGGCGCACCTGTTTGACGTCGAGCTGCAGCGCCTGTTCGTCCAGATGCTCGTGTTCACCCTGTTCTTCCTGCCGTTTTTCGTTGCCTACGGCCTGAGCGAATACATCGGCTACCAGATCGGCCGCAGCCGCCTCAGGGGCCGCATGCCGGTGGTTTATGCGATTTACCTGTTCGGCGCAGCCGGTGCCTATCTCTTTGCCGAGTTCATGTTCCCGCTACTGGGGGCCACCCGCCTTCTGGGCATCCCGTTTCTCCTGGTCGCCCTGGCAATGCTGCTGCTGGCGCCGCCACTGCGCATGCGGCGCATGTTGCTGTTGCAGCAAGTCGTGGTGCTTGCCCTGTTGCTTGCACCCCCGCTTGAAGGGGGCTTCCTCAAGCTCTACAAGGGCACCAGCTTCGAGTCGACCCACGCCTATGCCAGCCGCGGCTTCGAAACCATCCACCAGGAATGGGGCCGCTACAGCCTGGTGGAAATCATGCAGGCACCGGACATGGAGGGTTATATCGGGTTTTACAACGACATCATCCAGTGGCGGTTCGCGCCGCAGAACGGTTTCTTCTCGCATTCCATGGGCATGCTGCCGCTCGAACTTGCCCCCGCGAAGGGGCGTATCGCCATTATCGGGGCAGGCGGCGGACGCCAGGTACAGTACGCCCGCAAGTCGGGACACGACTTTCGGCAGATCCTGGCCATTGAAATCGAGCCGGAGGTCATCAACGCCGTCCGTGGCGGGCTGGCGGAGCGCTTCGACCATGTCTACGGGGACAGTCGCGTCCAGCTGGCAAACCACGAGGCACGCAACTACATGGAGCATACCGACCAGCGCTTCGACCTGATTTATCTCCCCAGCGTCGGCGGCTATCCGCAGATGATGCTGGAACCGGGGAACATGATCCGGACCCTGGAGGCCTACAGGACGCTCGCAGAGCGGCTGACGGAACGTGGTGTGCTGGCCATCTGGTACCCGGCGGTGCTCGACCCGCGCACCATCCTCACCGAGCAGTACATGCACACGCTGGAGAGCCCGGAAATCGGCCTGCAGGTGCGGACCTACCGCAATGGCGGCGAATTCCTGATCCTGGCGGCAAGGCACAGTGACTACCTGCCGGCACTGGAGGAAGTACGGCAATTTTACCTGCAGCCGGCCGCCGACAGGATCGGCGAGGTGTTTGCGTCCATGCTGGTCGATAAGCCCGTAACGGTGGAAAAAACGTGGGACAGTGATACATTCAGGCCCATACGCGACGACCAGCCGTTTCTGGCCGGCAACGTGCAGCACATCTTCTCCCTGCAGCAGGTGGGCACACTGTTTGCCCTGACAGGCGGCCTGCTGCTGGCATTTGCCCTGCTCCTCCTGTGGCTGGTGAGGAAACGGGGCAATCCGGGCATTCCCGGCAGATCATTTCCGCAGCTGCTGCTGATCAGCCTGTTCGTCGGCGCGAACTTCCTGGTGATAGAGCACTACCTTATCCTGGCGCTGTTCGGGAAACTCTATGTCTACCGTGATGCCCTGGTGCTTGGCGCCATCAGCTTCCTGATCATCTCCGGCCTTGGCAGCACGTTCATCACGCCACGGCTGCGGCCGCTGCTGCAGTTCACCGGCGGGCTTTTCATACTGCTCCTGCTGCTCTACCACGACAGCCTGTCGCCCTGGGCCAGTCTCGCCCTGCTGGCACCCGTGGCATTTGTCACCGGCAGTTTCTTTCCCGCCCTGTTCGAGGCGGCGGCCGAAAACCCGCTGGGTGTGTTTGCCGCAGACTCCATCGGTGCCGCCGTGGGTTCCATGGCCTCGTTCTTCATTCCGATCGTCTTCGGCTTCAACTGGTTTTTCGTGTTCGCAACCGTCATGTTCTGGGCGACGGCATTCGTCACCTTCCTGTTCTTTCGCAATCTCGAGACCGCACCGGCGGGAGTCCCTGCCGCCTGAGGTCGCGGGGCCTGCCCTGCCGCAGGGCATTGTGATCACAGTAACCGCGGCAGCCGGCTGCCCGTATCTCAGGCACGGTCTCTGCGTCGCCGGTGCAGCAGCGCCAGCACCACGCCCGCCAGGATGGTCAGCAGACCGGCGCCGGCCGCGAACGGTCGTGTGTGCAGCACGAAAACCAGTATCACCAGGTTCAGCAGGACGAAGACAGCCGGCGTAAACGGATAGCCCCGGACACGACAGGGACGCGGCAGTTCGGGCTCCGTATGGCGCAGCACGAACACGCCCGCGACCGTCAGCAGGGCGATGAGATTGAGCGTGAACCCCGCATAGGCAAGCACGCCCTCGAACGAGTCCGTGACCACGAAGGCAACGGCAAGCAGCTGCTGCAGCAGGATGGCGGGCAGGGGCGCACCACCCCGCGTGCGCGCGGCCAGCGGCCGCAGGCCCGGCAGGTCCTCGCCGGCGACCTGCAGCACGCGTGGTCCCGCCATCACCATGGCGCTGATGGTCGAGACAAGCAGAACGCAGATCATGGCGCTCACCAGCCCGCCGCCGGACTCCCCGAAGATCTGCACCGCGGACAGCGCGCCGACCTCCAGCCTGCCGGCGAGGTCAGGGAGCGGCACGGTGCGCAGGAACACGAAATTCAGCAGTACATAGAGCACAGTCACGACCAGCGTGCCGTGTATCAGCGCGGCGGGTAATACCCGCTGCGGGTGCCGGACCTCGCTCGCCACGTAGGTGGCGGCATTCCAGCCGGAATAGGCGTAGGTGACATAGATAAGGGAAAAGGCGAATGCCGGACTGGTGATTTCACGCCAGCCGGACATCGACGGCGCGATGCCAACGCCCGCGGCCGGTTCAGCCAGCAGGCCTGCGGCGCAGAAAATGGCAATCAGCGCCAGCTTCATGGCCGTCGTCACGACGTGGAAGTGCTTGCCGATGCGAACACTGAACGCATGGAAGACCGCAATGGCAAGAATCGCCGCCACTGCTGTATAGACGGGCGTTACCGCGGCAAATGTCGCGGCATATTGCCCGAGCGCCATGGCCGCCAGCGCACTGGGGGCCGCAAAGCCAACGGTGACCGAGATCCAGCCGGCCACGACGCCCAGCGCCGGATGGTAGATCCGCCCGAGATAATGGTACTCGCCACCGGAGCGCGGCAGGGCCGCTGCCAGCTCGCCGTATGACAGGGCGCCGGCCATGGCGATCACTCCACCCAGGCCCCACAGGCAGAGGAGCGCAAAACCCGTGTGGATCTCCTGGGCCTGCAGACCCAGGGTGGTGAACACGCCGGTGCCGATCATGCTGGCGATCACAATCGCCACAGCAGTCGCATAGCCTATGGGTTTCTCGGTCTCCGGGTGGTATTTTTCCATCCGGGGTATCTTACCGCGTGCGGACAGACAGGCCTGCCCGCCCGTTGTCTTCACGCGGGCCCTGCCTGGACCCCTGGCGCGGATGGAACGGACGATACCCGGGGGAATGCAACGCCATACCCTGTACGGCTGCCGGGGGTCTGTCACATCCCGGTACAGCGCCCGGAGATATCGAGGAGATGCCAGTATGACACATGAACACGATGCCCTGTTCCGCCCCTTCACCCTCGGCGACCTGACGCTGCCGAACCGGGTCGTCATGGCGCCGCTGACGCGCTCTCGCGCGAAGCAGCCCGGCGACATACCCTGGGAACTCAACGCGACCTATTACGCGCAGCGTGCCGGGGCCGGGCTCATCATCGCCGAGGCGACCCAGGTCTCGCCGCAGGGCAAGGGCTATGCCTTCACGCCGGGCATCCACTCCGATGAACAGGTCGCCGGCTGGCGCAAGGTGACCACGGCGGTGCACGAGGCCGGCGGGCGCATCCACCTGCAGCTCTGGCACGTCGGGCGAATCTCGCGGCCCGAGTTGCAGCCGGACGGCGCTCAACCGGTCGCGCCCTCGGCGATCCGGCCCGAGGGTGCACAGACGTTTATCGATGCCACTTCCGGCATGGTCGACGTGCTCGAGCCACGCGCGCTCGACGCCGGCGAGATCCCCGGTATCGTCGAGCAGTACCGCCGCGGCGCGGAAAATGCCGCACGCGCCGGCTTCGACGGCGTCGAGATCCATGCCGCCAACGGTTACCTCCTCGACCAGTTCATCCGCAGTGGCACCAACCGGCGCGACGACGCCTATGGTGGTTCGCTGGAAAACCGCCTGCGTCTTCCCCTGATGGTCGTCGATGCCGTGACGCAGGTCTGGGGCGGCGAGCGCACCGGCATCCGGGTCTCGCCGACCGGCACCTTCAACGACATGCACGACGACGACCCGGTCGCCACCTATGGCGCCTTGGCCACCCGCTTGCAGGACAGCGGCCTCGCCTACATCGAGGTCGTCGAGGATTCCTTCCAGGGCAACGCGGCAAGCGGTCGCCCCGAGGCGGTCATCAGCGCGATCCGCGATGCGTTTCGCGGCAGCTATATCGGCAACGGCAACTACACGGCCAACGAGGCGTGTGAACGCATCGACGCCGGTCTGTGTGACCTGGTCAGCTTCGGGCGGCCGTTTATTTCAAACCCCGACTTGCCGGAGCGCTTTCGCCGCGGCGCCCGGCTCAACGACTGGGACATGGCGACCTTTTACGGCGGGGACGGGCACGGCTACACCGACTACCCCGCACTGGACTAGCGACGAGCTGTAACTCGCACAATGCAATCGCGACGGTGGCTGAATGTCTGACTCTATGAGTATGCGACTCGCAACCCGGATAGATGATATGACATCGGTCCAGTGCCATAGCTTCCGGCGCACCCGAAAGATCAACAGCAGTTTAACTGATGCCAATTGGCCGGCTGATGTGGCCACACAACTTCATGAACTCTTCTTGCCAACAGTCCGCAGTGGCCACGTCGGCCTGCAGCGGGAACCGAACGGCTCGCCAATCGGGCGCCCGTCTCCTCCAGACGACAACTGCCAGCAATGATTTGCAGGGCCACCAACAGTTGGTGTTTCAGATCAAGGACTTGAGTCCCCGGATAGCCGGCCTGGTGCAAGGCGTCAGGCCGCACAGCTTATGCGCCCCCTGCATGTGCCCCTTGATGTAGCCACTTGACTTGTAGGTAAAAAAGCGCCGGGGTGGTCACTGGGCATGTTGTCACAGGATCGTTTAGGGTTGTATTGATGGATCATCAAGAAAAGCCTGGAGATCCAGGATCTCCTGATCGGTGAGCATGATCCCGTTCATGCCAGCATTGATCGTTCCAAGGTCATTGACCAGTAGATTACCCGTGCCCGCGATATCCCCCGCAAATCCCTGCGGATCATAGGTACCTGCTGCATGGCAACCCGCGCAGTCCGCGTCATACTTCAAGCGACCCGCTTCAAAGCTGCCGGAAGGCGCTGAGGCTGTCACATTGACTGCATCCGGCGCACTGTCATCCAGACCGTCATTGACGACCAGGGTGGCCGTATAGTCGCCGTCCAGATCTGCGGTGAACGTCGGGGTAGCGCTGGTGGGATCGGATAGCGTTGCCGTGCTGCCAGCCGGCACCTCCAGGGTCCAGGCATAGGTCAGCGGCTGAGGGCCGTCGTCGGGGTCGGAGCTGCCGCTCCCGTCCAGGGTCACCTCGGAGCCGGTGTCCACAGCCTGGCCCTCGCCCGCATCGGCCACCGGCGGCAGGTTACCGGCCGTGGCCGTCACGGTGACGTCTGCCGTGTCATCGGCAAGGCCGTCATCGACCGTTAGGGTGGCCAGGTAGTCGCCTTCCACATCTGCGGTGAATGTCGGGCTGATACTGCTGGCATCGGAGAGCACTGCCGTGCTGCCCATCGGAACACCCAGCGTCCAGCTGTATGTCAACGGCGACGGGCCGTTATCAGGATCGGAGCTTCCGCTCGCATCGAGGGTCACAACCGTTGACGGGGCGACAATGAGACCCGGATCGACCGATATGTCCGCCACCGGAGGCTGGTTATCGCCACGCCGCACCGCCCTGACCTGGCCGCGGATCTCGCCCGAGGGATTGGCCGCCGTGTGGATATTCACATAGATGTTACCGGCGAGCAGGGCATCGGTCAGTGCCGGGGTCAGGGGCTGAGAGTCCATACTGTTCCAGATACCGACGGCCTGTCCGTCACTGAAACTGAGATCGCGAACCACCTCGCCGTTGGTCCCGACGCGGCCATGATGGAAATGGGCACTGACGATGGGGCCGGACAGACCGGCGGTGTCGACCGTGATGGCATACTCGAGCCCGGCGTCAGTGAGGATATAGATGCCGCTGCCCCGTGCCGTGATGCCCGCGACAGGCGGGACCTCCTGTGCGGCAGACAGCTCCATGAAGGGAATCGCCTGCATCCAGGCCACGACATCCGCGACATCCGCTGCCGCGGGCTCTCCCATGGCGGCCCGGTCCATGATCGTGTTCGGGATGCCCCAGTGCATCTTGTGCATGAACTCGCTGAACTTGCCGTCCTGGTTCAGATAGGCAATCAGTCCACCGACATCCGGCACACCGTCATCACTGGGATCGCCGTGGCATGCCTGGCAATGGTCCCCGTAGTAGGTCTCCCCGGCCGCTGCATCCGCCGTGGCCACCGGGGTATAGATGTTCAGGGAGTCACCATCGGCGGGCGTGGTGTCGATGGCGGCATAGACCTGGTCGGCCCGGGCCATGGGGGCGTTGAGGAACGCCGTCAGACAGCTGAGCTGCTGCGCAGTCGGTCCCTCGGGATTGTCCGGACCCAGGTCCGGATGACGGTTCCCCAGGATCGCACCCGGGCCCCACTCAGGATCGACCCTGTCGAACACCGCAGACCCCTGGGCCCAGGTGCGCCCGCCGGCCGGGATCTCCAGCGAAGCGCCCCGACCGAAGGTGGCATCGGTGCTGATGTTGCGACTGGGGGTACAGGTGGCGGGATCCGCCCCCTCCAGGTCGCAGTTGTTGGGATCCTGGTAGCCGGCATTGGCCCGACCCGCATTGCGGCTGCGCTGGTCATAGCCGCCCTCGGTGCCTTGCTGGTCCCAACCGTGGCAGGCCTTGCAGCGGGTGTAGTCGGCATCCCCTTCATCCGTTGGCAGACCGCTGCCGCCGGCATCGCTCTTGTGCCAGGAATCCCAGGCCAGGCCACCCTGGACGACGCAGTCCAGGTAGGCTGCCTGGCCCGCCGCGAGTGCCTCGGTGGTGATGTTGTCGACATCGAATGCCGGATCGGCACCCGCCGCAAAAGCGGGAGCCGCCGCAGCAAGCACGCTGGTGAGTTCCGCCGAGCGCTCGGCGGCAGCTAACGGCTCGACCGCTGAGCCGGCCGGCAGGCCGAAGGCCGCCTCGACCAGAGCGAGGGCTTCCTCGAAATCCGCAGCATCGCCGGATGCGACCAGCCCGACCGCGGCGCTGGTGAGTTCATTGGCGGCCACCCGGTCGCCTGTGCGGGCTATAAAAGTGTAGAGGGTATAGCTGTTCTGGGTTCCCGACACGGTGGCCAGACCCGTGATGCGGACATATTCGCCGCCGGGTTCCACGCCGCCTTTTGCGGTAATCGATTCCGTGTCAGGGTCGTAGGTATACTCGCGCTCCGGCACAAGTATCTCGTCATAAGGGCTACCGGGCTCAGGACTGAGCGCAACTTCAGTGATGCTGTCAAAGGCCGGATTGACCGCCGGGAAGATGATAGCGGCACCGCCACCCGCGACATTGTTACTGCTGCCACCCCCACCACATCCGGTCAGCAGCAGTAACGATGCCGTGATGACTGCCATGACCAGATTCGGCAATACGTTATCGAATTTCATTCGTCCCGTTCCTCCGGCGAGTGCTTGTTATCGGTATCTGGCTAATGTCGCAGTGGCCGGTTTCTTGATTCCTGCAAGCCTCTGTTTGTAGATTCTGTGTTTGACCTGCAGGTTAAACCCTTGAATTTATTTATATGCCCCTCAAATTGCCTTGTCAATTTGCATCCCAGTGGCAAATCCGGACCGGGTCACCGGGGCCGGTGGGTATTCCTGTGCACGTGCTGCTTCGGCGACAGACACTCCCTGGCCGATAGCGGGCGGGTTTCTGCGATCCCGGCCTCGCCGCCGGTGGCCTTGCTGTGTGGGGGGGCCGGCTCGACGGGGCAAGTGAAGTGTGCCAACATCACCCGCTGACCCGGTCATCAATCAAACCGCAGAGAACGGATACCGGTCAGGCCATGAGAGACCATACATGATGCCGAACAGCAGGTTTAAAAAAGTTACAGGGGGGCTCATCCTGGCGGTGATGTGGGCAGCGGCAACGCTGCTGATGGCCATGGAGCCCGAGGCCGGGATGACCGACGAGACAGCCGAGGCCGCGGTGCTGGCCGTCGAGCAGGGCGACCACACCCGGCGTGGTGCGGATACCTGCCTTAAGTGTCATGACGAGGATAATGAATATCCCGTCTACCCGATTTTCAAGACCAAGCATGCCGTAGCCGCCGACGAACGCACGCCGTTTGCCGGCTTGCAGTGCGAGGCTTGCCATGGGCCCGGTGACGCACACACCAAGAAGCCGGCCAGCGGGGAGTCCAGGGCCCCGATACTGAATTTCGGCAAGGACGCCTGGACACCGGCGAAGGATCAGAACCGCAAGTGTCTCGAATGCCATGAGAACCACCAGCGCATCGAATGGAAAGGCAGCCTGCACGAGTTCAGCGACGTGGCCTGTGCGAGTTGCCATCAAATTCACATCGCGAACGACCCGGTGCTGGATCGCGAGCAGCAGCCCGAGGTCTGCTACCAGTGCCACCTGTCGCAGCGGGCACAGTTCTATCAAAGTTCCCACCATCCCGTGCGTGAGGGAAAAATGGCATGCAGCGCCTGCCACGACCCGCATGGCGATGACGGCACGGATCGTCTTGTGACGGCAAACCTGCGCGAGACCTGCACGGGGTGCCATGCAGAATGGCGCGGGCCCTATCTCTGGGAACACGCACCGGCAGCGGAAGACTGTACCCTGTGTCATCGACCGCACGGCTCGAATCAGCCGTCACTGCTGAAGAAACGTCCACCGCAACTCTGTCAGCAATGCCATTCCCAGGCCGGCCATCCGAGTCTCCAGGCAGACGGCTCCACCGTGAGTGCGAGGAGTGCGTTCGTGGTCATCAAGGGCTGCTTGAACTGCCATTTCCAGGTCCATGGATCCAATCATCCTTCAGGTGTCAAACTGATGCGATGACACCGGCACGCCAGACTGGGTCAGCTCGGCGCTGACAAGAAACCCCTAAGGGGCATCAGTGGCTGAAGGAACTATCGGGGGGAATCATGTTTGATCGAACATTATCCAAAACCGGCATCCTGATATTCACCGTCTGGGTATGCCTGTCGCCGGCCGCTGCAGAAGAGCCGGCCGCTGCCGTGCCCTGGGAGGGCTGGCGCTGCAAATACTGTCCCGAGATCGCGGGAACGGAAGGCTGGGTCGAGCCCGGCATCGGTTACCAGAGCGAGGATTCCTACAGGTTCGGGCGCTACAGCGGCCTGAAGGATGACGGTGTGTTCGGCAATGCCGACGGCTATCTCATGCACCGTGAAGAGGATGGCCGTTATTACGAAATCCGGGGCCGTAACCTCGGCCTTGACTCCCGCGACGTGCAGATGGAAGGGGGTGACCAGGGAAAGTACAAATTGTTTCTGGAGTATGACCAGCTACCCAGCTTCAATGATGATACCACCAGGAGTCCGTATCGCGGCCGGAACGGCAACCGGCTGTCTCTGCCGCAGAACTGGGTACCGGATGCCAGCACGCAAAACATGCCGACCTTGCAGCAAGACCTCACGGACGTGACCATCAAGACCGAGCGCAAGCGTCTGAAGGCAGACTTTTCCTACCTGCCGTTCAGGAAGTGGGAAATCACCGCGCACTTCATGCATGAAAAGAAAGACGGCAGACATGACGTGGGGACACCATTCGGCTTCAGCGAGACCTCCATCCTGCCGGTACCGGTCGAGTACCGTACAAACGAGCTGGGCTTCGGCATCGGCTACACGGGCAGGAAGCTGCAGGCAAAAGTCGCCTATGACGGTTCCTACTTTGATGAAGAGCATAATCATCGCGGTCTGGTTTGGCAGAACCCCTATGTGGCCACGTCCGAACCCAACGGGTTCGGACAGTATGCGCTGCCCCCGGACAACAATTATCACAAGCTCAGTGCCACACTCGGCTATGACGTCCTGCAGCACACACGGCTGAATGCCCACCTGTCCTTCGGCCGTTTGAAACAGGACGGGGGCTTTCTCCCCTACACCATCAATCCCGATCTTGGCGGCTCCCTGCCGACCAATGACCTGGACGGTCAGGTCGACAGTACCCTTGCCAGGCTGGGCGTCTCCTCCCGTCCCCTGCCCCGCCTGCGGCTGAATGCCAATTACACCTACAGTGACCGGGACAACGACTCCAACCGCAATACCTACGACTACGTGGTCACCGACCTGTTCAATTCGGGCAGCGCCCGGAAAAACAAGCCCTACAGCTTCGAGCAGCATCTGTTCCGCAGCAGCGCGGCCTACCGGCTGTCCAGCCGAACCGACATGTCGGCGGGTTTCGACTACGACAAGATGGAGCGCACGCACCAGGAGGTGGACGACACCGAG
>JBFELL010000101.1:0-10459 GCA_041552135.1 Gammaproteobacteria bacterium
ATAGCGGAAAAGAAATGTGATCGTTGTCATGGCAGTGGTGGTGTCAGTGACGACCCGGATACACCACACCTTGCCACCCAAAGCGCCGTCTATTCACTCAAGCAGATGATGGATTACAAATCCGGGTTGCGTGCCGACAAGAATATGTACAAGCGGGTCAGAAAGCTGGATGAGCAGCAAATGGCCGATATTGCCCTGTGGTATGAAAGTCAGCCCCTGCCAGAGGTTAAAGCTCCGGCAATGCAGGAACTGAAAGTGCCGCAACTGGTCGTCAAGGGTGACCCCGCACGCTCCATCCCGCCCTGTGAGATCTGTCATGGCAAGGACGGAAAAACTTCTGCTGGCGAGATCCCGAAACTGGCTGGACAGCATGTTGATTATCTGGTTTCCACCATGGAATATTTCAGTGATGGTTCACGAAGCAATGATACAGGGGGCGTCATCCAGGCAATAATCAAGCAACTCTCTGACGTGGAGATCGAGGAGCTTGCCGGATATTATGCAGCACTGGGCGGAAGACCCGCTGAATAACCCGGGTCGCCCAAGCTTCCTCTTGATCCTGTCTTAAGGCCACTTTGATTCCATAGGCTGTCTGTCGCGCCAGCGGGACAATCCATGTCCGGCAGGTTTTTGCCCTGAGACCAGCACATACCCTTCAGCCACTGCGCCCAGCCCGGCGTTCCATGGTAAGTCTCCGGCCGTAGAAGGATCGAACACTCAGCGGAATGACCATTTTCGCCTTCGCGACAGTCAAGGCAACACGCTGGACCTCACTGCTGGGAGTCGTCGTTTATCTGTGATTTCAGTCTTGCCCGGTAAAGATCCGGGTACGGATGCAAAACGGACGTCCAGCAGAGACCCGTCATCGACCTTATGATGACGCGCTGTATTCGTAACTGCGATCATAAAAGAGCAGGCCGGTGTACCGGCCTGATATGTCTCAAAAGGGTGCCGTAGCACATTTACGGCTCACCCACCCATGATCGGGTGACAGGTCGTGAACAGGGTTCTGCGGCTGTTATGCCCGGTGCATGTCGCTACTGGACCCGGCCTGTATCGACGCGCAGATTCAGGGATTCGAATCCACAGGGTTTCCATGTGAATACGGGGCCGGGCCAGACTCCCGTGATCATGCTAGAATCCCGCTTCCGGATTTTTACCACTCTCGAAAACGCAAGTAATAGAGGCACATAATGAGCATCCAGTCCTTTCACCCCCCAGTCCGCACCCTGATGGGCCCGGGCCCCTCCGATGTCAATCCGCGCATCCTGGAGGCCATGTCACGCCCGACCATCGGTCACCTCGACCCGGTATTCGTTGGCATGATGGAGGAGATGAAGGTACTGCTGCGCTACGCCTTCCAGACCGAAAACCAGCTGACCATGCCGGTGTCTGCCCCGGGATCGACCGGCATGGAAACCTGTTTCGTCAACCTGGTGGAGCCGGGCGACAAGGTCGTTGTCTGTCAGAACGGCGTATTCGGTGGCCGCATGAAGGAGAACGTCGAGCGCGCGGGTGGCGAGGCCGTCATGGTGCAGGATGACTGGGGACGTGCCGTCGATGCCAACAAGGCCGAGGAGGCCCTCAAGGCCAACCCGGATGCCAAGATTCTCGCCTTCGTGCACGCGGAGACATCTACCGGCGCGATTTCCGACGCCAGAACCCTGGCCGAACTGGCACGCCAGCACGACTGCCTGACCATCGTTGACACCGTTACCTCGCTGGCCGGTTCACCGCTCATGGTGGACGAGTGGCAACTGGATGCCGTTTACTCCGGCACCCAGAAGTGCCTGTCCTGCGTGCCGGGCCTGTCACCGGTCACCTTCAGCCAGAAGGCGCTCGATGCGGTCACCTCGCGCAAGACCACCGTGCAGAGCTGGTTCATGGACCTGAACCTGGTGCTGGGTTACTGGGGCGGCGATGGCAAGCGTGCCTATCACCACACGGCACCGATCAACACCCTGTATGCCCTGCACGAGGCCCTGGTCATCCTGCAGGATGAGGGCATCGAGAATTCGTGGGCACGCCACCGGACCAACCACAATGCCCTGAAGGCCGGTTTCGAGGCCATGGGCCTGGCGTTTGTGGTGCCCGGGGACGAGCGCCTGCCACAGCTCAATGCCGTATCGATTCCCGAGGGCGTAGACGAGGCCGCTGTGCGCACAACCCTGCTGAACGATTACAACCTGGAGATCGGTGCCGGGCTTGGCGCCATGGCAGGCAAGATCTGGCGCGTCGGCCTGATGGGTTATGCCAGCAACAAGACCAATGTCCTGTTCTGTCTCGGGGCGCTCGACGCCGTGCTCAGCGGCATGAAGGCGCCGATCAATTCCGGCGTAGCGGTCGCTGCAGCCGAGGCGGTTTTTAACGGCTGATCTGAGCCGCCGCTGGTGTGCCTGTCGGATTACGCCCTGCGGGCTAATCCGACCTACGATAGGCCATCGCTTCCCCGGAGCAGGCAGGTCGGGTTAGACGCGAAGCGTCGTTACCCGACTGGTGCCTTTATTTCCCGAACAATTCAAGAAACTCCCCGTAGCCCTCGGCCTCGAGGTCTTCCTTTGGTATGAACCGCAGGGAAGCGGAATTGATGCAATAGCGCAGGCCGGTCGGCTGCGGGCCATCGTCAAACACGTGGCCCAGGTGGGAGTCGGCATAGCGACTGCGCAGCTCGATGCGCTTCATGAAGAACGAGGTGTCCTCGTGCTCGCTGACCGCCGAGCCGGTGATCGGGCGGGTAAAGCTGGGCCAGCCGGTACCGGACTTGAACTTGTCTGTCGAACTGAACAGCGGCTCACCCGAGACGATATCCACGTAAATGCCCTCCCGCTTGTTGTCCCAGTAAGCATTGCTGAAGGCGCGCTCGGTGCCTTCACGCTGGGTGACGTCATACTGCAGCGGCGTCAGCAGCTCGCGCAATTCCGTTTCCCGGGGCTTGCGGTAGTCTGACAGGCGCTTGTCCCACGAGGTTTCGCCCATAACGGCATCTGCGCCTGCAGGGGAGGTCGCTTGCCGGGTCGATTCCGCGTGGCTGCCGGCAAACAGGAATACCGCCCCCAGACCCGCCATCAATGCGATTATCAGCGTGGTAGTGAGTTTCATTGCGAGGACCCCGTTGTTGTTACCTGATCACGGGGTATGACAGCGTGAATCGCCATCAGTTCAGGCGCCTAGCGGCCACACCCGGGGGGGCGCTGTCATCAGTCGTCCTTTTCCGGCTCAAAGGGGTAGGGCAGCGCCTCGAGGGTGAATACCGGGCCATCGGCGCTACCGAGGTGCAGGTCGCCGGCATCCACGGCACTGATCTGCAGCACGGCCAGTGCCGCCTGTCCGCCATCCGGGTGTGGCTGCGCATCGACGATCCGTCCAGCGGCCTGTTCGCCGTCGCCGCCGCTGAACAGCGATGCCCCGGGAGCCACTGGCTCGTCAGTGCCGAGCCGTCCCAGGTACATGCGCCGCTTGAGGGTGCCGAGGTACTGCATGCGCGCCACGATCTCCTGGCCCGGGTAACAGCCCTTGCTGAAGCTCACTCCGTCCACCAGTTGCAGATTGGCCATCTGCGGCACGAACAGTTCACGGGTGCCGGCATACACCGCCGGCAGACCGGCCAGGATTTCCAGCAGGCGCCAGGCGGGCATGCCGACCGGCGCGGCATCAACGTTGAGCGCATCCCAGAGGCCCTTCGCCGCCTCAATCGAGGCGGCATAGACCTCGAAGCGAGGCTGGATACCCGGCACACGCAGGATCGTCAGCTCGCCAGCCCGCGTGACGGCATTGACCCCGGCGGGCAGCGCCTGCCCGGTTGCCGCAGCCAGGACATCGGCTGCCTTGCGGCCCGCCACACCGATGCGGATGAAGGCCTCGCTGGCATCCTCCAGTGTGGCGTCGGCGCGCAACACGAACATGCGCAGGCGCTGCAATACCGCATCCAGTGTGTCCGCCGGCAGCCGCAGGTAGAAGCTGTCCTGCGACCTGAAGACACGGAACAGCCCCAGCATGCGGCCCTTGGGCGTGCAGTAGGAGCTTAACTGGCTGTGATCGCTGTCAAGCGCGGTGATGTCGTTGCCCAGCTGTGACTGCAGGAAGGGCTGGGCATCGGCACCGTGCACCGCAATGATGCCAAGGTGAGTCAGATCGGTGAATACCGTCCCGCTGACGGCCACTTCCTGCTCCTGCTCGGGGTTGCCGTAATGCATGACGATGTTGCCGTCGGCGGTGTCATCGAATTCAGCACCGCTATCGGTCAGATGCTGTTTCCACAGTGTCTTCATTAAATTCGTTTCCGGTCAGCAGGAAGGGAAAGTCTAGTGCAACATGGATCCCCTGTCAGTAGCAGGAACTGCGCGACCGTGCAGCTGGTCATCGCTCATGCGCGATGGTATAACACGCAGGCAAATCCGGGACCGGACCATGACTGACCAGCAGAACACACCCGTATTCCTGAATCCCTTCCATATCCGCTTTCCGGCGGGCGCCGTGGCCTCGATTGCCCACCGAATCTCGGGGGTCCTGCTGTTCCTCTCGCTGCCGTTTCTCGCCTGGTTGCTTGACCTGTCCCTGCAGGGCCCGCACGGCCATGCCAGGGCCGTGGAACTGCTGCAGCCGGCCTGGGTACGGCTGGGCTCGGTGCTCATCGCCTGGTCACTGTTTCACCACTTCGTTGCCGGTATCCGTTTCCTGCTGATCGATATCCATATCGGTGTCAACCTGCCGGCGGCACGTATCTCGGCCCGGGCGGCCAGTATGGCCGCGCTCCTGCTCGCCCTGCTCTATGCCTGGTGGGTGCTGTGAGCCGTCACACCCATGGTTTGCGCACGTGGCTGCTGCAGCGGATCAGCGCGGTTTACCTGGCGATGTTCCTGCTCTATGTCCTCATTCACTGCCTGCGGCACGGGGCACATTCCTACACCCAGTGGCAGGCATGGCTGACATTGCCGCTGATGAACATCGCCAGCGCGGGATTTATCATTGCCCTGATGGCTCACGCCTGGGTGGGGATGCGCGATGTGATTCTCGACTACCTCAAGCCGGTCGGACTGCGGCTGGCGGTATTGAGTCTGACCGGCCTGCTGCTGGCGGGCAGCGGCCTGTGGGCCCTGCGCAGTCTCCTGCTCGCGGCAGTGAGTGCGGCATGACACTGCCCAAGCGCCGCTTTGACACCCTGATTATCGGCGCCGGCGGTGGCGGCCTGCGCGCCGCGCTGCAGCTGTCACATGCCGATGCCCGTGTTGCCGTCGTCTCCAAGGTCTTCCCGACACGCTCGCACACCGTCGCCGCACAGGGCGGAGTGAACGCGGCACTGGCCAACGTCCTCGACGACAACTGGCACTGGCACATGTTCGACACCGTCAAGGGCAGCGACTGGCTCGGTGACCAGGACGCCATCGAGTACATGTGCCGCGCCGCACCGCAGGCGGTCTACGAACTGGAGCATTTCGGCGTGCCGTTCTCGCGCCTCGACGACGGCCGCATCTACCAGCGCGCCTTCGGCGGCCAGAGCCAGAACTTCGGCGGCGACCAGGCGGCCCGCACCTGTGCGGCGGCCGACCGCACCGGCCATGCCATCCTGCATTCACTCTACCAGCAGAATATCCGCGCCAGGACCCATTTCTTCGATGAGTACTTTGCCGTCGACCTGCTGCGCGACAATGAGGGCTATATCCTGGGGACCGTGGCGCTGGAGATCGCAACCGGCGAGCTGCTGCTCATCGAGGCCAAGACCACGCTGGTCGCCACCGGTGGCGTCGGCCAGCTGTTTCGCACCAACACCAACGCGCTGATCAACACCGGTGATGGCATGGGCATGGCCCTGCGTGCCGGTGTGCCGCTGCAGGACATGGAGTTCTTCCAGTTTCACCCCACCGGCATCGCCGGCCGGGGCATGCTGATCACCGAGGGGGCAAGGGGCGAGGGCGGCTACCTGGTGAACCGTGACGGTGAACGCTTCATGGAGCGCTACGCCCCGCATGCCAGGGACCTGGCCAGCCGCGATGTCGTCAGCCGTGCAATCGCCACCGAGGTGCGCGAGGGGCGCGGCTGCGGCGATGACGGCGACCACGTGCTGCTGAAGCTGGAGCACCTTGGCACAGAGAAGGTCCACAAACGCCTGCCTGGCGTGTACGACATGGTGACCACGTTTCTCGGCTTCGACCCGGCGCTGCAGCCCATCCCCGTGTACCCGACGGCGCACTACACCATGGGCGGCATCCCCACCAACCGCCACGGCCAGGTCGTCGTGCCGCAGCAGCAGGGCGCGGAGGATCCGGTACCCGGCTTTTACGCCGCCGGCGAGTGCGCCTGCGTCTCCGTGCATGGCGGCAACCGCCTGGGCGGCAATTCACTGCTCGACATCCTGGTCTTCGGCCGTGCCGCGGCCAACCACATCATCGGTTTCCTCGGGGAGAACCGCTACCACCGGCCGCTACCAAGGGACGCGGCCGACCGCGCCCTGGCACGGCTTGCCCGCTGGGAGAAGCCCGGTGGCAGCGAATCCGTTGACGCCCTTCGCAATGAACTCACCCAGGTAATGGAAGACAACTGCGGCGTGTTCCGCACCGAGGAGGTGCTGCGCGAGGGCGTCGACAAGGTGCGCGCACTGGCGTTGCGGCTGGCCGACGTTCGGCTGACCGACCAGAGCCGGATTTTCAACACGGCCCGCATTGAGGCCCTGGAACTGGAGAACCTGATGGAGTGCGCGCTCGCCACCGTCACTTCGGCACTGCAGCGCCAGGAAAGCCGTGGTGCGCATTCGCGCATCGACTACCCGGGGCGGGACGATGTGCAATGGCTGCGCCACAGTCTCTACCATCGCGAGACCGGTACGGTCGATTACAAGCCGGTGCGCACCAAACCGCTGACCGTGGATTCCTTCCCGCCGAAGGAACGGGTGTACTGATCAGCACCGCAGGAAGACTGTCATATGAAATTCAGCATCTACCGCTACAATCCGGAGCAGGACAGCAAGCCCCGCATGCAGGCCTTCGAACTGGACGACAGCCGGATCACGCCCGGCATGATGCTGCTGGATGCGCTGCTGCTGCTGAAGGCGCAGGACGAATCCCTCGGCTTCCGGCGTTCCTGTGGAGAGGGGGTCTGCGGCTCCGACGGCATGAACATCAACGGTCGCAACGGCCTGGCCTGCATCACGCCGCTGGCAGACCTCGGGACACCGGTCAAGCTGCGGCCCCTGCCGGGCATGCCGGTGATCCGCGACCTGATCGTCGATCTCGAACAGTTCTACGCCCAGTACCGCGCTGTCAAGCCCTGGCTCATCAACAATGACCCGGCTCCCGAAGTCGAGCACCGGCAGTCCCCCGCCGCGCGTGAGCAGCTCGACGGCCTGTACGAGTGCATCCTGTGTGCCTGCTGCTCGACGTCCTGCCCGTCCTTCTGGTGGAACCCGGACCGGTTTCTCGGCCCGGCGGCCCTGCTGCAGTCATGGCGCTTTCTGGCCGACAGCCGCGACCAGGCCACGAACGAGCGTCTGGCGAATCTGGAGGGACCGTTCAGCCTGTTCCGCTGCCACACCATCATGAACTGCGTCGAGGTCTGCCCCAAGGGGCTGAACCCGACACGTGCCATCGGCCGCATCAAGGAACTGATGGTCAAGCGGTCTGTCTGATGCAGATGGCAAGCGATACGGACAGGAACCGCATCAACTGGCAGTGTCGCCGCGGCATGCGCGAGCTGGATGAAATGCTGAACGGGTTCATGGCCGCTGGCTATGACACTCTGGATTGCGCCGAGCGCGAGCACCTGGTCAGGCTGCTCGAATTCCCGGACCCGCTGTTGCTCGCGTGGCTGATGGAGCGCGCGGTGCCGGCCGACAGGGATATTGCACACATTGTCCGGATCATACGCAACACCACTGCGGCTTGATTTTGTTCCCTCGCGCCGGCTTGCCATCATCCTGGCTGCAGCCCATGGGTGCGCCCTGATGCTGTTGCCATTCACGGGACTCGGTGCCGGTTACCGCCTGCTGCTGGCAGTCCTGCTATGCGCCGTCGGCTGGCATGCCTGGCGCAGCTGCACCGCCGTAGCCTCGCGCAACTTCATTCGCGGGCTGTCCTGGGGTCATGACGACCGGGTGGAGGTCACCCGGCGCAATAGCAAAACGGCCATCATGCAGCTGCAGGCGGACGCCTGCGTGACACCCTGGCTGGTGGTGCTGCGCCTGCGTGATGACGCCGGGCAGACACACCACCTGCCGGTACTGCCGGACATGCTGCCCCGGGTACAGTTCCGCCGCCTGCGAGTCAGGCTGCGACTCGAGGTCCCGCGGCCGGGGGACTCGCGTACATGAACCGGCTGGCGGCGTGGCTGTGCCTGTTGTGCCTCGTGCTGCTCTGCGCCTGCACCCGGCCGGCAGACGACGTGATCCGCATGGGGCTGGCCAGTGCCCCGGCGAACCTGGACCCGCGCTTCGCGACCGATGCAACATCGGCACGCCTGAATCGCCTGCTGTATGCACGACTGGTGGATTTCGACGAGAACATCCTGCCGGTGCCGGTGCTGGCCGACTGGGAAAAACTGACGGACCGGCACTACCGCTTTCGCCTGAAAAAGGAGCGGGCGGCATTCCACGACGGCACCACCCTGACCGCCCGTGATGTGGCCGCCACTTACCGCTTCATCCTCGATCCGGCGAATGCCTCGCCGCAGCGCAGTGCCCTGCAGCTGATCGAACGCATCGAGGTGCTTGACGGCGAGACCCTGGATTTCCACATCCAGCGCGCCGACCCGCTGTTTCCCGGCTACCTCGTCATTGGCATCCTGCCGGAGGCGGGCATCCTGGCCGGCCATCCGTTCCACGAAGCGCCGGTTGGCAGCGGTCCGTTCCGCTTCGATGACTGGCCCGAGCCGGGCAGGGTGCGGCTGCAGCGCATCCGTGACGGCCAGGTCATCGAGTTCCAGCGCATTGCCGATCCGACGGTGCGCATACTCAAGCTGCTGCGCGGTGAAGTCGACCTGCTGCAGAACGACCTCTCGGCGGAGATGCTCGACTACCTGCAGGAACAGCCGGGGATCAGCGTCGGCTACGGCATCGGCAGCAACTTTGCCTACCTCGGGTTCAACCTGGATGACCCGGTCACCGGCGACCTGCGCGTGCGCCAGGCCATAGCACACGCCATCGACCGGCGCGCCATCATCGCGCATGTGCTCGGCGATGCCGCGAACCCGGCCGCGGCACTGCTGCCACCGGACCACTGGGCCGGCAATCCCGCACTGCAGCAGATTCCGTACGACCCGCAGCGCGCGCGGACATTGCTCCGCTCGGCGGGTTATTCAACGGAAAATCCGCTGGGCATCCGCTTCAAGACCTCCACGGACCCGTTGCGCATCCGTATCGCGACCATCATCCAGGACCAGTTGCAGCGGGTCGGGATCGACATGGCGCTGCAAAGCTATGACTGGGGGACCTTCTACGGTGACATCAAGGCCGGCCGGTTCCAGCTCTACAGCCTGGCCTGGGTCGGCATCAAGACGCCCGATATCTTCCGCTATGCCTTCCACAGCGAATCGCTGCCGCCGGAAGGCGCCAACCGCGGCCGCCTGTCGGATGCGGCAGTCGATCGCCTGATCGAGACCGCCGAACATGGCCGCGATCTCGATGCGCAGGCCGCCGCCTGGCGCGAGGTGCAGGCCCGGCTGCTGGAGATCCTGCCCTATGTCCCGCTCTGGTACGAGGACCACGTCTACGCCATCCGCAACGACCTGCTTGGCTACCGGCTGGCGCGTGACGGCAACTACGACTCACTCCACGATATCTACCGGAAGTCGTGGTCGGGTATCACGGACTAGCGCGGTTCTCCCCGGATTCACCGGCCCCGCAATTGCACACTGCCATGACGCTATAATCCCCGCATGCCGGCCCGCGACCTTCTCATAAAAGTCAGCATCGACGCCCAGCGCCTGCAGCTGCTCGAACAGGGTCGCGTCGTTATGGATGTTGCCATCGCCACCGCCGCCAACGGTCCCGGCGAGCTCATGCACAGCGAGTGCACGCCGCGTGGCAGGCACCGGGTCCGTGCCCGCATTGGAGAGGGCTGCCCGCCGAACACGGTGTTCGTCGGTCGCCGCCCGACCGGCGAGATCTACAGCGCGGCGCTGAAGGCAGCGCATCCCGGGCGCGACTGGATGCTGACGCGCATTCTCTGGCTATGCGGCGAGGAACCGGGGCGCAACCGTCTCGGCAGGGTCGACTCCATGCGCCGCTATATCTACATTCATGGCTGCCCGGAAGAGGACCCGATGGGCATACCCTCGTCGCACGGTTGTGTGAAGATGCGCAACCGCGAGGTGATCGAGTTGTTTGACCGGGTGCCGCTCGGCACCCCGGTACTCATCCAGGAGGCGCCGCTTTAGAGTCCCCGATAGGGGATCCGTAAACCCCCCGCCTTCAGGCGGCGGATCAGAATGTATGGAAAAGCCATTCAGAATACATATTGGCCCGAATGTTAAA
>JBFELL010000102.1:0-10417 GCA_041552135.1 Gammaproteobacteria bacterium
ATTACCGCCGATATCGAACCCGGCCGATATCTCGGCCCGGTCACAGCCGTGACGTATCACGCCGCCCTCGGCACGGTCGCCGAGCACCAGGCCGAGGGCGTCGACCAGGATGGACTTGCCGGCACCGGTCTCGCCGGTCAGTGCGGTCATGCCGGCGTCGAACTCGACATCGACCTCGTCGACAATGGCAAAGTTGCGGATGTGGATGTGGGAGAGCATTGATGAATGGGACGCTACGACGGGTGCTCGCTCCAGCGCAGCTTCTTGCGCAGCACCTCGTAGTAATCATGCCCCGGCGGGTGCAGCAGCCGCAGGGTGTGGTCATGCTTGCGGATTGTCACCCGGTCGCCCGGGTCCAGTGTCGAGTTGACCTGGCCGTCGCAGGAGATCTGTGCCTGCAGGGCGCCCGGGTGGATGACCACCTCGATGGTCGCGTCGTCGTGGAGCACGATCGGGCGGTTGCTGAGCGTGTGCGGACAGATGGGCACCAGCGTAATGGCCTCGAGCGCCGGGTGCAGCACCGGGCCGCCGCCGGACAGGGCATAGGCCGTGGAGCCCGTCGGCGTGGCGATGATCAGGCCATCGGAGCGGTTGGTGTTCAGGAACCGGCCATTGATCCAGGTGTCGAGCTCGATCATCCGGGCGATGTCTTTCTTGTGAATAACGACATCATTGAGCGCATTGCTGGCGCTGATGACGTCATCCCCGCGGGTGACCGTGGCGTGCAGCAGGGTGCGCGCTTCCTCGTCGAAGTTGCCGGCGAGGATATTCTGCAGTTGCCGGCCCATGTCCTCCGGCGAGACGTCGACCAGAAATCCAAGCCGGCCAAGGTTGACGCCGAGCACCGCCACCCCGGGTTCCGCCAGGCTGCGGGCGGCATTCAGCAGGGTGCCGTCGCCGCCGACCACGATGGCGAGATCGCATTGCCGCGCCAGCGACTCACGGTCTGCGACCGGGTGACCGCTGTCGGCCAGCATGTCGGCGATGTCCGCGTCGAGCAGCAGCTGTGCCTGGCGGGACTCGAGCAGTTCGACCAGTCTGCGCAGGGTTGCCGAGACATTCCTGTCACCGCTCTTGCCGATGAGGCCAATGCGCTTGAAGACGGCTGTGGTCATGGGGCATCCGGTTGAGTTACAGGGAAAACTAACACGACTGCCAGTGTGCGCCAACACCTGCGGCGAGCGCATGTGCTGTGGGTTGACAGGCATCCGGGGTGGCTGTAGGTTGCTTTCTGGCACTCTAAAGAGGAGAGTGCCAATCAGGTAAACACACTGCAACCACCGTCCTTCTACTATGCATCCACCTCCCGACCTCTCCGATCGCGCCCAGCATATGCTGAAGGCGCTGATCGAGCGCTACGCCCGTGAGGGACAGCCGGTGGGTTCGCGGACGCTGGCGCGCGAGGCCGGGCTCGACCTCAGCCCGGCCACTATCCGCAATGTCCTGTCGGACCTCGAGGAGCTGGGTTTCGTGCAGTCCCCGCATACCTCGGCCGGGCGTGTCCCGACCGTGCAGGGCTACCGTTTTTTCGTCGATACGCTGCTCAGTGTGCAGCCGCTGGAGTCCGGCGCCTTCGAGGAGATCCGCGCCCAGCTGGATATCGATACGACAGCCAAGGACCTGCTGGAATCGGCCACCGGCCTGCTGTCCGGCATCACGCAGCTGGCCGGTGTCGTGACGTTGCCGAAACACGAGCATCCGGTGTTCCGGCGGGTCGAGTTCCTGCCGCTGTCCGAGCGCCGCGTGCTGGCCATCCTGGTGACCAGCGAGGGCGAGGTGCAGAACCGGATTGTGCACACCGAGCGCGAGTGCAGTCCGGGGGAACTGCAGCAGGCATCGAACTACCTGAGCGAACTGTTTACGGGCAAGGAACTGGCCGACGTGCGCAATACGCTGCTGCGCGAGATGCAGGAGGCGCGCTCCACCATGAACCAGATGATGCTGACGGCCATGCACATGGCCGATCAGGTACTGGAGCGCAACAGCAACGAAGACTTCATCATGTCAGGGCAGACCAACCTGATGGGTTTCCAGGAGCTGTGCGATATCGAACGCCTGCGCAAGCTGTTCGATGCCTTCAACCAGAAGCGCGAGATTCTCAACCTGCTCGACCAGTGCGTGCACGGCGAGGGTATCCAGATCTTCATCGGCGAGGAGTCCGGCTACCAGACGCTCGATGAGTGCAGCATGGTCACTGCCCCCTACCAGGTTGACGGCGAGGTGGTGGGGGTGCTGGGGGTCATCGGCCCGACCCGCATGGCCTACGAGCGGGTCATCCCGATCGTCGATGCCACGGCGCGTCTGCTCGGCGCGGCCTTGAAGCAGAAGGAATAATCCCCATATGTGTCGTAGTTCTGCCCGTGCGCGCGTGGTCACGGGCGCATGCCATTTCTGAAATTACGGTTTAGAAAGCTGGAGTAACCCTATGTCAAAAAAGGAAGAACAGTCTGCGGAAGAGGTGCTGGACACGGTTGAAGAGGTTCAAGGTGCCGATACCGGAGACGGTGCAGAAGCCGTCACGCAAGACCATGCCGAGCTGACCGGGATGCTGGAAGATGCCCGCAACAAGGCGGACGAGCACTGGAACCAGTGCCTGCGGCTGCAGGCCGACATCGAGAACCTGAACAGACGCGCCGAGCGCGATGTGGCCAATGCGCACAAGTACGCCCTGGAGCGCTTCGCCCAGGATCTGCTGCCGGTGCGGGACAGTCTGGAGATGGGGCTGTCGGCCTCGGCGCAGGAAAACACCGACCCGCAGAAGTTGCGTGAAGGCGTGGACCTCACCCTGCAGATGCTGACCGGCGTGCTGGAGAAGTTCGGTATCAGCGAGGTGAACCCGGAACACGAGGCCTTCAATCCCGATTTCCACCAGGCCATGTCCCTGCAGGAGCGTGACGATGTTGCGCCGAACACGGTTGTCACGGTGGTGCAAAAGGGCTACCTGCTGAACGAGCGGTTGATACGACCGGCCATGGTGATCGTCTCGAAGGCGCCCGATGCCGCCAGGGCCAACGATGAGGCTTGATTTTCCGCGACCCCGACCCCATCTAGAAGTCAATGGCTGTGATTACCTATTTATAAACATTACATGAAGTTATCTGGAGAATAGAGAAAATGGGCAAGATAATCGGAATTGACCTCGGCACGACGAACTCCTGTGTTGCCGTCATGGAAGGCAGCAAGACCCGCGTCATAGAGAACAGTGAGGGCGATCGCACGACGCCGTCGATCGTGGCCTTTACCGATGACAGCGAGGTGCTCGTTGGCCAGGCGGCCAAGCGCCAGGCGGTGACCAACCCGGCCAACACCCTGTTTGCCGTCAAGCGCCTGATCGGACGCCGCTTCGACGAGGATGTCGTGCAGCGCGATATCGACCTGGTCCCCTACACCATCGTCAAGGCCGCCAACGGTGACGCCTGGGTCGAGGCGCAGGGCAAGAAGATGGCGCCGCCGGAGGTCTCCGCGCGGGTGCTGCAGAAGATGAAGAGCACCGCCGAGGATTACCTTGGCGAGCCGGTGACCGAGGCGGTCATTACCGTGCCGGCCTACTTCAACGACTCTCAGCGCCAGGCGACCAAGGATGCCGGCCGCATTGCCGGCCTGGATGTGAAGCGCATCATCAACGAGCCGACCGCGGCTGCGCTGGCCTACGGGATGGACAAGAAGCGCGGCGATTCCAGGATCGCGGTCTACGACCTGGGTGGCGGCACCTTCGATATATCCATTATCGAGATCGCCGACGTCGACGGCGAACACCAGTTCGAGGTGCTCTCCACCAACGGCGATACCTTCCTCGGCGGCGAGGACTTCGACAAGCGCCTGATTGACTACCTGGCCGATGAATTCAAGAAGGACCAGGGCATGGACCTGCGCGGTGACCCGCTGGCCATGCAGCGCCTCAAGGAGGGTGCCGAGAAGGCCAAGATCGAACTGTCCTCCAGCCAGCAGACCGACGTGAACCTGCCCTACATCACGGCCGATGCCAGCGGGCCGAAGCACCTGAACATGAAGCTGACGCGTGCCAAGCTGGAATCGCTGGTCGAGGACCTGATCGATCGCACCATTGAACCGTGCAGGATCGCACTGCGTGATGCCGGGCTGTCTGCCAGCGAAATCAACGACATCATCCTGGTCGGTGGCCAGACCCGCATGCCCAAGGTGCAGGAGGCGGTGCAGGGCTTCTTCGGCAAGGAACCGCGCAAGGACCTGAACCCGGACGAGGCGGTGGCCATCGGCGCGGCCATCCAGGGCGGTGTGCTTGGCGGCGAGGTGAAGGATGTGCTGCTGCTCGACGTGACGCCGCTGTCTCTGGGTATCGAGACGCTGGGCGGTGTCATGACCAAGCTGATCGAGAAGAACACGACCATCCCGACCAAGGCCAACCAGGTGTTCTCCACGGCGGACGACAACCAGACCGCGGTTACCGTGCATGTGCTGCAGGGTGAGCGCGATGTCGCCACGGCGAACAAGTCGCTGGGTCGCTTTGACCTCAGCGACATCCCGCCGGCGCCGCGCGGCGTGCCGCAGATCGAGGTGACCTTCGACATCGATGCCAATGGCATCCTGCACGTGTCGGCCAAGGACAAGGCGACCGGCAAGGAACAATCGATCCAGATCAAGGCCTCCAGCGGCCTGTCGGACGACGAGATCGACCAGATGGTCAAGGACGCCGAGGCGCATGCCGACGAGGACCGCAAGTTCCACGAATTGATCGATGCGCGCAACCAGGCCGACGGTCTCATTCACGCCACCAACAAGTCCATCGACGAACTGGGCGAGAAGGTGAGCGAGGACGAGAAGAAGGATATCAAGGCCGCCATCGAGGCCCTGCAGGAGGCCATGAAGGGCGACAACAAGGAGACCATCGAGGCAAAGACGAAGGAGCTTGGCGAGAAGTCCGGCAAGCTGGCCGAACGTGTCTACGCGGAGCAGGCGGCGCAGCAGCAGGGCGAGGCACAGCCCCAGGCGGAAGCCGGTGGCGAGGCGGCCGCGGGCGACGACGTCGTTGATGCCGAGTTCGAGGAAGTCAAGGACACCGACAGCAAGTAATGCTGTAGTGTGGGGGAATACCCCGTTTGCCTGAACACGGGGTCAGAGCCTGCCACGTGCCGGGGTCCGGGGGCTGTCTTGCAGCCCCGGGACCTTTGTCGTACCGGACAGGTCGCTGGTCAGAATACAGGGGGGTCTGTCCCCACAACATGAAGAGCCATGTCAAAACGCGATTACTACGAAGTGCTGGGTGTCTCGAAGAACGCCAGTGAGGCCGACCTCAAGAAGGCCTACCGGCGTGCGGCACAGAAGCACCACCCGGACCGCAACCCGGACGACAAGCAGGCCGAGGAGAAATTCAAGGCGTGCAAGGAGGCCTGGGAGGTGCTCAGCGACTCCCAGAAACGGGCGGCCTATGACCAGTTCGGACATGCCGGCGTCGATCCGTCCATGGGTGGTGGCTACGGGCCGGCGGGGGCCGGTGCCGGTGCCAGTTTCAGCGACATCTTCGGCGACGTCTTCGGCGACATTTTCGGTGGTGCCCGCGGTGGGGCAGGAGGCGGTCAGCGCGTCTACCGCGGTTCGGATTTGCGCTACAACCTGGAACTGTCACTCGAGGACGCTGTGGCCGGTACCACGGTCAAGATTCGCGTGCCGACGCTGGTCGTGTGCGACAGCTGTGGCGGCAGCGGCGCGAAAAAGGGCAGCAGTCCGACGACCTGTACCACCTGCGGCGGTCATGGCCAGGTTCGCATGCAGCAGGGCTTCTTTTCCCTGCAGCAGACCTGCCCGCGCTGTCATGGTCAGGGCACCGTTATTTCGGATCCCTGCCAGAGCTGTCATGGCAAGGGCCGGATCGAGGAGCGCAAGACACTGTCGGTCAAGGTCCCTGCCGGCGTCGATACCGGCGACCGCATCCGGCTGGCGGGCGAGGGCGAGGCCGGCGAAGCGGGTGGTCCACCGGGCGACCTGTACGTCCAGGTCCACGTCAGGGAACATCCCATCTTCCAGCGCGAGGAAAACCACCTGTTCTGCGAGGTGCCGATCAGCTTTGTCACCGCGGCACTCGGCGGCGAGCTCGAGGTGCCCACACTCAATGGTCGAGTCAATCTGAAGATCCCGCCCGAGACCCAGACGGGCAGGATGTTCCGCCTTCGCGGCAAGGGCGTGAAACCGGTGCGTGGCGGCCCGACCGGCGATCTCATCTGCAAGGTGGCGGTCGAGACGCCTGTGAAGCTCAACCGCAAACAGAAGGAGCTGCTGAAGGAGTTTGCCTCCGAGGTTGACGAGGGCGGCAGTCGACACAGCCCGCAGCACACCTCCTGGCTGGACGGGGTGAAGAAGTTTTTCGACGATCTGGCCAGCTGAGCGGCTTCTGCAATTTTTTTGCCGGGTTTGTCGCTGTGCTCCCTGACCCTGCCTGCCTGGACACGGGTTTCGCCCTGTTGGGCGAGGTACTTTTCTTTGCGCCGCCAAAGAAAAGTACCCAAAAGAAAGGCGGCCCGGAGGCTTGCCCGCTGACGCGGGTCACCTGCGCTTCTCGGCAAAACCGGCGCTCGCCCAACTCGCGCACTCGCAGTCGCTCGATTCGCTCAGACATGGCCTCGCTTGCCCCGGTTTTTCCTGCGATGCTCGGCTGCGCCTACGGGGTGAGGGTGGTGTTCCCTGTCCCGTAGCCCTCGCCGAGTACCGCAGTCAATCCGGGGATAAGGCGCGCATCCTGTTTGAGGCAAGCCGGGGAGGGGTCGCATGACCCCGGCCCGGCTCCGAGTTATGCGCGCCCCCCGGATTGGCGAGGAACGCAGGGCATCGGCGTCAGCCGACGAGGGCTCCGGGTGCCCTTCTCTTTGGGTACTTTCTCTTGGGCACGCAAGAGAAAGTACCTCGCCCGACAGGGCGAAACCTGTACCTGATGAATACCCGGTTGACTTGATTCACATTACCTAACACCCTCACCACACCTGAAAACAAAGAGATGCCACCAACATGACACGAATCGCAATCACCGGCGCGGCCGGTCGCATGGGCCGCAGCCTGATCGAGGCCTGCCACACCACCGACGGGCTGGACGTCACCGTTGCCCTGGAGCACCCCGACAGCAGCCTGCTCGGCAGCGATGCCGGCGAGCTGGCCGGTGTGGGCCGGCTGGGCGTGAGCGTGGGTGCGGACATTGCCGCGGTGACCGGTGACTTCGACGTCCTGATCGACTTCACCCGCCCGGCCGCCACGCTGGCGAACCTCGCGGCATGCCGTGCCGCGGGGCGGCGCACGGTGATCGGCACCACCGGTTTTACCGAGGGGGAGCGTGCGCAGATTGCCGCTGCCGCCGATGATGTCGCCGTGGTGTTCGCGCCCAACATGAGTGTCGGCGTCAACCTGTGCCTGAAGCTGCTGGACATGGCGGCACGGGTGCTCGGCGACGAGGTTGATATCGAGGTCATCGAGGCGCACCATCGCCACAAGGTCGACGCACCGTCGGGTACCGCCCTGCGCATGGGCGAGGTGGTGGCCGCGGCGCTCGGCCGCGATCTGAAGGATTGCGCCGTCTACGGACGGGAAGGGCATACCGGCGAGCGCGACCGCCAGACCATCGGCTTCGAGACCATCCGCGCCGGTGACATCGTCGGCGACCATACTGTGCTATTTGCCGGCACCGGCGAGCGCGTCGAGATCACCCACAAGGCCTCCAGCCGCATGACCTTCGCCAGTGGCGCCGCACGCGCCGCCGCCTGGCTGATGGACCGAGACAGGGGCCTGTTCGACATGCAGGATGTGCTGGGTCTGAAGGACTGAGCCGTGGGGAATAAAGGCGAGATGTTCACCGCCGAGACGCAGGGAAAGGCATAAAAACGGCTCACCGCAAAGGCGCAAAGGGCGCAAGGATAAACTCTGGGTCCTCTGCGGTGAATCCCGCTTTTCCTGATCCCTCCGTAGACAGCCCGGCCGGGAATCCATTACAATCCCCCGCCAGATTCGAGGCAGTTCATTGCAGCATCCAGAACGGGATGGTTCCGCCGGGGACCCTCCCGTTTTCTACGTCCAGACGCGGAGGTCTTCTTGAGGAAACCGGCCCTGTTGGCTTTGCAAGACGGAAGTCTGTTCCGGGGCGTTTCTATTGGTATTGAAGGCCAGATCAGCGGCGAAGTGGTGTTCAACACCGCCATGACCGGTTACCAGGAGATCCTTACCGATCCCTCCTATGCCCGCCAGATCGTCACCCTGACCTACCCGCACATCGGCAATGTCGGCACCAATCCCGAGGACGAGGAGGCCGGTGCCATCCACTGCTCCGGTCTGGTGATCCGCGACCTGCCGGCCTGCACCAGCAATTTCCGCAGCACGGCGTCCCTGGAGGACTACCTGCAGTCGCGCAGGGTCATTAGTATCGCCGATATCGACACCCGCCGCCTGACGCGCATTCTGCGCGAGAAGGGCGCACAGAACGGTTGCCTAGTGGCCGGCGACGCCATCGACGAGCAGGCGGCGATCGCCGGGGCGCAGGCCTTCCCGGGCCTGAAGGGATTGGATCTTGCCAGGGAAGTCTCCACGGCCGGGTCGTATCCGTGGCGACAGGGTACGTGGTCGCTCGAGGGCGGTCTGCCGGTCGATGCGCCGGATGCGGACCTGCCGTACCACGTGGTGGCCTACGATTTCGGCGTCAAGCGCAATATTCTGCGTATGCTGGCAGACCGGGGCTGCCGCCTGACGGTGGTGCCGGCACAGACGCCGGCCAGCGAGGTCATGGCCCTGCAGCCGGACGGTGTGTTCCTGTCCAACGGGCCGGGAGATCCCGAGCCGTGCGACTATGCGATCGTCGCCATTCGCGAACTGCTGGCAGCCAATCTGCCGGTGTTCGGGATCTGCCTCGGTCACCAGTTGCTGGCGCTGGCCAGCGGCGCGCGCACCATGAAGATGAAGTTCGGCCACCACGGCGCCAACCACCCGGTGCAGGATCTCGACAGCCGGCAGGTCATGATTACCAGCCAGAACCACGGTTTTGCGGTGGACGAGGACAGCCTGCCGGAACAACTGACGGCAACGCACCGCTCGCTGTTCGACGGCTCGCTGCAGGGTGTAGCGCGCACCGACTGCCCGGCCTTCAGCTTCCAGGGCCACCCGGAGGCCAGTCCCGGGCCGCACGATGTCGCGCCGCTGTTCGACCGGTTTATTGGGTTAATGGCAAAACGAAACCAGCTGTAGGTCGGGTTAGCGAAGCGTAACCCGACAATTATCGATCCGGTGTCGGGTTACGGCGTTTCACGCCTGACCCGACCTACATTCAAGTATCAAAGTACACATGCCAAAACGCACTGACATCGAAAGCGTCCTGATCATCGGCGCCGGCCCGATCATTATCGGCCAGGCCTGCGAGTTCGATTACTCCGGCGCACAGGCCTGCAAGGCGCTGCGCGAGGAGGGCTACCGGGTCGTGCTGGTGAATTCCAATCCGGCGACTATCATGACTGACCCGGACACCGCGGATGCCGTCTACATCGAGCCGGTGCACTGGAAGACGGTCGCCGCCATCATCGATAAGGAGCGCCCGGACGTATTGCTGCCGACCATGGGCGGCCAGACGGCGCTCAACTGCGCGCTCGACCTGGTGCGCGAGGGGGTGCTCGAGAAATACGGCGTCGAGCTGATCGGCGCCAGCCGCGAGGCCATCGACATGGCCGAGGACCGCGGTCTGTTCCGTGACGCCATGACGGAAATCGGCCTGTCGACACCGCATGCTGCCGTGGTGCACAGCATGGAAGAGGCCCACCAGATGCAGGCCTCGATCGGTTTCCCCGTCATCATCCGGCCGTCGTTTACCCTCGGCGGCAGCGGTGGCGGCATTGCCTATAACAAGGAAGAGTTCGTCACCATCTGCGAGCACGGCCTGGACCTCTCGCCGACCACCGAGGTGCTGCTGGAGGAGTCCATCCTCGGCTGGAAGGAATACGAGATGGAAGTGGTGCGCGACCGGAGCGACAACTGCATCATCATCTGTTCCATCGAGAACCTCGACCCGATGGGCGTGCATACCGGCGACTCCATCACCGTGGCGCCGGCGCAGACCCTGACCGACAAGGAATACCAGATCATGCGCAACGCCTCGCTGGCTGTGCTGCGCAAGATCGGTGTCGAGACCGGCGGTTCCAACGTGCAGTTTGCCATCAACCCGGCAGACGGGCGCATGGTCATCATCGAGATGAACCCCCGTGTGTCACGTTCCTCGGCGCTGGCCTCCAAGGCCACCGGCTTCCCGATTGCCACGGTGGCCGCCAAGCTCGCGGTCGGCTACACACTGGATGAACTGAAGAACGAGATCACCGGCGGGGCCACGCCGGCGTCGTTCGAGCCGAACATCGACTACGTCGTCACCAAGGTGCCGCGGTTTACCTTCGAGAAGTTCCCGCAGGCCGAGCCGGTGCTCGGTACCCAG
>JBFELL010000103.1:0-10259 GCA_041552135.1 Gammaproteobacteria bacterium
GGACGGCGACGCCGGCTTCCACGGCCTCTCGGGCGGCTGGCGGCGGCGCGTGATGCTGGCCCGCGCGCTGGTGTGCGACCCGGATGTGCTGCTGCTGGATGAGCCGACCAACCACCTCGACATCGAGGCCATTACCTGGCTGGAGGAGTTCATGGCCGATTTCCAGGGGGCGTTGCTGATCATCAGCCACGACCGCGCCTTCGTGCGGCGGCTGGCAACGCGCATCATCGAGCTGGACCGCGGCCGGCTGACGTCCTGGCCAGGCCACTACGACGGGTTCCTGCGCCGCAAGGAGGCCGCGCTGGCGGTCGAGGCCGGGCACAATGCCGAGTTCGACAAGAAGCTGGCCCGGGAGGAGGCGTGGATCCGCCAGGGCATCAAGGCCCGGCGCACGCGCAACGAGGGCCGCGTACGGGCCCTGCAGGCGCTGCGCGAGCAGCGACGCCTGCGCCGTGAGCGCTCCGGCAAGGCGAGGCTGCAACTGCAGGACGGTGAACAGTCCGGCCGGCTGGTGTTCGAGGCCGAGGACGTCAGCTTTTCCTGGGGCGGGGACCCTGTGGTGCAGCACTTCTCGACCACCATCCTGCGCGGCGACCGCGTCGGCATCGTCGGTCCGAACGGCTCCGGCAAATCGACCCTGATCCGGCTGCTGCTGGGCGACCTGGAGCCGGACAGCGGTCGTATTCGCCGCGGCACCCGCCAGCAGGCGGCCTATTTCGACCAGCAACGTGCGCAACTCGATCCCGATGCCGCAGTGATGGACAGCGTCGCCGAGGGCAGCACGCGGGTCACCATCGGCGGCCGCTCGCGCCATGTCGCCGGCTACCTGCGGGACTTCCTGTTTCCGCCGGAACGCCTGCAGTCGTCCGTGAGCACCCTCTCCGGCGGCGAGCGCAACCGACTGCTGCTGGCGCGCCTGTTCGCGAAACCGGCGAACCTGCTGGTGCTGGACGAGCCGACCAACGACCTCGATGTGGAAACACTGGAACTGCTGGAAGAACTGTTGATGGACTTCGAGGGTACCCTGCTGCTGGTCAGCCACGACCGCGCATTTCTCGACAACGTTGTGACCAGCACACTGGTATTCGAGGAGCACGGCCACATCGGCGAATTTGTGGGCGGCTACACCGACTGGCTGCGGCAGCGCACGACGCCATTGCCTGCCGCCGGCAGTGGAAGGCCGAAGTCGAGTCGGGTAGACAAACCGGTTGCGCCAGCGGCAGGGATGGCAGGCAGCAAACCGAAGAAACTCTCCTACAAGGACCAGCGCGAGCTGGATGCCCTGCCGGCAAGGATCGAGTCACTGGAAAACGAGCAGTCGGAACTGCAGGCCATCACCAGTGACCCGGGCTTTTATCGGCAGGATCCGGAAACGATCAGCACCACACTGGCACGACTGGAGAAGGTGGCGGGCGAACTCGAGGCGTGCTACACGCGCTGGGAGGAGCTGGAGGCCTGAGCGCGGCATCCCTGCCGGATTATGCCCTGCGGACTAATCCGGCCTGCCTCGCCGCGTCCCGCAGGTCGGATCAAGGAGCGCAGCGACGGATCCGACAGTGCCCCGTTGGGGGCTCCCCGGCCCGCGACAAGCAGACAGCCCGCCGCAGGCGGGGTCAGGCACGTGAGACGAACTCGCCGGTGGCGGTATTGACCTTGATGACCTCGCCCGGGGTCAGGTACTCGGGCACCTGCACGACCAGGCCGGTACTGAGGGTGGCAGGCTTGGTGCGGGCGGAGGAGGAGGCGGCCTTCATGGCCGGTGCGGTCTCGGTGATCTCGAGGTTGACCGTGGCGGGCAGCTCGATGCCGAGGATGGCGCCGTCGGCAACCATGGCGAGGATGCCGTCGAGGTTTTCGTCCAGGTACTGCAGTTCATCTTCGAGCATGTCCTCGCCCAGCGTGTGCTGCTCGAAGGTTTCCCTGTCCATGAAGGTGCAACCCTCGGCGTCGCGGTACAGGAACTGCACGGGGCGCCGGCTGTAGTCGACCGTGGCGATGTTCTCGTCACCCTTGTAACGGGCCTCGAATTTCTGCCGGGTGACGATGTCGTGGCCACGCACCTTGTACAGTGTGCTGCCGCTTCGCGATGACGGACTCTGGACTTCCAGTTGCCGGATGAGGATCTTGCGGCCGTCCAGGTCAAGTACCAGGCCGCGCTTGAGTTCACTGGCTTTCATACACTACGCTCAGCAGCAGCTGTTCTCCGGGTGTCTGTTGTCTGGCGAGTGGTTTTATCTGTCGGCAACGCATCGCCTTGCCCGGACTGCACCGTCCATGGTTGCCGCAGGTCGGGCAAAGGCGCAGGGCGACGATGGACAGGATGATCCGGGTGTCGCAAGGCACATGGATGTGCGGGAGTGACCGTGCCCGACAGGAAATGTCAGTGCTGGTGACCTTCCGGGCCGTGCACGTGACCGTGGTCGATTTCCTCGCTGGTGGCCTCGCGAATCTCCATGACCCTGACATCGAAATTCAGGTGCACGCCGGCAAGGGGGTGGTTGCCGTCGACGGTAATGCTGTCATCCTCGACCTTCGCGATGGTGACGACCAGGGTGTTGCCTTCGGGGCTCTGCGCGTGGAACTGCATGCCTGGCTCGACGTCCTGCTCCGGCGGGAACATTTCGCGCGGCACTGTCTGGATCTTCTCGTCATCACGCACGCCATAGGCCTCTTCCGGCGGTATGGATACCGAGAGCTCCTCGCCGGAGGTCTTGCCGGTCAGGGCATTCTCGAGCCCGGGGATGATATTGCTGGCACCGTGCAGGTAACAGAAACTGCCGTCATCGGACTGGTCGATGACATTGTCATCGTTGTCTTTCAGGGTGTAGGCAAGTGTTACCACACGCTTGTCTTCAATCTGCATATCGGGGCTCCCGCCATGAGCTGGCGTTTTTTCAAGGAAAAATGAAGGGCGATATAGTAACACATTGCGCGCTGCGGGGTCGCCGGCCTTCACTGGCCGGTGACCCGTGGGCTACCATGGCACCATGAACTGGCAGGTCTATATCATCCGCTGCAGCGACGGGTCGCTGTACACCGGCATCACGCTCGATATCGAGCGGCGGCTGTCGCAGCATGGCCGCAATGCGGGGGCGAAATACTTTCGCGGGCGACGGCCGGAGGCGGTGGTTTACCTCGAGGGCGGCCACAGCCGCAGCACCGCCAGCCGGCGTGAGGCGCAGATCAAGCAGCTCAGTCGGGTGGAGAAGCTGCGGCTGATCGGGGCGGCGACCAGCAAGGCCGGGGGCGTGCAGTCTGCCTAGCCCGGGAGGCATATCCCTGCAGACTTTGCAGTTATTGCCGGCAGCCACGTCTGCCATGAACCTTGCATCGAATTGCAGTCTTTCGGCAACCGGATAGCAGGATACCGGCGGCCAGGTCCGGTTCCCGTGGTCTAGACTTAACAACAGCGCGACAGATGATCACGGTCCCATGAACGATTACACCGGTTTCCTCAAATTTCCGCGGCAAGCGGCACACAAGCAGCATGCCCGGCAGCGCATCCGGCACTGGCATGAATATGAACAGGTCATGCCCCCGGCACAGGCGCAGCTCCAGTCGCGGCGCTGCATGGATTGCGGCACCCCGGACTGTCACGGTTACTGTCCGGTGCACAACCTCATCCCCGACTGGAACGAGCTGGTCGGCGAAGCCGACTGGTATCGTGCCTGGACGCAACTCGCATCGACCAACAATTTCCCGGAGTTCACAGGCCGCCTGTGTCCGGCACCCTGCGAGGATGCCTGCACGCTGAAACTCGCCGGCTCGCCCGTAACCATCCGCAGCATCGAACTGGCCATCGCCGAGCACGCCTGGCGGGCGGGCTGGGTCCGTCCGGAGCGCAGCGCGCGACACGCATCGGGACCGGTCGCAGTTATCGGTTCGGGACCGGCCGGGCTGGCCTGTGCGCAGCAGCTTGCACGCGCCGGCTATCGGGTGACGGTGTACGAAAAATCGGACCGGGTGGGTGGCCTGTTGCGCTACGGGATCCCGGATTTCCGCCTCGACAAGTCTGTGCTCGACCGGCGGATTGCCCAGCTCGAGGCCGAGGGCGTGGTGTTTCGCACCGGTGTGCATGCCGGTGTCAACCTGGCTATCGATGAACTGCACGAGAACTCGCACGCCGTGGTGCTGGCCTGCGGTTCGGGGCGCCCGCGCCGGCTTGGCGTGCCGGGCCATGAACTGGGCGGTATCCACTATGCAATGGATTACCTCACCCAGCAGAATCGCCGTGTTGCCGGATCGGCGGCGCTATCCTCCGAGGTGATCACGGCGCAGCACAAGGACGTCGCTGTTATCGGCGGGGGCGATACCGGCAGCGACTGTATCGGCACCGCCATCCGGCAGGGGGCGCGGCGTGTCACCCAGCTCCAGTACCACGAGCAGCCGCCGGCACATGCCAATGTGCTGGACTACTGGCCGGAACATGTACCCGAATGGCACGAGAGCGACCATGACGAGGAGGGCTGCAGGCACATCTGGGGCTACGACACGGTGGCGATCGTGGGGGCGGGCCGGGTGGACGGCCTGGTGTTGCAGCGCCTGCAGTGGCGGCGCCAGGCGGACGGTGGCTGGCTGAAACAGCCGATGTCGGGTGACATGCTACACCTGCCGGTGCAGCTGGTGCTGCTGGCGATGGGCTATGCCCATCCGGTCCATGAAGGTCTCGTCGATGCGCTGGGTCTGGCACTGGACGCGCGTGGCAACGTGGCCGCCTCGAGCAGCGACTACGCGACCAGCGTGCCCGGTGTATTCAGTTGCGGCGACATGCGGCGTGGCCAGTCATGGGTCGTCTGGGCGATCCGCGAGGGCCGGCAATGCGCCCGGGCGGTGGATGTGTACCTGTCGGGTGACAGTGACCTGCCGCGAGTCTGATGCCAGATCACTTGCCCGGTTCCCGGGCGAGCCACGACTGGCTTTGCCCGCGGAAGCAGGGCCGTGTTTTGCTGTCACCCAAAAAGAAACCCCGCGGCATGCCGCGGGGCTCCGGGTACTGCCTGATGATCTCCCGCTTATGCCGGAGTGACGTTGGCGGCCTGCAGACCCTTCGGACCCTCCTGGATATCGAAGTTGACCGTCTGGCCTTCAGCCAGCGTCTTGAATCCGTCGCCCTGGATTGCGGAGAAGTGCACGAACACGTCGTCGCCGCCATCAGCAGGTGCAATAAAACCGAAGCCCTTGGACTCGTTGAACCATTTTACAGTGCCTGTAGCCATGTAAATAACCTCTAATAAAGTAATAAACAAATGTTGTATTGCATATCATCAAAGGCATTTACAGCAGATACAGCTTGGAACTTCCGAAATAACCTTATAGAGATTGTGCAACACGCGTGATTCTAACCGAGTAACGGGGCAAACAACAACTATCCCGGCAAGGCCGGTATTGCCTGCCGGTTGCCGTGAAATTCGCATCAGGGAATCTGAATTTTCCCGCCGCCCGGCAGGCCGCCGCCGGCATCGGGGATGACAATGGAGGAGGCGGCTTCGCGCTGCAGTTCCTTGAGCTGCTCGAGTGTGCTGTCGACGGCCAGTTTTGCCGCGTCGGGGAACTTCTCGACGGCCTCGTCCAGTGAGTTCGCCTCGATTTCAAAGCCGATCGGCAGCGAGCCGGCCGGTGTCATGATCTGTATCTGGCCGGAGTAAACAACGCTGCGGCCAGTGTCGCTGGAGCCGTCGCTGTTGATCGGCGTCAGGCAGCGCAGCGTGCCCATCTTGCGGTCGGTAATGACCTCCTCGCGGTACAGCTCATTCGGGTCCATGGTCGGTTCCATGGCGTTTTCTTCAGTATTCATACCAGGGGTTCCTGTTGTGTCATACCATGGCTGCTAGGGTATATAAGTGACAGCTTATTGCAACCGCCGCGCCCGCACCTGCCCTCAGCCTGCTAGAATACGGGTTGTTATCACGTGCCCGTAACGACACCCGCCATGGCGTATCGAACCGATTTCCTGAAGGACCTGATGCGAGCCAACGACCCTGCGCTGGTCGAGACGGTGCGTGGCGAGGCCATGCTGGGCAACCCGCACGCCCTGTATGCACTTGGACTGATCTACGCAGAGGGCAGGGGCGTACAACGCAGTCTGGTCGACGCCTATGCCTGGCTGACGGTGGCGGTCCTGCACGGTGACGCGGATGCCGAGTTGCTGCGCAATCACGTCGCCATTGAGATGACCGACGCGGAGTTCGACGAAGGCAAGCGCTGTGCCGCGAGCTACCAGGAGGACATCCGGGTGGCCACGAGGCAGTCGACGTCTCACTAGAAAACAACACGGGAATCCGGTTCAATGAAAAGCCTGTTACTGGTGGCCCACGGCAGCCGCCGTGCCGAATCCAATGATGAAGTGCGTCAGCTTGCCCTGCAGCTGGAAGCAAGCGCGAACGGGCAATACGACCAGATCGCCTGTGCCTTTCTGGAGCTTGCCGAGCCGTCCATACCCGACGGCCTGCGCGCGGCCATACGGGCTGGGGCCACCGAGGTCACCGTGCTGCCGTACTTCCTGTCCGCGGGCCGGCATGTGGCCACCGACATCCCCGGCGAGGTGAATATCATCCGCGCCGAGAGCCCGGAGGTGGAGATCATCCTGGCGCCCTATCTTGGTGCCTCGCCGGGAGTTGTCGGGCTGCTGCTGGATCTGGCGACAGGCAAGACGGTTACCGGCAACTAGCCTGTGCCTCCCTGCCCTGCACAGGCCGATGCAGGGGCTTTATCGCGCAATGGTGCGATGTCGCGGAGAAATATTCTGCAGCCACAGAGTGGAGGATACCGGGAATACACTCGCAGCCTTCGTTGGGCATGCGTCACCCAGCCCGGGCTGAAAAGATAACACTGCCGGTTCATGCCGCATGCGGGCCGGGCAGAGTAGCAAAGCGACATGCCCGATAGCCTCGCCCCGTATCGATCAGGCGTTGCTGCACATCACCGGCAGGGTCACGGCAAACTGCCGGTCAGATCCGCTCACCCCACACCGCGAACACCGGATCGGCAGTCGCACGCTGGCCGGCGTACTTGTCGTCCGCCGGGCGCGGCAGTCCGCGGCTGCTCACGGTCGCCAGCTTGCTGAAGCTGCCCGACTGGCGGAAATAGTCCAGCACCAGTCCCATGCGTTCGAACGGGTGCAGTTCACTCCACAGGTCGATGGCCTTGGTGGGAAACCAGCGGTCGGAGAAGGTCATCACGACATGGCCGCCAGGCCTGACGACCCTGGCAAGTTCGCGGAACACCTCGATCGGCTGCACCAGGTACTCGACCGAGGCCGTGCAGATCACGGCGTCAAAGCTCCTGTCTTCGAACGGCAGGCGCGGGTCCTGGTTGACGTCGTGCACGACACGCTCCCCGAGCCGCGCATTTTGTTCCAGCTCATCGGCGTTCATGCCGAGGCCCGTGACGGTGATGCCGGTCAGGTCATCCGGCAGGTGCGAGACCCAGCTGCTCATGAAATCCAGCACCCGCATACCCGGCTGCAGGAAACGTCGGTAGATTTCGCCGATCCGGGCGATGGCGCTGCTGTCGAGGTGTTGCACCAGGCGTGGCTGCGAGTAGAACAGCGCATCCTCGCGTGCATCCAGCCTGCCGAGTGGTGTGCCATTGATGAGTCCGGTGTGACCTTCGACCATGGCAGCCTGCAGGCCCACACCACCGTCGAGCACGTCCATGACGATGTCGTTGCAGCGCCCGCCATGCTCCCCGGCGAGCCCCTTGTGCTCCAGAATGCGGGCAGCCACGGTCACGGGCGACTGTGCCAGCGGGTGGTTCAGGTCGATCCGCACGCTGTCCTCGTCGATGGCGATTACCCGCATGGGGTGCATGTCGCCGTCGAAGATGCCGGCAGTCCCGGCGGCGAACTTGCGCGGATAAAACCGGCCACTGTGCAATTCGATCGGCGGTCCGTTGCGACGGCTCAGCCTGAGCAAGCGGCGCCTGATGGTATGAATGTTGTGCTCTGACCAGGCCGCTACCAGTTCGCCGGCGGAAAATTCCTCCTGCAGCCATTCGCCATCGCTGTCCGGCAGGCTGATGGACAGCCTGCCCGGGAAGATATCCCGCCAGAAGTTCAGCTTGTCGAAATAATAGCGTTCCGCATGACGGGCGTCGGGGCTTTGCCATTCGATGCGGACTTCTACTGCGGCCTGTTGTGAACTGTTCATGTCGATTGCCGTATAGTCAAAAACAGTGAGTCATTAACCAAAAGTGCGTATCCTGCCTGCCCTGCAATATGCCCTGACGGGAGTGCAGGCATCCAGGGCACTGTACGCAAAGGAGGACCGGATGGATCCCTTTCTGCTAGAGGTTGGCCGGAAAATGGACAGTTACCGGGGCCGGGAAGAAATCATGCGTGTCATGGATGAACTCGAGTACCTGTTCGATGCCCTGGAGGGCGAGGAGCAGGATGCCTGTTCGCAGTTCATCTCGGTGCTGCAAAAGCGGCTCGAGCAGTCCGGCTGAGGCGATAGTGCCAGTACGCTTCTACAGCCGGCGCCGGGTGTCACCTTTTCTGGGTGTCATGCAGGTCATTGAAGTCGGTGACGGTCGCGCGCTCTCCGTGGACGGGCGGCACTGGGAACTGCAGTTGCTGAGCCTGGAGGAAATACCGGAGCGTGTCTGGGGCAATATCGGGCCGCGGCCGACGCGGCGACGCTGGTTCATCTACGGCAAGTGCAGCCGGCCCGATGCGGTTCGTCGACTGCCGGTCAGTCGCGAAATCAGCAACCCGGACAGGCACCCGGCACTGGCATTACTGCTCGAGGCGCTGGCCGAGCGGCCGAGGCTGCCATTTCCGGCGGCTGATTCGCACGAGGCCTGGCTGTGTGACGCAGACGGTGAACCGCTGGCACTGCTGGCAACGGCCTGTGACGAGGTCGAGCGCGATGGCCGCAAGCCGGGGCCCTGGTCCTGCCTGCCGGCGACCGACCGCGGCTTCAGCTCCCGCTCATCGCTGGCGCAGGGACAGGACACAGTGCAGGCCCTGAATGAACTGGTCAACAAGGGTGCACGCGGTGCCCGGCTGCACTGGCTGCAGGGCGAGGGATTGCCGGCATTGCCCTGGCGAGGCGCCTGGACGGTGCCGGAACAGCAACAGCTGTTCGATGACTACACGGCCTACGTCTCGCCCTACCTGCTGACCCTGCCGCAGCTCGATGACGGACTGCGCGAGCAACTCGAACGGCTTGCGGTGCAGCAGCTCGACCTGATCGAGTTCGTGTATCCACTGCTGCCGGTGGTGCTCGATGCCGGGCGCATGGAGGTCGCGCGGGTCAAGGCGCGGCTGGCGGGGAATTGAAGTTTTTCTTGATCCCGGGCAAATTGCAGCAGGGCTCCAGCGGTTAACCTGTGTACGTGCCAACACCACCAGCGAGGGCCCGATGAGCCAGCATAAATTCCACCTGCGCCTGTCCTGCCGCTACAAGGATCCCGACAATACCATCGACACACTTGGTGTCGACGTGCTGACCGGGGATGGCTGGCAGCCGCTGGACCTGAATCCCCGGTCTCCAGGTTTCCTGCTGTTTGTCTATACGGTGTTTCACTGTCAGCACACCTACATGCGGGTCAACTGCGCCGAGCGCAAGCTGATGCTCGAGTCCTGCGAAGGGACCATCAACGCGGTGGCCTCGGATGAGTGGATGCTGGAGCAGTTGCACATCGACTTCGACGGCAAGCTGAAGTCCGGCAGTCCGGCAGCGGGCGATATCGACTGCATTGTCGAGCGTATGCGGCACTGCCCGGTGTCGATGAACCTCCGGCCGGTTGCCGACAGCCGCACCGGTCTGCGGCTTGACTAGCTGCCGGCCGGGCTGCCCGGATTTTCGCCGTTCGTGCTGCGTCTGCGCAGGGGGCCCTTGCGGGCGGATTTCTTCGCTTCCAGCGTGAACCAGTCGTCACTGGTGATGGCATGGAAATGGTCCGCCTCGTCGATCAGTAACTGCGAGGTGGTCGACGGCACAGCCGCGATCTCGACACGCACGCCCTCCGATTTCAGGTGCCTGACAAGTTCGACGTAGTCCGAGTCGCCCGACATGATGATGATGGTGTCGACCTTGCTCGCCAGCTGGGTGGCCTTGATCGACAGCGGGATGTCAGCGCTCTTGTGGCAGGGGCGAACCGAGCCGTGGTAATTGGAGTGCAGGCGCTCCTTGAGCTTGGCCGAGATCTGCTTGCCCTCGCGGAAATACACCAGGCGGTTGAGGCCGCGGTTGTCGAGCAGCTTCGGCACCAGGGTGTCAAAGTTCAGCATGGTGTTCGGTTTGCTGGTCTCGGAA
>JBFELL010000104.1:0-10214 GCA_041552135.1 Gammaproteobacteria bacterium
ATCCATCGCCGTCACCACATCGAACCCCTCTTTCCTCAGCAGGGTCTCCGCCGTCCTGCGAATGGTCTTGCTGTCATCGATCACCATGACCCGGAAGCTGCCGGTATCGGCTTCGGGACCTTCCCTATCGGCCTCGGGCTCAATGGCATCCTCAATTCCGCCTGTTTCAGCTTGGCTATGCATAGTCTCTATCTATCTGTTTATGTTGGTTATTCAACAGCCGACCCGGTGAATGTCCGGAGCTGGCCCCGTTACGGCCTGCCGGTAGACGCGCGCGACAGACGATTTACCTTAATATTGCTGTTTGACTACAGCGATTTATCGTCCAGCCGCCGGTAAACTTTACGCATTCATGTCACGCCGGCGCGTACCAGGGAGCCAGAAAAATGACAGTCAAACTCGGTGTGGTAATGGATCCGATCGAGTCCATCAAATTTCACAAGGACAGCACGCTGGCGATGCTGCTCGCCGCACAGGCAAGAGGCTGGCAGCTTCACTACATGCAACAGGCCGACCTGTTCCTGCAGGACAGCAGCTGCCAGGCGGAAATGAGCCGGCTCCAGGTAAGGGCCGACCCGGATGACTGGTTCACCCGCGGGGACCGGGAGATCCTGCCACTCGACAGCCTGGATGTGGTGCTGATGCGCAAGGACCCGCCGGTCGATATGGAATACATGTACACCACCTTCCTGCTGGAACGTACCGAGGCCGGCGGCGTGCTGGTTGTCAACCGGCCGGAGGCACTGCGCAACGCCAGCGAGAAGCTCTACACCGCATGGTTCAGCCAGTGCTGCGCGCCCACCACGGTCAGCCGGCAAATTCCCCGGCTCAAGGCCTTCCTCGCCGAACACCGGGACATGGTGGTGAAACCGCTCAACGGCATGGGCGGCGCCTCGGTCTTCCGGGTGCGTCATGATGACCCGAACCGCAATGTCATCCTGGAGACGATCACGGACAACGGCCGCCAGTCGGCCATGGCGCAGCGTTACATCCCGGAGATCGACGCCGGTGACAAGCGCATCCTGATGATCGAGGGCGAGCCGTTCCCCTACGCCCTTGCACGCATACCGGCCGCCGGGGAGTCACGCGGCAATCTGGCAGCCGGTGGCACCGGCAAGGGCATGGAGCTCAGCGAGCGCGACCACTGGATCTGCGAACAGGTCGGCCCGACGCTGCGCGAACAGGGCATCATCTTCGCAGGACTGGATGTCATCGGTGATTACCTGACCGAGATCAATGTGACCTCGCCGACCTGTATCCGCGAGCTGGAGCGGCAATACAACGCCGATATTGCCGGCCAGCTGATGGCTGCCGTTGCCATGCGGCTCGAACGCCACCGCTGATGCTGCGCGGCATCGTTCTCGCCCTGCTGGTCACATGCCTGCTGTCAGGCTGCGACCGGCCTCACGATACGGTGTTCCGCGACCGCTTCTATGCGCTGGGCACGCTCATCGACCTCAGCCTCTACGGCGCGAACCCGGAACAGCAGGCGCAGGCCAGCGAGGCGCTGGTACTGGCATTCAATGCCATGCATACCGACTGGCACGCCTGGGAAGCCGGCAGTCTGGCGCAAACCAACACGCAACTGGCAGAGGGCAGACCGTTCAGGCCCGGTGCAGACATCCTGCCCTTGCTGCAGAGCGCCAACCGCCTGTCACTGCAGAGCGGCGGGCTGTTCAACCCGACCATCGGCAAGCTGGTTGACCTGTGGGGCTTCCACGCCGACGAGATCAGCGCGCTGACACCTCCCGACCCGGCAGCGATACAGGCGCTGCTTGCCCGGGCGCCGTCCGCCGCCGACGTCGTGCTGGAGAACGGCCAGCTTGTGAGCCGCAACCCGACAGTGCAGTATGACCTTGGCGCCTTTGCCAAGGGCTACGCCATCGACCGCGGCATCGAACTGCTGCAATCCCTGGGGATAGCGCATGCCATCATCAATGCCGGCGGCGACCTGCGCGCCATTGGCAGGCACGGTGACCGGCCATGGCGTATCGGCATCCGTCACCCGCGCCAGGCCGGCGTCCTGGCCTCGGTCGAACTCTCGGAGGATGAAAGTATCTTCACCTCGGGTGACTACGAGCGTTACTTCGAGGCCTCGGGCCGGCGCTATCACCATATCATCGACCCGCGTACCGGCTACCCGGCCGGACAAACGGTCTCGGTGACCGTCATGCACCGCGAGGCCGCGACCGCCGATGCCGCTGCAACCGCCCTGTTTGTCGCCGGACCCGACGACTGGACAGCGCTGGCGCGCCGGATGGGCATACGCTATGTCATGCTGATCGACCGCGATGGCGTTGTACACATGAACCCGGCCATGCAGTCACGCGTGCGGTTCGAGACCGGTACCCCGACAATCAGGCTGAGCAAGCCTTTGACATGACACGCGCGGACTGGCTGCTGATCGTGGTCGTGGCGGCTTGCCTGCCGCTGCTGTATGCGCGTTTCTGGCTACCCGCGGGCCCGGCAAGCTGGCTTGAACTGCAGGCCGGCGATGCCCCGGCACAGGTCATCACCCTGTCACCTGACAGGCAGCTGGATATCACCGGCCCGCTGGGGGAGAGCCGGATTGAAATCAGCGGCGGCAAGGCACGCTTTCTCAGCTCACCCTGCAGGAGCAAGGTCTGCATCCACACCGGCTGGCTCGAGCACACCGGCGAAGTGGCGGCCTGTCTGCCGAACCGGATCAGTATTCAGCTGCTCGGCAGGCACCCGAGGTACGATGCCATGAATTTCTAGACGCGGTACGCTTAACGGGGCAGACCGCGCCATACAAGGGCGGGCAGCGCCGGCCCGTTCATGGCAACGCGCTTCCCCCCTGACTCCGGCACGACAGCTGCACCGCCGGCGAAGAAATATTCACCGGTTTATCCACACGCGCGCTGACCTTGGTAAAGTATAGGGCCGATTCATGCCCAGCGTCCCTGCAGCCATTGCCGGGACGGCCCACCGGACCGCCCATGCTGATCCAGACAACCGTCGAAGACCACCGCATTGCCTGGCTGGCGGCGCTGGCGATCACCATCCACATCATGGAAAGCGCGATTCCCGCGCCGTTACCTGGCCTGAAGCCGGGCCTGTCCAACGTCATCACCATCATCGTCCTGCTGCAGTTCGGCTGGGCGGCGGCAGCCTGGGTCAGCCTGTTGCGGGTACTGTGCGGCAGCCTGCTGCTGGGCACGTTCCTGACACCCACATTTGTCCTCAGTCTCGGTGGCGCACTCAGCAGTATCGGCATACTGTGGTTCGCCATTCGCCTGCCCGGCCGGGGTTTCGGGCCGGTCGGTTTCAGCATCCTCGCCGCACTCTCGCACATGGCCGGACAGTTCACCCTCGCCTGGCTGCTGTTTATCCCGCACCCGGCACTGTGGCGCCTGTTTCCGGTATTGCTGACTGCAGCACTGCTGTTTGGCATTGTCAGCGGTATAATTGCCGGCGCCGTTGCCACCGGTCGCACCATATGCAGAACCTAGATCCCGAATTGCCCGACACCAGCCCGGTCACCAGCACCGACAGGCTGGCACTGACGCTGTTCTTCGCCGTGGTGCTGCACGCCATGATCATCCTCGGCATTACTTTCGGCACCAGCGACCCGGAAAAACCGCCGACCGACCTGCCGACACTGGATATCACCATCGCGACCCGCGACACGCCACCGCCGGATGAGGCGGAATACCTCGCCCAGACCAGCCAGGATGGCGGTGGCAACGTTGCCGAAAAGGTGCGGCCACAGCAGGCGCTGCCGGAGCTGGCCCCCCCGGTGCAGCCACAGCAGCAGCCGGCGCCAACACCCAGCCAGGTCATCACCACGACACAGGCCCCGCGCGAGGTCCGCCAGGAAGACATGACCCGGCCGGAAACCGACACGAAAGACATCACGGCCACCGAGCTGATCGAGCGCAGTATGGAGATGGTCAACCTCAGTGAACAGCTGAACGAGTCAATGCAGGCCTATGCCAAACGTCCGCGACAGGTCTTCGTGTCGGCACGCACCCGTGAATTCAAGTATGCGAACTACATGAGTGAGTGGGTGCGCAAGGTCGAGCGTGTCGGCAACCTGAATTACCCGGATGCCGCCCGGCGCGAGGGGGTAAGCGGCAAGCTGCTGCTCGACGTGGCACTCAATCCGGATGGCACGGTGCGGAACGTCACCGTGCTGCGGCCCTCCGGGCACAAACTGCTCGACGAGGCGGCCATCCGCATTGTCAACCTGGCCGGACCCTATGCACCGTTCCCCCCGGAGATAGCCAGGAACGCCGACGTCCTGCACATCACGCGCACCTGGGAATTCTCCACCACCAACCGCATGCAAAGCCACTAGCGGGCTGCCCTGCATGCCACGGCCAGCCCGCCGTGGTCCGGCCGGAAGACTTGATACAGGCACCCCCGGTGCCCGATACTACACACATGGGTCAGGTTCAATCTCTCAGCAACCACTTCCTTATTGCCATGCCGGCGCTGTCCGACCCGAATTTCCACCACACGACCACACTCATCTGCGAGCACAACGAGGAAGGCGCACTCGGCCTGGTCATCAACCGGCCGACAGAACTGTCACTCGGTGACATACTCGAGCACATGGAAATCGGGATCACGCGCGAGGGTATCAGCAGCCAGCCGGTGTTCATGGGCGGCCCGGTGCAAAATGACCGCGGGTTCGTGCTGCACGAACCCGTCGGCGACTGGGAGGCCACGCTTCGGATCAGCGAACGGACCGGTATCACCTCCTCGCGCGACATCCTGGAGGCCATCGCCCGCGGCGAGGGCCCGGAGAAGTCGTTCATCACGCTGGGCTACGCCGGCTGGGGGGCGGGTCAGCTCGAGGAAGAACTGGCCGCCAACGCCTGGCTGAGCGGCCCGGCAGACACCGCCATCGTGTTCGAGACACCCTACGATCAGCGCTGGGAGGCCGCCGCGGCCCTGATCGGCGTCGATCTCAGGCTGATCTCCGGCGAGACGGGGCATGCATGATCGCGGCACAGGCAGACATTCACCGCCGGGCGACAAACCGGTCACCCGTCTTGCAGACACTGCTGGGATTTGACTTCGGCCGGCAGCGGATCGGCGTCGCCACGGGACAGACCATCACCGGCACCGCCACGGCGCTGACCACAATCCCATCCCGTGACGGGCGGCCCGACTGGGACAGCATTGGCGATCTGATCCGGAACTGGCGACCCGACGCGCTGGTGGTCGGCCTGCCGCTGCATGCCGATGGCAGCGACTCCGATGTCACCACTGCCGCACGGCGTTTCATCCGGCAGCTGGAGGGCCGCTACCGTTTGCCGGTATACGCCATGGATGAACGCCTGAGTTCGCACACCGCGGCCGGCTTGCATGACACGCAACGCAGCGGTGTTGATGCCGCCGCCGCGCGCATTATCCTGCAGGACTGGCTGGACAGGCGGGCATGAACGAAATCGATGACGTCAGCGCGCTGATCGAGACGATGGCCGTGGAGCTGGAGAGCCTCATGGCCGACAGCGGACGTCACCGGCCCGCCATGGTCGGCATCCACACCGGCGGCGTCTGGGTAGCGGAGCGCCTGCACCGGCGGCTCGGACTCGGGGACCCGCTGGGCAGCCTGGACATCTCGTTTTACCGTGATGATTTCACCCGTATCGGCATGAACCCCGTGGTGCAACCGTCGCAGCTGCCTTTCAGCATTGATGACCGCCACCTCATCCTCGTCGACGATGTTCTGCATACCGGCCGCACCATCCGCGCCGCGATGAACGAGCTGTTCGATTACGGGCGGCCGGCATCGATCGTACTGGCGACCCTGGTCGAACGTGACGGCCGCGAGCTGCCCATCCAGGCCAATGTCGTCGGCCGGCACGTGCAGCTGGATCCGGACCAGCACATCAAGCTGTCCGGCCCTGAACCTCTGAAACTGGAAATCCGGCAGAGCGGATGAAACACGGCAGCCTGCAACTCGACCGCCAGGGCCGGCTGCGCCACTTCCTGAGCATACAGGGACTGAATCGCCAGTTGCTGAACGACATCCTGGACACGGCGGAATCCTTTGCCGGCGTGGCCGAGCAGTCGGTGAAGAAAGTGCCACTGCTGCGCGGCAAGACCATCGTCAACCTGTTCTTCGAGGCCAGCACCCGCACCCGCACCACCTTCGAGCTGGCGGCCAAGCGCCTGTCCGCCGATGTGCTGAATATCAACATCACCCAGTCCAGCACGGTCAAGGGCGAGACACTGCTGGACACACTGCGAAACCTCGAGGCCATGCACGTCGACATGTTCGTGGTCCGCCACGCCGACAGCGGCGCGGCCCATTTCATCGCCAGCAACGTGGCGCCGCATGTCAGCGTCGTCAATGCCGGCGACGGCCGGCATGCCCACCCGACCCAGGCCATGCTCGACATGTTCACCATCCGCCGCGCCAAGGGCCCGGACTTCGGCCGCCTGCGGGTTGCCATCGTCGGCGACATCATGCATTCGCGCGTGGCACGCTCGCAGATCCACGCACTCAACGTACTGAACACCGGCGAAGTCCGGGTCGTGGCACCGAAAACCCTCGTACCCGCCTATGCCGGGGCACTCGGCGTACATATCTACCACGACCTGCGCGCCGGTGTCACCGATGCCGATGTCGTCATCATGCTGCGGCTGCAACGCGAGCGCATGCAGGGCGCCCTGCTGCCCAGCGAACACGAATACTACGAGCTGTTCGGCGTCACCGAGGAAAAACTCACCCACGCGAGGCCCGATGTGACCATCATGCACCCCGGACCCATCAACCGCGGCGTGGAAATGGACTCCGATGTCGCCGACGGACCGCGCTCGGTGATCCTCGAGCAGGTCACCCACGGCATCGCCGTGCGCATGGCCGTCATGTCGATGGCCATGCGCAAGAAAGACGAGACGGGCGAGCACTGACATGGCACCGGCAACAGGCACGCAGCGGATCCGGATCAGCGGCGGCCGCGTCATCGACCCCGCCAACGGGCTTGACCGGCAGCTGGATGTGTTTGTCGCCGATGGCCGGATAACCGCCGTCGGCACCGCACCGGACGGCTTCACCACGGATCACGCTATCGATGCCACCGGCTGCATAGTCTGCCCGGGCCTGGTGGATCTGTGCGCGCGCCTGCGGGAACCGGGCGAGGAGCACAAGGCCACCATTGCCTCGGAAACCGCCGCCGCGGCCAGCGGCGGAATCACCACGCTGTGCTGCCCGCCGGACACGCTGCCGGTGGTGGAAACGCCGGCCGACATCGAGCTGATCCGCCTGCGCGCCGAGGCCGCGGGCAAGGCACGCGTCGTGACGCTCGGCGCCCTGACCCGCGCCCTGCAGGGCGAGCAGCTTTCCGAAATGGCCGCACTGCAGCGTGCCGGCTGCGTCGGCGTAAGCAACGCCGTGAAGCCGCTCGCCAATACCCTGGTGCAGCGCCGCGCAATGGAATATGCCGCCACCTTCGGCCTGACGGTATTCCTCTACGCCAATGACCACTGGCTGGCGAGCGACGGCTGTGCGCACGAAGGCAAGGTCGCCACCCGTCTGGGTTTGCCCGGCATCCCCGAGGCCGCGGAAACCGCCGCCGTCGCCCGCGACCTTGCACTCATCGAACAGACCGGCGTGCGGGCGCACTTCTGCCGCCTCACCACGGCCCGCGCCGTGCGCATGGTGGCGCGCGCCCGCTATGACGGCCTGCAGGTGACCTTCGACACCGCCATGCCCTACCTCTACCTTACGGAAATCGATGTCAGCGATTTCGACAGTCAGTGCCACGTCATTCCGCCGCTGCGCACGGTCGAGGACCGCCAGGGGCTGCGCGACGCGCTGCAGCAGGGCACACTGGATGCGGTCTGCTCCGATCATCAGCCACACGAACCGGACGCCAAGCAGGGGCCATTCCCGTCAACCGAACCCGGCATCTCCGGCCTGGACAGCCTGCTGCCCCTGGGGCTGCGCCTGGTGGACGAATCGGTTACCGACCTGGCCGGCCTGGTGCGCAGCATGACCTCGGCACCGGCCGGCATCCTCGGCCTGACCTGCGGCACCCTGTCCACCGGCAGTGCCGCCGACATCTGCATCTTCAACCCGGAACTGACCTGGCAGCTCGACGTGCACAACATGCGCAGCCATGGCCTGAACACGCCGTTTCTCGACTGGGAAATGAAGGGTCGGGTCACCCATACCCTGCTGGACGGGCGGGTCGTGCATGCACTGGACGGCGCCACATGACCGCCAGCACCGACAGGCCCCACCGCAACACCCTGTTCGTCGAGGATGCCGTCGTTCTCGAGCATGACAGCTACCCGGGCGACCAGTTCGTCCTGCGGGTCAGATCGCCCGAATGCGCCGCGCACGCACTGCCCGGCAGTTTCGCGCATATCCGCTGCGCCCCATCATTGCCCATGCGGCGACCACTGTCCATCATGCGGGCCGATCCGGAACAGGGCACGGTCGACTTTCTCTACAAGGCGCTCGGCACGGGCACCCGCGCACTCAGCGAGCGCCGCCCCGGCGAGAGCCTCAGCCTGATCGGACCGATCGGCACCCCGTTCCGGCCGGACCGCGACCGGCCGCGTACCCTGCTGCTCGGCGGCGGCGTCGGCATCCCGCCGATGGTGTTTCTCGCCGACCGCCTGCGCCGTGACGGGCACTGGAAACCGCTGGTGCTGATGGGATCCGAGGTTCCCTTCCCCTTCGACGCCCGGCCCTCGGCCATTGTGGTACCGGGCGTGCCGCCTGGTGTGATTGCCGCCATGCCGCTGCTGGACGACTGGGGCGTGGCCTCCCGGCTGGCCAGCCTGCAGGGCTACCCGGGCTGCTTCGAGGGCTACATCACTGGCCTTGCCCGCCACTGGCTGGAAGCACTGGACGCGGCACAGCGCCGGGAGGTCTCGGTCTATGCCTGCGGCCCCCACCCCATGCTGGCCGCCACGGCCAGCCTGGCGGCGGAATATCACCTGCCCTGCCAGGTGTCGCTGGAGGAATTCATGGCCTGCGCGGTCGGCGGCTGCGCCGGCTGCGCCGTCAGGCTCGATACACCGAACGGCCCTGCCATGAAACGCGTCTGCGTGGACGGTCCGGTATTCGACGCCGGGCAGGTCGCCTGGTAGCGGCACACGACTGCCTGCAGCCGGCCTCCTGCTGTAGATTTCTTTCCGGTAGAATACCGCGATCTTTCGCAACGACACCGCTGTATCCCACGGAACGCACACTCGAAAACCTGCTGTATGCCAGCCGCTGGGTGCTGGCCCCCATCTACCTCGGCCTGAGCATCGCCCTGCTGCTGCCCGGGGTGAAATTCTTCCAGGAGGCCCTGCACACCCTGCCGCTGGTACTTGAGATGAAGGAGGCGGACCTGGTCCTGGTGACGCTGTCGCTGGTCGACATGGCGCTGGTCGGCGGCCTGCTGGTGATGGTCATGCTCAGCGGCTACGAGAACTTCGTCTCGCGCATCGATATATCCGAGGAGAAGGAAAAACTCTCCTGACTGGGCAAGCTGGACTCCGGTTCGCTCAAGCAGAAGGTGGCGGCCTCCATTGTGGCCATCTCGTCAATCCACCTGCTCAAGGCCTTCATGGCCATACCCAACATCAGCAACGACAAGCTGGTGTGGTACGTGCTTATCCACATGACCTTTGTCCTCTCGGCACTGGGCATGGCCTTCGTCGACCGCATGAACCGCGCCTGACAGAAGACAGAATCGAGGGTCGGCCTGGTGCGCATGGGTGTAACCCGGCATCAGGTCTGACCGGTCAGAGAACGAAAAAAAAGGCCCCTCGATGAGGGGCCTTTGTGTTCGTGGACGGCCGGGGGGGCCGCCCGGCATGCCCGGTCAGTCTTCCTCCACCAGCTGGATGCTGTCCATGGCAGCCGCATACTGGTCGACATCGCCGGAGTCCAGCTTGATCATCAGGCGCACCTCGTTGGTCGAATCGGCATAGTGCAGTGCATCGTCGTAGGTGATCTCGCCTTCCTTGTAGAGGTTGAACAGCGCCTGGTCGAACGTGACCATGCCCTGCTGGGTGGACTGTTTCATCAGGTCCTTCAGCTTGTGGATCTCGCCCTTGCGGATGAGGTCGTGCGCCAGCGGCGTACCCAGCAGGATCTCGACACAGACCCGGCGGCCATTGCCATCGGCGCGCGGGATTAGCTGCTGCGCGATAAACGCCTTCAGGTTCATGGACAGGTCCATGAACAGCTGGGGATGCCGGTCTTCCGGGAAGAAGTTGACGATGCGGTCCAT
>JBFELL010000105.1:0-10117 GCA_041552135.1 Gammaproteobacteria bacterium
ACCTCGCGCAGGGGGCCCTGCTGCAGTGGCAGGTGTCCGGCGGCGGATTCGGGCACCAGCAGGCTGCTGATCCAGATGCCGGCGAACAGCGCCAGCACGACGGCCGGCAGCAACCCGGCACCATAACGGTCGAGCAGCGGCCCCAGCAGCACCACGGCGACGATGAAGCCCACCGAGCCCCACAGCCGGATGCTGCTGTATCGCCAGGTATCCTCGCCAAGGTGGTTCATGGTGGTGGCCTCGAACTGCGGCAGCGAGGCGTTCCAGAAAAAGCTGAACACGCTCATCACCAGCACCAGCCACCAGTAGCCACTGCCGAGAAACACACCGGCAAACGCCAGCACCCCGAGCAGCGACGCCGCGCGCACGATGGTCATGCGCCGGCCGGTATGGTCGGCGATCCAGCCCCAGACATTGGGTGCCACGATCTTGGTGGCCATGAGGATGGCGATCAGCTGGCCGATTTCGGTGATGCCGAAGCCAAGTGACTTGAGGTACAGGCTCCAGTACGGCACCAGCGCCCCGAGCGAGGCGAAATAAAACAGGTAGAAACCGGACAGGCGCCAGTAATTCATCTCACGGGTCGGTCAGGCCGGCAGGCGTGGCTGGCCGCTTATTCGTCGGCGGCAGCGGGTACAACCGGTGTCCGGGAATCCACGTCCATGTTCTGTGCCCGATGACGCAGCACGTGGTCCATCAGGACGATCGCCAGCATGGCCTCGGCGATGGGCGTGGCACGTATGCCGACGCAGGGATCATGCCGGCCGGTCGTTACCACCTCGACCGGCTCGCCATCGAGATTCACGGAACGCCCGGGCAGGCGGATGCTCGACGTCGGCTTCAGGGCTATGCTGGTGACGATATCCTGGCCACTGGAGATGCCGCCGAGCACGCCACCGGCGTGGTTGCTGAGAAAGCCGGCCGGCGTGATCTCGTCCCGGTGCTCGGTCCCCTTCTGCGCGACACTGGCAAAGCCGGCACCGATTTCGACGGCCTTTACGGCGTTGATGCTGAACATGGCGTGGCCGATGTCGGCATCCAGTCTGTCAAAGACGGGCTCGCCGAGTCCCGGCGGCACGCCGGTGGCAACGATGTTGATGCGTGCGCCGACGGAGTTGCCTTCCTTGCGCAGTGCATCCATGTAGGCCTCCAGCTCCGCAACCCGGTCAGGGTCCGGGCAGAAAAACGGGTTGTCATCGACACTGTCCCAGTCCTTCAGTTCAACGGCAACGGGGCCGAGCTGCGCGAGGTAGCCGCGGATGGAGATGCCGTAGCGTTCGCTCAGGTATTTCCGGGCAATGGCACCGGCGGCGACCCGCATGGCCGTTTCCCGTGCCGACGAACGACCGCCACCCCGGTAATCCCTGAAACCGTACTTCTGCTGGTAGGTGTAGTCCGCATGCCCCGGGCGGAAGCGGTCCATGATTCTGGAATAATCCCTGGAGCGCTGGTCAATGTTGTGGATCAGCAACCCGATGGGCGTGCCGGTTGTCCTGCCTTCAAACGTGCCGGAAAGGATTTCCACCTCGTCGGTCTCGCGTCGTTGCGTGGTGTGTCGCGACTTGCCCGGTTTGCGACGATCGAGATCGTGCTGGAGGTCTGCCTCGCTGAGTTCCATTCCGGGCGGGCAGCCATCGACGATGCAGCCCAGTGCCTTGCCATGGCTTTCACCGAAGCTGGTGACGGTAAAGAGTTTTCCGTAGCTGTTTCCTGACATGCGCATATTGTACCGGCATCGCCGGAACGCGTTCCAATCATTTCTCGCTGTGGATTAAAGCTGTTGCGCTTGCGTCCGATAGCAGTGATGTGGCACCTCGATGACCAATCAACCAAGGGAAGACTGTCATGGCACAATCCGCAACACAGAGATCGCCGGTCGGCAATTATCTGGGACAGCCGATCTACAAGACCATCACATCGCGTAACGGGACCTATGTCTTCGACCGGATCGCGAAAAACATCGATGGTGAATTTCCGCTGGACCAGCTGGGCAAGGACGAGGTCCTGATCAAGCCCGGCCTGATCTACCGCTACGAGGTCTAGCAAAAGCCCCCTTTCCGTCCGGTTCGCCAAGCGCCGGTCGACGGCTGGACAACAGGGAATTCACACTTCGGGGACGTCCAGTCCCTGGGTGTGCGTACGGTTGATCGTGTAGAACAGCTTCAGAAACGGCAGTTCATTTTCACTTGCATTTTTCAGCAGACGCATGAACGGCAGGTCCCGCCGACCGAAAAGATAGTCGCCCTTCTGCATGCTGTCGTACAGCTCCCGCATCTCCTGCAGCAGCATGACTGGCAGGGTATTTTCGCTGGCCAGCTCGTCGATGTCATACGCCGATGCCGCCTGCAGGTCCTCGAGTTCGAAGATCACCTGCTTGACCAGATCGATATATTCCTCGACGGTTCTTGCCCGTTCACTCATGTCACCTGACCTCGCTGTCATTTGATGCCAGCCGTCGCTGGCGGGCGGCCTGTGCAAAGGCCGAATGGTAGTCTACAAGCTGCCCGCGCTCCAGCAGGAACACCCCGTCACCCCCGCAGGCGAATTCCAGCCACAGGAAGGGCACATCCGGGAAGGCGGCCTCCAGCGCCGGCTGGCTGTAGCCGACCTCCACCACCAGCACGCCCCGCTCCGACAGGTGCACCGCAGCGTCGGTCAGTATACGGACCACGATATCCAGTCCGTCGTCGCCGGCCGCCAGGCCAAGCGACGGCTCATGTCGGTATTCCTCTGGAAGCTGGCGCACTTCCCCGTCCGGTACATAGGGGGGGTTCGAGACAATCAGGTCATAACGGGCATCACCCAGGGCCCTGAACAGGTCGGAGTGTATGGCGCGGACCCGCGCCCCCAGTTCGTGCCGGCTTATATTGCGTCCTGCCACCTCGAGGGCGGCTGCCGACAGGTCCGCCAGATCGACCCGCGCATCGGGAAAGGCATGCGCGCAGGCAATGCCGATGCAGCCACTGCCGGTGCACAGGTCAAGGATATGGCGGACCTGTCCCGGATCGAGCCACGGGCTGAAACCCTCGCCGATGAGTTCCGCGATCGGTGAGCGTGGCACCAGCACGCGCTCGTCGACATAAAACGGCAGACCGGCAAACCAGGCTTCGCCGGTGAGGTAGGCGGCCGGTTTGCGCGTGCTGATGCGTTGCTCGAGCAGCACATTCACGGCCTGCTCCTGCCTGGCGGACAGCGTGGTGTCGAGCTGCTCGTCCGTGACGTCGAATGGCAGGCCCAGTGCATGCAGTACGAGTGCCGCAGCTTCATCCAGCGCATTGTCGGTCCCGTGACCGAAAACCAGGCCGGCCGAATCAAGTCGCGCGGCGCCATCGAAGATAATTTTCCTGACTGTCAGCTGCAATTGCATGCCTGATTGAGATTTTCCGCGTAAAAACCCTGTGCAGAGGTAATGAAGCGCGCCCCGCAGTGTGGAATAATGCACCACCATTACAAGTCAAGGTCAAGTCCGCAGCCGGTCCGGCATCATCGCCACGATTGTTATTGTGCTGGTGGCGCTCGGTGCCGGGATGTTCACAGCCAGCCTGCTGTTCAAGCCGGGCACCGATTTTTCGGAGCTTTCGGCGACAGTGTTTCAGCAGCCGCGCGCTATCCAGCCCTTTGATCTGCTGGACCATCACGGTGATGCCTTCACCCGCGATAGTCTCAGGGGGCGATGGTCATTCGTGTTCTTCGGCTACACGCACTGCCCGGATGTTTGCCCCACGACGCTGTCGGTACTCAACAGCGTCGCGACACGACTTGCCGATGCGCCGGACGCCACGCGGTTCGTCTTCGTCACGGTAGATCCGGAACGCGACACACCGGAGGTGCTGGACCGGTATGTGACCTATTTCAACGGCGAGTTTGTCGGCGTCACCGGTGAGCCGGAGGCGATCGACGAACTGACCCGGCAGCTGGGTATCATGCATCTGCGCGTGGAAGACCAGGGCGACCCGGCAAGCTACCTGATGGATCATACCGCCAGTGTGCTGCTGTTCAATCCCGAGGGTCATTTCCAGGGGCTGTTTTCCCCGCCCCTGGACGCAGACACCATCGCCGGTGAATTTCTGACCATTGCCGGGGCCTTCCGCTAGTCATGCAGACCCTGAGCCTCAAGCTGCTGTTGCTGCTCTGCCTGTGTACCGGCGAGGTCTGGGCCGCCGGGTCCTCGCTGGCAGTCGCCGAAGCCTGGATCCGCGAGGCGCCGCCCGGCTCCACCGTGCTCGCCGGCTACCTGCGGCTGGATAACCCGGGTGATGAAGCGCTTGTCGTCGACACCTTCCGCAGCCAGGACTTCGAACGCATCGAGCTGCACCGCACGGTCGTTGAAGGGGGGGTCGCCCGGATGCTGCCCGTGGAAAGACTCGAGATACCTCCCGGCGGCAGTGTGTCCCTGGAGCCTGGTGGCATGCACCTGATGCTGTTCAACCCGGCCCGGCCGCTGCGCCAGGACGATCGGGTGGTCATCAGCGTGGAGCTGGCAGACGCTGCCCGCCGGCGCTTCGAGGCCGTGGTGAAGCGCGTCTCTGGCGACGATTCCCGGCAGCATCACCAGCATCATCACCACTGAAGACCCGCTGTCGCACACATCGATGGCGAACATGCGCATGACCGACTGGCTGAAATCCTGGCCACTTGCCCTGCTGCCGCACCATGTGCTTTCCGGCATGGTCAGGTCGGCCACGCGCTGGCGTATCCGCTGGTGGAAGAACCTGCTCATGCGGCTGTTCATCCGGCACTTCCGTGTCGACATGTCAGAGGCCGTGCATGCAGAGGCCGACGCCTACCCGGATTTCAACAGTTTCTTCACCCGCGCACTGCGAGACGGGGTGCGCACGCAGCCGGATGTGCCCTCCGCCATCGCCTGCCCTGTCGATGGTGCGATAAGCGAACTGGGATCTATCCGTGGCGAGCGGCTGCTGCAGGCCAAGGGCCGGCACTATTCGCTTGTCGACCTGCTCGGTGGCAACCGGGAACAGGCGGATGCCTTCCGGGACGGCCTGTTCTGCACCCTCTACCTCTCACCCCGGGACTACCATCGCATTCACATGCCAACCGATGGCAGTCTGCGCGAGACCACCTATATTCCCGGCCGGCTGTTCAGCGTTGCACCACATACCACGCGGGCGATATCCGGGCTGTTCACCCGCAATGAGCGACTGGTAACGGCCTTCGACAGCGATGCCGGCCCCGTGGCCGTTGTCCTGGTCGGCGCCATATTTGTCGCCTGCATGGAAACCGTCTGGGGCGGCGTCGTGCAGCGATCGCAGGGCGGCATCGAGACAAGACACTACGGACCTGATTCCGATACCGCTGTCTCCCTGCGGCGCGGCGAGGAACTGGGCCGCTTCAACATGGGTTCCACCGTCATTCTGCTGTTCCCTCCCGGGCGGGCGGAGTGGTTGCCGCAACTGCAGGCCGGCCAGGCGGTTCGGCTGGGTCAGACACTGGGGTATCTCGCACCCGGCTGACCGGCACTGCCTGTTAACCCTTTTCCGGGTTCCGCGTTAGCAGGTAATGAGACCACACCAAAGGAGCCCATCGCCTGAATATCAAGCCCCTGCTCTTGACAATAACCTGCCTGCCAGCCAGCGTGACTGTCCGTACCGTCTTGCCGGCAACTCTGTTATTCTTTGCGCCCTTTTTCGTCGCAGTCAGGTCAGACCCAATGCATCCCATGCTGAATATTGCGATCCGCGCTGCCCGCAGCGCCGGCAATATCATCGTCCGTAACCTTGACCGGGTGGACCGGCTGACCATCCGCACAAAAGAGCGCAACGATTTCGTCAGCGAGGTCGACAGGCAGGCGGAAAATGAAATTATCGGCATCCTGCGCCGCGCCTTTCCCCAGCATGGCATCCTGGCCGAGGAAAGCGGCTCACATGCGGGGGATGAATACCAGTGGATTATCGACCCGCTGGATGGCACCACGAACTTCCTGCACGGTTTTCCGCAGTTTGCCGTGTCCATTGCGCTGCGCCACAAGGGACGCCTGGAACAGGCGGTCGTCTATGATCCCCTGCTGCAGGAACTCTACACCGCAAGCCGCGGCGCCGGTGCGCAGCTGAACGAAAGGCGCATACGGGTAACGAAGCAGGCGCAGCTGCAAGGCGCACTGCTTGGCACCGGGTTCCCCTTCAAGGCGCAGCAGCACCTCGATGCCTATCTCGGCATGTTCCGCGCCCTGTTCCCCGAGACCGCCGGCATCCGGCGCGCCGGCTCCGCCAGCCTGGACCTGGCGTATGTGGCTTCCGGGCGACTGGACGGCTTCTGGGAAATCGGTCTGAATATCTGGGACATGGCGGCGGGTGTGCTGCTGATACAGGAAGCCGGCGGCCTTTGCAGCGACTTCCTCGGCGGGCACGATTACCTGCAGCAGGGCAACATCGTTGCCGCCAATCCCAAGCTGTTCCAGCAGATTCTGAAGGCCATACGCCCGCATGTCTCCGCCGAACTCGGCGGCCGCTGATCCCGATATCTGCCTGGCAGGGGGCTTCCCCCGCAACGGCAGCCTGACTCAAGTTCGCCAGACCGTCGCCGATTCCAGACGGGACAGCGCCTGTATTGGCCGTAGCGTATTGCCACCACCGCCAGACAAGAAACCTTGACAGGATATTCACTTAAGCCAATGAAAGACAGAAGAATAAATGGGCAGGCACTGGAAAGTATCATGCGCGACGTGCTGGAAGGCATGCAGGACCTGACCTGTGGTGTCAGCGCCGGCAGCATCGCAGGCGAAATGACCGTCCTGTCGGTCGAGAAGCCCGCCGGTCAGCAGACGCCCATGGCCAGGATCATTTCCTTTCCGATCCGCGACCGTCGCGGGAAATAACCGTTTTACCCGGCCTGTTCGTGCATAACGCTCAGGGAGTGGTGTCCTGTGCGTTCTCATCCTTGCTGGCCGGCATGAGATCCTGCTTGCTGATGCCGAGTGCCAGTGCCGTGGTGCTGGCGATATAGATAGACGAGTAGGTGCCAACGACGACACCCAGTATCAGCGCCATCGAGAACGAATGAATCGCCTCGCCGCCGAATACATAGAGCATAACCAGCACCAGCAGCGTGGTGATGGATGTCATCAAGGTCCGTGCCAGCGTCTGGTTGATGGAGGCGTTGATAATCTGTAGCGGGGTTCCCTTGCGCATCTTGCGGAAGGTCTCGCGGATGCGGTCGAATACGACGATGGTGTCGTTCAGTGAATAGCCGATAACGGCCAGCAGCGCCGCCAGCACCGTCAGGTCAAATTCCACCTGCAGGGCGGAAAAGACCCCGATCACGACAAGCACGTCGTGGATCAGGGCCGCCACCGCACCCGGAGCGAAGCGGGCATGGAAACGCAGCATGATGTAAATCAGGATGCCGATCAGGGCGTAGATGATTGCCAGGCCGCCCTGCTCGGTGAGTTCCTCGCCAACCTGGGGTCCGACGAACTCCACCCGGCGCATTTCGACATCAGCGGTACTGCCCTGCAGTACGGCCAGGATATCGTCACTGAGCTTGACGTCGGCTTTCTCGTCGCTGGGTGGGATGCGGATCAGCACATCCCGCGAGGTGCCGAAGTGCTGCACCTGCGCCTGCACGTAGCCGTTTTCCTCGAGTACGGCACGGATCTCACCCAGATCGGCGGGACCCTGATAGCCGACCTCGATCAGCGTGCCGCCGGTGAAATCGATGCCGAAATTCAGGCCGCGGATGAGCAGCGAGCCGAGCGCCAGTGCCAGCAGCACGGAGGATATGATGATCGCAATGTGGCGCCTGCCCATGAAATCAATGGCTAACTTGTCTTTCAGTATTTGCATATCAGTAGTCCGGACCGTTATCAGACCAGCAGTCTGGCGGCGCGCTTGCCGCCGTAAATCAGGTTAATGACAGCACGCGTCCCCATGATGGCGGTAAACATCGAGGTCAGGATGCCGATGGAGAGGGTCACGGCGAAGCCCTTGATCGGGCCGGTGCCGAAACTCAGCAGTACCACTGCAGCGATGAGGGTCGTGATGTTGGCGTCGGCAATGGTCGAGAAGGCCTTCTCGTAACCGGCCTGGATGCTGGCCTGCGGGCTGTTGCCATTGCGCAGCTCCTCGCGGATACGCTCGAAAATGAGCACGTTGGCGTCAACGGCCATGCCGACGGTCAGCACGATGCCGGCAATGCCGGGCAGGGTCAGTGTGGCCTGCAGCATGGACAGGACGGCGACAATCATCACCAGGTTGAAGGTCAGCGCCAGGTCCGCGACCAGACCGAACACCCGGTAATAAAGTGCCATGAAGACCAGCACGGCGCAGAAACCGTAAATGACCGAACGGAATCCCTGCTCTATGTTTTCCTTGCCGAGGCTCGGTCCGATGGTGCGCTCCTCGATGATCTCGATGGGGGCTGCCAGCGCGCCGGAACGCAGGATCAGCGCCAGCTCATGGGCTTCCTGCGGACTGTCCAGGCCGGTGGTCTGGAAACGCTTGCTGAAGACGTCCCGGATCGTGGCCACGCTGACCACCTCCTCGACCTTTCTTGCGTTGCGCACCGGTTTGCCATCGACCAGCCTGATTTCCGTCTTGTTCTCGATAAACACGACGGCCATCGGCTTGCCGACACTCTGCTTGGTGAATTCCAGCATGCGCCGTGCGCCCTTGCTGTCCAGCATCACGGTCACGTTGGGCGAGCCGGACTGCGAATCGAAACCGGCGCGGGCGTTGATGATCTGGTCGCCGGTGACGATGACGCTCTTTTTCAGCAGCACCGGCGCACCGTTGCGCTCGTAGTATAGCCGGGAACCCGCGGGCACCTTGCCGGCCACCGCTGCCTCGACATCGTGCTCAAAATCAACTGCGCGATATTCGAGCGTTGCCGTGGCGCCTAGAATGCGCTTGGCCCGGGCGGTGTCCTGCACGCCGGGCAGCTGCACCACGATACGACCCGCCCCCTGCTGCTGGATGACGGGTTCCGCCACGCCGAGCTCGTTGACGCGGTTGCGCAGGGTGAGGATGTTCTGCTGCAGCGCCAGCTTGCGGATGTCGTTGATCTCGAGTTCGTTCGGCGTCACCATCAGGCCGGCCTTGCCGTCGTCGGTGTCGATCTGCCGGCGCGTCAGTTCCGGCAGATCCTTGCCGATGAGCGCATCGGCCGCATCGCGGTCCTCGGCATCGCGGAACATCAGGCGGATACCGTCGGTTTCGGCTCGCACCATGGTGTAACGGATCTTTGCCTTGCGCAGCTTGGCCTTGAATTCACTGGCATAGCCTTCCAGCGTCTTGCTGACCGCGGCCTCCATGTCGACTTCCATGAGGAAGTGCACGCCGCCACGCAGGTCCAGCCCGAGGTACATGGGCAGTGCATTGATCGACTGCAGCCAGGGCGGGGTCGCCGGGGCGAGGTTCAGGGCGACGACATAGCCTGATCCGGCGGTTGCCTTGACGTAATCCACCGCCTGCAGCTGTGTCTCGGTGTCATGGAAGCGGATCAGGAACTGCCGCTCGTCCGATTCCACGCTCTTGTAGGCGATGCCGGCCTTGTCCAGCGTACCGGTGACCGTTTCGACAAAGGCGGGAGCGATATCGCCGGCACGTGCATCGGTGACCTGCAGCGCCGGATCCTCACCGTATATATTCGGCAGCGCATAGATGGTGCCGGTAACGAGCACCACGACGATCAGGATGTATTTCCAGAGGGAGTATCGGTTCATTGTGACTGCTCTTTCCCTGTCAGTGGGCCCGTCAGGCTTCCTTGACGGTTCCCTTCGGCATCAGCTGGGCAATGGCCTGGCGCTGCACCTTGACTTTCAGTCCCTCGCCGACCTCGACCTCGACAAAGCTCTCGCCGACGTTACTGATACGCCCCAGCAGGCCACCGCTGGTGACAACCTCGTCGCCCTTGGCGAGTGTCTTGACCATTTCGCGATGCTCCTTGGCCTTCTTGCTCTGCGGGCGAATCAGAAGAAAGTAAAACACCACGAAGATGAATATCAGCGGCAGAAAACTCATCAATGAATCGCCCGGTCCGGCCGGGGCGGCCTGTGCCCATGCATCCGAAATAAAGAAACTCATGCTGTTGCCATGCTCCTGTGTGTCTGGTTCCGGTTTGCTGCCGACCGGGGGCGTTTCCTGCTGCCCGAATCAGCAGCCGC
>JBFELL010000106.1:0-10102 GCA_041552135.1 Gammaproteobacteria bacterium
ACCGTTCCCATGTCGCGACCGTCCGCGACCAGGCCGGGCAGGCGGCGAAAGCGGCGCTGCCAGGCCAGCAGCGCAGTGCGGACCTCTGGCAGGGCCGCGAGCCTGGAGGCGGCATTGCCGGTTGTCTCGGTGCGCAGTACGTCCGTGACATCCGCACCATCCAGCCGCACCACTTCCACCCCGTCCGGGGTGACCCCGAACTCGCCGTCGATGCGCCCGGCCAGTTCCGCCAGGCCAGCGGCATCGTCCAGCCCGACCCCGTCTCGCTGTGCCGCACATGCCAGCAGGCGGTACAGGGCGCCACTGTCGAGGAAGTGCCAGCCGAGTTCTGTCGCGATGCGCTGGCTGACGGTTCCCTTGCCGGACCCGCTCGGACCGTCGATGGTGATGACGGGCACACTGTCTGCGGGCACGTTCATGCCGGCATCAGGAGGACATTGCGGCAATGCGCAGACCGGCCCGGGCGGCGAGATCGACGAAGCCGGGGAAGGAGGTATTCACATTGGCGCAATCGCGGATCTCGATCGTGCCGCCAGCGCGCAGGGCGGCAATGGCAAAGGCCATGGCGATGCGGTGATCACCGTGGCTGTCGACACGACCACCCTGCAGGGCGCCGCCCTCGATGATCATGCCGTCAGGGGTTGCCTGCGCCTCGATGCCGAGCGCCACCAGGCCATCGGCCATGACCTGTATCCGGTCGCTCTCCTTGACGCGCAGTTCCTCGGCACCGGTGAGCACCGTCCGTCCACAGGCACAGGCCGCCGCCACGAACAGTACCGGGAACTCGTCGATTGCCAGTGGCACCAGTTCCGGCGGAATGTCGATACCTGTCAGGCCGGCCGAGCGCACCCGCAGGTCGGCCACCGGCTCGCCGCCGACCTCGTGCGGATTGATCACCTCGATATCGGCACCCATCAGGCGCAGGATGTCGATCACGCCCGTGCGCGTCGGGTTCATGCCGACGTGCTGCAGCAGCAGGTCCGAGCCCGGCGCAATGCTTGCCCCTGCGAGGAAGAAGGCCGCGGATGAAATATCGGCCGGTATGTCGATGGCGATGCCCTGCAGGGAGTGTCCACCTTCAAGACACACCCGGTTGCCCTGCCGCTGCAGCGGATAACCCATGCCGGCGAGCATGCGCTCCGTGTGATCCCGGGTGGGCGCCGGCTCCGTCACGCAGGTGCGCCCGCTGGCATACAGCCCGGCCAGCAGCACACTCGACTTGACCTGGGCACTGGCGACCGGCAGGACATAGTCGATACCCTGCAGCGCCGCACCACCCCGGATCTGCAGCGGTGCCGTGCCGGTGTCGGTCGTGTCGATAGTGGCACCCATTTCCCCCAGCGGGTCGACCACGCGTCGCATCGGCCGCCCGGACAGCGAGACATCCCCCGTCAGGGTCACATCGAATGCCTGGCCTGCCAGCAGCCCGGCCATCAGCCGCATGGAGGTACCGGAATTACCGAGGTCCAGGGCCGCTGCCGGCGGTCGGAGCCCATGCATGCCGACACCCCGGACCGTTACATGGCCCGAATCCGGGCCGTCGATTGCCACGCCCATCGCCCGGAAGGCCGCCAGGGTCGCCAGACTGTCCTCGCCCTCGAGGAAGCCGCTGACCTCGGTCACGCCTTCCGCGAGGGAACCCAGCATGATGGAGCGATGCGATATCGACTTGTCGCCGGGTACTCGCAAGCGACCTTGCAGGCTGCCACCGGGATTGACGTGAAACTGCACAGAACGGGTATCGGTCATGCGAATAGAACTCAGGAGTGTTTGTCGACGAACCGGTCGCGCGCCTGCTTGGCGGAAGTGAACACTGCCTGCAGCCGTTCGCCGTCATGGATTCTGATGGCATCGGCGAGCTGCTGCAGGTCCCCGCTAAAGCGGTCAATCATCTGCAGGATGGCATCGCCATTGGCAAGACAGATGTCGCGCCACATCACCGGATCGCTGGAGGCAATGCGGGTAAAGTCGCGAAACCCGCCGGCGGCATACCTGAAGATCTCGTCGCTGTCGCCAAGTCGGGCCAGAGTGTCCACCAGCGCGAAAGCCAGCACATGCGGCAGGTGGCTGGTGGCGGCCAGCACCGCATCATGATGAGCCGGGTCCATCTCGTCCACCACCGCGCCGGTGGCCTCCCACATGGCGCGCACCCGCGCCGTGGCAGCCGCCGAGGTCTCCTCCATCGGGGTCAGTATCACCCGGCGATCGCGAAACAGCCCGGCAAACGAGGCCGCCACCCCGCTCTGCTCGGTACCGGCAATCGGGTGACCGGGCACGAAGTTGGCGGGCAGTTCACCGAGGCCGCGCCTGGCCGCCTCGATAACACCGGCCTTGGCGCTGCCGACATCGGTGAGCACGGCACCGTCAGCCAGCTGGCCGCGCACGGCGCGGAACACCGCCTCCATCGCACCCAGTGGCACCGCCACCAGCACCATGTCGGCACCGGCAACCGCCTGCCCGGGGTCGGTATCGAAGCGGTCGATCACGCCCAGCTCGACCGCCTGCTGCAGGTGTAGCGGATTGCGGCTGCAGCCAACCACTTCGCGGCACTGCCCCGCCAGTCGCAGCGACCGGGCCAGTGAACCGCCGATCAGCCCGGTGCCGATGATGCAGAGGCGCTCGATCACCCCAGCGCCTTTGTCAGCGCCGCCAGCAGGCGCTCATTCTCATCCGGCAGGCCGACGCTGATGCGCAGGTGGTTCGGTAATCCGTAATTGGCGATCGGGCGGACGATTACACCCGCCTGCAACAGGCGCTGGTAGAGCGCGTCTGCCCGCTGTCCCGTGTCGATGGCGATGAAATTGCCGACGGATTCGATATAGGAAAGGCCCAGCGCCTCGAAGCCGCCGGCCAGTTGCTGCAGCCCGGCGAGGTTGGCCTGCACGCACCTCTGCAGGTGTGCCTCATCATCGAGCGCGGCCACGGCGGCGGCCTGGGCGATCGAGTTCACATTGAACGGGTGGCGCACCCGGTTGAGCAGCTCGGCCACCTCCGGGCGCGATACCGCGTAACCGACCCGCAGCCCCGCCAGTCCCCAGGCCTTGGAAAAGGTCCGCGTGACGATCAGGTTGGGAAACTCCTCCAGCCATGGCACGGAGTCGGTGTAGTGTTCCTGGACCACGTATTCGAAATACGCCTCGTCGACCACCACCATGACATGCGCAGGGAGACTGGTGATGAATTCGTGCAGCTCGTTGTCTGTCAGCCAGGTCCCGGTCGGGTTGTTCGGGTTGGCGATGAACACCACCCGGGTATCCGGCCCCACCAGGGCATGCATGGCGCCGAGGTCATGGCCGGCAACCGGGCCGCGCGTGCCATCGTGCGCGACGCCAACCCGCGCCCTGGCACCGACGGCCTGCGTCACAATGGGATACACGGCAAAGGCATGCTGCGAGAACACCGCCTCGCTGCCGGGGCCCAGGAAGACCCGTGCAATCATGTCCAGCACATCGTTGGAGCCGTTGCCCAGGGTGATGCAGTTCGGCGCAACGCCATGCTGGCCGGCCAGCCTGCCGGCCAGCAGATAGCCACTGCCCTCTGGATAGCGGGCAATACCGGCAACCGCCTCGCGGGCTGCCGACAGTGCCAATGGACTCGGCCCCAGCGGGTTTTCGTTGGACGCAAGCTTGACCGCGTCACGGATACCGAATTCGCGCTCCAGTTCGGCCAGTGGCTTGCCCGGCTCGTAGGGGTGCAGGCCGCGCACACCCGGCACGGCAAGTTCATCGTAATGCGGCGTTGTCTGCGTCATCGAAGTGTATCTGTCGTTGTCGGCCGGGAGTGCTGCAAAGGCGCTCGCGCCCCGCCTACAGTACGGCCTTTGGATAGGAGCCTAGGACCTTCACGGCAAACGTCTCTGCCGACAGTTCCGTCAGCGCGGCAGCGACATTGGGAGAATCCCTGTGGCCATCGAGATCAATGTAGAAGACATATTCCCAGATCGCCTGCCGCGACGGACGTGACTCGATCCGCGTCATGCTGATGCCATGCTCGGCAATCGGCTTGAGCATGGCATACAGTGCGCCGGGCTTGTTACGCACGGATATCAGCACCGATGTCTTGTCATCGCCGCTCGCCTCGACCTGGCGATCACCGATCACCAGGAAGCGCGTGGTGTTGTCCGGCTCGTCCTCGATGTTGCGTTCCAGGATGCTCAGGTCATACAGCTCGGCTGCCATCTCACTGGCGATGGCGGCACTGCCGGGCTCTTCCCTGACGATACGCGCCGCCTCGGCATTGCTGACGACGGCGACATGCTCCACGCCGGGCAGCTTGTTGTCCAGCCAGCCGCGACACTGGGCCAGCGCCTGCTGGTGGGCCAGCACGCGGCTGATGGCGCCGCGGCTGCCGGTCTTCGTCATCAGGTGGTGATGGATTCGCTGCGCCACCTCGCCGCAGATGTGCAGCGAGGAGTTCTGGAACATGTCGAGGGTGTGGCTGACCACGCCCTCGGTGGAATTCTCGATCGGTACCACACCGTAGTCCGCAGCGCCGGCCTCGACTTCCCTGAATACCGCATCGATGGTGTCCATCGCCAGCGTCCTGATGGAGTGGCCGAAGTGTTTGAGCGAGGCCGCCTGGGTAAACGTCCCGGCCGGTCCGAGGTAGGCAACCGTCAGCGGCTTCTCCAGCGCCAGACAGGCCGACATGATTTCCCGGAACAGGCGCACCATCTCCTCGGCGGGCAAGGGGCCGCTGTTTCGTTCGCTGATGCGCCGCAACACGCTGGCCTCGCGGTCCGGTCGGTAGAAATCGGCCGTCTCACCCTGCCCGGTCTTCACATCGGCGACCTCCCGGGCAAGCGCAGCGCGCCGGTTGATGAGGTCCTGCAGCTGTTCATCGACCGCGTCTATCCGGTCGCGCAGCGCATCCAGGTTTTTCTCGTCACTCATGACATAACACCAGGCAAGCGGGCTACAGCGCCCTCGCTTTGAGCACGCCATCGATGGCCGTTACCCGGTTGATGCAGTCGCCGTGCACCTGCGAGTCCACGTCAACCAGGGTGTAGGCGATCTCGCCACGGGACTTGTTCAGCATGTCGAGAATATTCAGACCGGACTCAGCGAGGCAGGTGGAAATCTGGCCCAGCATGTTGGGCACGTTCTCGTTGGCGATGGCCAGCCGGTGACCGGTGTTGCGCGGCATCAGTATCTCCGGGAAATTGACCGAGTTGCGAATATTGCCATTCTCGAGAAAATCCCGCACCTGCTCGACCACCATGGTGGCGCAGTTGTCCTCCGCCTGCTGCGTGGATGCGCCGAGATGCGGCAGGGTAACGACGCGGGGATGGTCTTTCAGCAGCTTGCCGGGGAAATCGCAGACATAGGCATAGACCTTGCCGGCATCGATTGCCGCCACCATGGCCTCGTCGTCGATCACACCGTGGCGCGAGAAATTCAGGATCACGACATTGTCCCTGACCAGCTTCAGCCGCTCGCGGTTGATGATGTTGCGAGTCGCATCCACCAGCGGCACGTGAAAACTGATGTAGTCTGCGTGCGTGATCAGTTCCTCGATGCTGGCGGCCTTGCGGACCTGGGACGACATCTCCCAGGCGCGCTGCACGGTAATGCCGGGGTCGAAACCGATGACATTCATGCCCATGGCAAGTGCGCCGTTGGCCACCTGCACGCCAATGGCGCCAAGCCCGACCACGCCAAGGGTCTTGCCAGGCAGCTCGAAGCCGGTGAACTGTTTCTTGCCCGCCTCGACCGCTTTGTGAATGGCGGCATCGTCGCCCTCGAGCGCACGCGCGAATGCCCAGGCCTGGCAGATGTTGCGTGAGGCCATCAGCATGCCGGCGATCACCAGTTCCTTGACGGCATTGGCATTGGCGCCCGGGGCGTTGAACACCGGAATACCCGCCCGGCTCATGCGCCCGACCGGGATGTTGTTGACGCCGGCGCCGGCACGACCGATGGCCGCCACCGTCGGCGGTATCTCCATGTCATGCATATTGTGCGAGCGCAGCAGGATGGCATCGGGGTGCTGGATCTCCGAGGCGACCTCGTAGTCGTCACGCGGGAAGTGGTCCAGCCCGGCCGGTGATATGTTGTTGAGTGTGAGGATCTTGAACATCGCTCTGCCGTCCGTGAATGCCAGCCGCGAGGGACCTGTGTCAGCCGCGAGTGCGCTCGAATTCCCGCATGAATTCCACCAGTGCCGCGACGCCCGCTTCCGGCATGGCGTTGTAGATACTGGCGCGCATGCCGCCGACCGAACGGTGTCCCTTGAGGTTCAGCAGCCCGGCCGCCCCGGCCTTCGCGAGGAAGTCACCATCCAGTGAACTGTCGGCCAGGGTGAAGGGAACATTCATCAGGGAGCGGCAGTCCGCTCGGACCGGGCTATGGTAGAAGCTGCTGCTGTCGATTGCCCCATAGAGCCGGCCGGCCTTGCGCCGGTTGACCACCTCGATGGCCGCCAGGCCGCCCAGGTCACGCAACCACCGGAACACCAGACCGGCAAGGTACCAGGCGAAGGTCGGCGGCGTATTCAGCATCGAGCCGGCATCGGCATGCAGGCGGTAGTTGTACATGGACGGGGCGGACCCGAGCATCTCGCCGAGCAGGTCCTCGCGGACGATGACCACGGTCAGTCCGGCCGGGCCGATATTCTTCTGTGCACCGGCATAGATCAGCCCGTAGCGCGATACGTCCAGCGGCCGCGACAGGATGGTGGATGACATGTCGGCCACCAGCGGCACCTCGCCGGTGTCCGGGATCCAGCCGAACTCAACCCCGCCGATGGTCTCGTTCGGCGTGTAGTGCACGTAGGCAGCAGCGGCATCAAGCTGCCAGGTGTCAGGTGCCGGGATGTCGGAAAAGTTCGAGGCCTCTGCGCTCGAGGCAACATTGACCGTGCAGTAGCGGCCGGCCTCGGCAATCGCCTTCTTCGACCAGGCCCCGGTGTTGATGTAATCGGCCCGTTGACTGCCACGCAGCAGGTTCATGGGCACCATCGCGAACTGGCTGGTGGCGCCACCCTGCAGGAACAGCACCTGGTAGCCGGCAGGTATCGACAGCAGCGCCCGCAGATCGGCCTCGGCCTGTTGCGCAATGGACATGAAATGGCTGCCGCGGTGGCTCATTTCCATGACCGACATGCCGGAACCCTGCCAGTCAAGCAACTCCTGGCGGGCCTGTTCCAGCACCGGCCCCGGCAGCACCGCCGGCCCGGCGCTGAAATTGAACACCTCGCTCATGGACCGGCCCGCCTGCCTGCCACCCTACTCATCGCCGTCACCGGCAGTCTCGGCACTGGCAGCCTCACCCTCGCCCTTGTCCTCGAGGATACGTTCCATGCCGACCAGTTTCTCGCCATTCGCCAGGGCAATCAGCCGCACGCCCTGGGTATTCCTGCCCATGACGGAAATCTCGCGAACGCGTGTACGCACCAGCGTGCCGCCGTCGCTGATCAGCATGACCTCGTCATTATCGTCGGCCGGTACCGCACCGATCACCTCGCCGTTCCGCTCGGTCACCTGGATGGCGATGACACCCTGCCCGCCGCGGCCGTAGACCGGGTAGTCGTCGGTCGCCGTGCGTTTGCCATAACCGTTTTCGGTCGCGGTCAGCACCGGGTGCTCGCTGGCGAGGATCATGGAGATGACCCGCTGTCCGGACTTCAGCTTGATGCCGCGCACGCCGCAGGCGGTACGCCCCATGGGCCGCACGTCGGCCTCGGTAAAGCGCATGACCTTGCCGGCATTCGTGAACAGCATGATGTCGCGCTTGCCGTCGGTGATCGCGACATCGATCAGATAGTCTTCGTCCCTGAGTTCGACCGCGATCAGGCCATTGCTGCGCGGCCGGGAGAAATTCGACAGCGAGGTCTTCTTCACCGTGCCCCGCGCGGTCGCCATGAAGACGAAGTGTTCATCATCGAACTCGCGGATCGGCAGGATGGCATTGATGCGCTCCCCGGCCTCCAGCGGCAGCAGGTTGACGATCGGCTTGCCACGCGCCGTCCGCCCGGCCTGCGGCAACTCGTAGACCTTGAGCCAGTAGACCTTGCCGCGACTGGAGAAACACAGGATGGTGTCGTGGGTGCTGGCGATAAACAGCTTGTCGATGAAATCCTCTTCCCTGACGCCGGCGGCACTCTTGCCGCGACCGCCACGGCGCTGTGCACGGTAGTCGCTGAGCGGCTGCGACTTGGCATAGCCGGCATGTGACAGGGTGACGACGACATCCTCTTCCGTGATCAGGTCTTCCAGCTTCAGGTCAAGGTGGTCGATCATGATCTCGGTGCGCCGCTCGTCACCGTACTGGTCACGCAGCGCCGTCAGCTCCTCGCGGATGACCGCCATCAGCCGGTCCGGGTTGCCGAGGATCTCCAGCAGCCGGTCGATTTCCTCGAGCAGCAGCTTGTACTCGTCCAGGATCTTGTCCTGTTCCAGACCGGTCAGCTGGTGCAGGCGCAGGTCCAGAATGGCCTGGGTCTGGGTCTCCGAGAGCCGGTAGCCGTCCTCGACCAGCCCGAATTCCCGGTCCAGGCCCTCCGGGCGGGAGGCATCCGCGCCGGCGCGCTCCAGCATCCCGGTGACCATGCCGGGTTCCCAGACGCGTGCCATGAGTGCCTGCCTGGCGGCGGCCCGGTTGGTAGACCCCTTGATCAGGGCAATCACCTCATCGATGTTCGCCAGTGCGACGGCGAGACCTTCCAGGATGTGCGCCCGCTGGCGTGCCTTGCGCAGTTCGAATACCGTGCGACGGGTCACCACGTCGCGGCGATGGCGGACGAATGCCTCCAGGCATTGCTTCAGGTTGAGCAGCCGGGGCCGGCCGTCGACCAGCGCCACCATGTTGATGCCGAAGACGGTCTGCAGCTGCGTGTGCTGATAGAGGTTGTTGAGCAACACCTCGGCCACCTCGCCACGCTTGAGATCGATGACGATGCGCATGCCTTCCTTGTCAGACTCGTCACGCAGTCCGTGCTGGGCGATGCCCTCGATCTTTTTCTCGCGCACCAGCTCGGCGATCTTCTCGATCAGACGCGCCTTGTTGACCTGGTAGGGCAGTTCGGTGATGACGATCGACTGACGTCCCTTGCCCTCGTCACCCTCTATATGGCTGCGGGCACGGATGTAGATGCGGCCGCGGCCGGTGCGATAGGCCTCGTGGATACCGCGCACACCGTTGATGATTCCCGCCGTCGGAAAGTCCGGCCCCGGGATATGCTCCATCAGCCCGGCGATATCCACATCGGGGTTGTCGATGACCGCCAGGCAGGCATTGATGACTTCCGTGAGGTTGTGCGGCGGGATATTGGTCGCCATGCCGACGGCAATACCGGCGGAGCCGTTGACCAGCAGGTTGGGTACGCGGGTCGGAAAGACCGACGGTTCCTGCTCGGTTTCGTCATAGTTCGGGACGAAATCGACGGTCTCCTTGTCGATATCGGCCAGCAGTTCGTGTGCGATGCGCGCCATGCGCACCTCGGTGTAACGCATGGCGGCAGGGGAATCGCCGTCGACGGAACCGAAGTTGCCCTGTCCATCGACCAGCATGTAGCGCAGCGAAAACGGCTGGGCCATACGCACGATGGTGTCGTAGACGGCGGTGTCGCCGTGGGGGTGGTACTTACCGATGACGTCACCGACGATGCGGGCGGACTTCTTGTAGGGCTTGTTCCAGTCGTTGCCCAGCTCGCTCATGGCGAACAGCGCGCGGCGGTGCACCGGCTTGAGGCCGTCGCGCACGTCCGGCAGGGCGCGTCCCACGATCACGCTCATGGCGTAATCCAGGTAGGACTGTTTCATCTCGTCTTCGAGATTGACTGGCAGAACTTCTTTGGCGAACTCGTTCATTCGGCGGGCAGCAACCTGTCCGTATCACGTCACGGGTTAGAAAATCCGGGTAAAAGTGCCTGAGGCTCTTTCGACAACAAAGACGAACAATTCTAACACACTCGCCTCCCCCACTACATCCGCAAAATCGCGTCCTTCGGGAGTTCTCAGGCGGCCTGTGGCCCGCCTGGCGGGATGATTCGGGCCATTATTACGCCTGGCTGGCGGCTACCAACCTCGCCAGCCCGGTGCGATCCGGATGCCGGACAACGCCCCGCTCCGTGACCAGGCAATCGACCAGTCCCGCCGGGGTGA
>JBFELL010000107.1:0-9637 GCA_041552135.1 Gammaproteobacteria bacterium
CATGATCTCGTTCGCGTTGAGCGAGCACTGGTGGCAGAACGACCTTGGCGATGCGTTTCGAGAGTGTATAGATTCTCCGCATCTGATCAACGAACGACATTTCCAGCCGCACCAGATTGAGGTAATCCGGGTCGTCTGCCGTGAGTCGGGTCGCCTTGCGCTGTAGCAGCTTCTCTGACTGTTCACGCAGGGTATCCTTCATCAATAACACCGACTCGGCCGCCCGCTGGTCTTTGTCACGGATTGCCTGTACGGCGAGTTCCACGGATTTGATCACGGAAGCGTGCAGCTCCCGCAACATTCTTCGGGTCTCGTCTCCCGGCGCGGATTTTATGTCGGCCGCCTTGTGGGCGAGCGAAACGATATCGGTCTCGATAATGTCTGCAAGGCTTTCCATATTATCTGTAGCCGTCATCAGTCCCTGGAATTCATGGCTCTCCTGCTCTGTCAGGGTTCCCGTGCGCAGCCTTCCCAGGTAATTGAGTATTTCCGCCTCCAGGAGGTCGACTTCATCATCTCGACGGGCAATATCCTCGAGTCGCGCTACATCCCGGTCTCTCAGGGCTGGCACGACATCTTGCAGCATGCCGATAGTGATATCCCCAACCCGCCCGAGTTCCAGACGTACCTGCTGCAGCGCTATGGGGGGTGCGGCCAGCGCGGCTTCATCCAGAAACTCGGGTTCCACAATAATGCCAGCCGGGGGAAGGCGCTCCGCTACCAGACGCTCGGCGAGTTTGGCAAACCAGCCGGTGAAACCGATAAACAACAGGGTGTTGATTACATTGAACAGCGTATTGGCATTGGCGATCTGGCGCGGAACATCCGACGCTGCCCTGGCCACTCCGTCCAGCTCCGTGCTGGACGGGGATATCCAGACGGCCATGTCTACCAGCAGCCAGATGAACGGAAGCCATATCAGGGTGCCCACAATGTTGAAAGCGACATGCACGACAGAGGCGCGCACGGCCTCCGTGGACTTGGCGCTGAGGACACCCATCAGCGCGGTTGTCACGGCCGTGCCGATGTTGGCTCCGAGCGCCAGTGCGATACCCGCCGGCAGCGCCAGTAAACCCTCACTCGCCATCGCGATCGCGATGCCGACCGTGGCCGCGGAGGACTGCACGATTGCAGTGAACACGGCCCCGGCGACAATGCCCGCCAGCGGGCGTTCCATGCCTTCCAGAATTCCCAGGAAGGGCTCGTAGCTGCGCAGGGGGACCATCGCATCACTCATCAGACCCATGCCGTAGAACACCAGGCCGATGCCCATGATCATCATGCCGTAGTATTTCACCTTCTCCTGCCTGGCGGTGAACAGCATGAAAAAACCAATGGCGACCGGGCCGAGGGAATATGCCGACAGGTTGAAGGCCAGCAACTGTGCTGTCACAGTGCTGCCGATGTTGGCGCCCATGATCACCCCGACCGACTGGGCAAGGGTCATCATGCCGCCGCTGATGAAACCCACAACCAGTAATGTGGTTACTGTCGAGGAATTGAGCACGCCCGTAACGAATGCGCCTGTCAGCGCCCCCTTGAAGCGGTTGGTTGTGAGCCTTGCCAGAACCGTCGCCAGTGTCTGGCCAGCGGCCTTTTTCATCCCTTCAGACAACATTTGCAGTCCGCCGAGAAAGAGGGCCAGTCCACCGAACAGGCCAAGGCACAACTGGAGCCAGTCCGGGGATTCTGCAGTGATGCCTGGTTGCACAGCGAAGGCAAAAAATGCAATCGACAGTAGCGCTGCTGTGAGACCCGTCCGAAAGAGATGGGAGTGGAGCAGTCGAGATGGTTTGTTTCCGGGGTACGGTAATCTCATCGGAATCCTCTCGCAAGACGCAGTGATGAATGACAGACGGGTATATCCTGTCCCTGGCGCATGTCGGTCAGAGAATAACGTTCAACCAGCAAGGTAACAAGACGTATCGCTGGCAACTGCGCCGTGCGGAATGACATGCAGGCGCACTGCAAATGCGTTGTCGTGCGGAGTGGCATGTGTTTGCCCGAAGTCGGAAGTTCCCGGAGCAAGTGGCTTTATTGTCATGCCAGACGCGGACTATCGACCCGGATGTGTTCCCGGGGCACTTCCTGCCAGATATGTCGATAGCGTTGTTCATCCGGCGAACAGACCTGCAAGCCGTGGCGTTTTGCGGGTAACCATCGGGCTGGATCCTGCCGGATTGATAATACGCCTGAATTTGGTTACCGTCGGCGACACCCGGCGTATTCTTCCTGTATATTTCAGGGCAACAGGTCTGGCAGGCAGGGCAGGGAACGTATGGGGCTTGCATGGCTGTTCACTTCCCTGCTGCCTGGTCCGGATCATCCAAAAAGGACTGGTCATGAAACTTGAATCTCTGGCGTTACATCATGGGTATGAATCTGAGGCGACTACAAGGGCTGCAGCAGTTCCCATCTATCAGACAACTTCCTATACATTTGATGACACACAGCATGGTGCAGACCTTTTCGATCTTAAAGTCCAGGGGAATATTTATACCCGGATAATGAACCCGACCACGGATGTGCTCGAGCAGCGACTGGCGGCAATGGAAGGCGGCATAGGGGCACTGGCAGTCGCCTCCGGGATGGCGGCCATTACCTATGCTGTTCAGTGTATTTGCGAGGTTGGTTCCAACATTGTCAGCACCAGTCAGTTATATGGCGGGACATACAATCTTTTTGCCCATACCCTGCCGAGGCAGGGCATCGAGGTCCGCATGGTTTCTGCCGACGATTTCGATGGATTCGAGAGGGCTATCGATGAGAACACGCGTGCCATATTCTGTGAATCCATTGGCAATCCTGCGGGTAATGTTGTGGATATCGGGAGACTGGCCGCGATGGCCCGCAAGCAGGGTGTGCCACTGATGGTGGATAACACAGTGGCAACCCCCTACCTTTGCAGGCCTTTTGAGCTGGGCGCCGATATCGTTATCCATTCACTAACGAAATACATTGGCGGGCATGGTACGTCTATCGGCGGTATTATCATTGATTCCGGCAAGTTCGACTGGGTAGCCAATAAAGCAAGATTCCCGATGCTCAATGAGCCTGATCCTTCGTATCACGGCGTTATCTACACGGAGGCTCTCGGGCCGGCAGCCTACATCGGGCGTTGCCGCGTTGTTCCGCTCAGGAATACCGGTGCGGCAATCTCGCCACATAATTCCTTCCTGATCCTGCAAGGACTGGAAACCCTGGGACTCAGGATGGAAAGACACTGCGAAAATGCTGAAAAGCTGGCTGTCTATCTGGACGATCACGCCAAAGTGGACTGGGTCAATTATGCGGCCTTGCCGCACAGCCCGCATTACCGGACCTGTCAGAAGATTACCGGAGGCAAGGCCTCGGGTATATTGAGCTTTGGAATACATGGTGGTTCCGATGCCGGGGGGGAATTCATTGATGCCCTGCAAATGATCCTGCGACTGGTGAATATCGGCGATGCAAAATCATTGGCCTGCCATCCGGCTTCAACGACTCACAGGCAATTGAATGCTGATGAGCTGGCGGCCGCAGGCGTCAGCCCTGACCTTGTTCGGATATCGGTCGGTATCGAGAATATTGACGACATCATCGCTGATGTCAGCCAGGCCCTTGACAGGGTGTCATAAGGCGTGTCGAAAGGGTGCCGGAGCACATTGACTGCCTGCATCAGGAAAAAAATCTGCTCCGACACCTTCCCCCCTATTCTCCTTTCAGTCCTGAAGGGGAGATGGCATTGTCCGGGACAGTGCTGATACTGACAGAACCTGGTTTGCAGCATGACCATGGCGCCGGTTACAGCGTTTCGCCCGGCTTGCGGGTTGCGGTGCAGAGGGGGTGCAAGCGTGCACGGCGGCGGTTTCTGGATGGCCTGACTAGAGCTTTATGATAAAGGCGATCTTGTAATAGGGCGGCAGGTTCGATACGGAATCCTGTATGACAGCCGCCGGGCCTGATTTGAAGGGTCGCAGGTCGAATGTTTGCCCGGGCAGCATGTAGTAACGGCTGCGTGTGCCTGTGCCAGCATAACCGGAATAGCCGGAGAACGGACGCAGACGCGTGGCAGGCGGGTCGATCTGGTGGCTGTGGTCCCGGGGCCGGTGCTGATGGCTGCGCGAGCCGCCGGTGCTGCCCAGATATGCGGCGGTGTCTGCACCGAGGACAAAGCGGTTGCTCAGGTCAGGCGTGCCGTTCTGGCCGTCGCAAAGCGCCCATCCGTCAGGGATCGCATCGAGTTGACCACTCCACATGACGATAACACCGGCTGGCAGGCCGGTTTCCGGTGCCGGCGTACCGCCCGTTGCCGGTGACTGATCCACCGCCGGTGTGCCCAGGGGTAGTAGTGCGAATGTTGTCATGACTGCGACTGCATGGATCGATTTCATGGTTTCCTGCCTCCGGTCTGCCGAAAAGCCTGCTGCATCCCCGTCAGTACAGGAAAACTCCCCTGACAGACTGGCCGGCGCCTCGATGCCGTGCAGGCAAAGGGGGAGTATCGCATTGGGTTTTGCCATAGATCATGCGCCAAAACCGCTCTTCATGCGAAGAAGAATGCAACGACCGGCATATCAGACGTCGCGCTCCCGGGGATTGTAGACCCTGCAGCGGGACAGGCGCCGTTCGATTTCGTCCTCGACCATCCGGTAGTTTTCGCTGTCAGGATCCCGGTAGCGATGTTTGAATTCCAGTTCCATGATGCCCTCCGGAAGGTCATCGATGGCAGGCATGAAATCGGATTCCGACAGTGAACCGCTCATACGCTGTTGCAGCACTCTGGCCTGCCGGTCCGTGCCCGTTGCCATTTCGGCCAGGCGGATGCCGGCGCGGTCGGCCAGCAGGTCGGGAAAGCTGAAGCCGGTACCCCCGCGCGAGTCGTCGAGTTCCTTGAATAGCCCCATTGCGCCGGCAAGGCCGCTGCCGGCGGAAACCGTCAATGCCGCGGAGACCAGGTAGTGCTGTGCCAGGTCATGGCGCCCCAGCACGCGAGGGTACAGTCTTCTGCCATGCGCCTCATGGGGCACATCAATAAACCGGCTGATGTTCACGCCAAGGACGTGCAGGGTCAGGGTCAGCAACAGGGCGCGGTTTTCAGCCTGCGGTTCGCCGTGCCTGGCGCTACGCGCGGCGGCAAGCTGAAACAGTGGTGGTAATACCTCGGCCAGGGAAACGCGGCGTGATGAAGACCGGTCTGCGATGTGCGCCAGTTCCTCGTGATAGGCGAGCATCCGGCGGCTGTCCGCTTCCGGGAACAGGAACCCCTTGCCGTGCTGTCGCAGCTGTTTGACCAGCAGCGGATCCAGCTGATAGACAACCACGAGGCGATCATCATGGAAACGGTAGCTGCTGATGGCCCCGGCTGCCGTGCGGTATTCATCGGAGCGCGCCAGCATGGCCCGGTGAACCTTCAGCAGTAACGGCTCAAGCAACCAGCCAGGTACGGCCAGACTGCCCAGCGCGAGTCGCTCGATATGGATCCTGCCATCGGCATCCGTTACCTCGGCGCTGATGTTCAGATAGTCGCCCAGCGGGTTGTCAGGGAGTTTCACTGTCAGCCTGGCCTGCATGCCATCAGGCTGCAGGTCCACCCGGCCATGGGTGCCGGGGGTATGGGGAGCGGCATACTCAAGCAGCAGATTGACATCGCGTTCTGTCAGCGACAGGGTGCGTAGCTCCTGTTTTTCCAGTTGCCTCGGGTCATGCTGCCTGAGCAGCTGTTTGATTCGTTCGATGTCCTGGTGGCTGAGCCGCTTTGCAGGTTCGACCAGGGGCGCAGATTCGATGCCGGCGAGTGCCACCAGCAGCAGGATGGCGAGCAATGACACAATGAGCAGTGCCAGCAGGGCCCTGATCATGAGGCAGGCAAGGTGTCGTCGCGTGGCAGTCCCCGGCGCTCTCCGGGTCGTGCCCGCTGGGCGGGGCATCGCCCGGTTGCCGCGCCCGGGGCTGTATTCGCTCCCCGGTTCACGGACGGGCTTCCTGGCGGGACCGGGCATGTTTCACCAGCGGGCCGATGCTGAGCCCCTGCGCCACGATGGAGAATATGACCACGATACAGGTGACGGTCACGAGTGCATCACGTACCTCGCCTGTCGGAAGGGACAGGGCCAGGGCCACCGGGATCCCGCCGCGCAGGCCGCCCCAGGTGAGGATCGTGACCACCATCGGGCTGAAACTGCGGTAACGCCGCATGATGCCAATCGGGATGCCCACCGACACCAGCCGGGCGAACAGGGCGATCGGGATCGCCAGGATATGGAACAGGTTCATGTGCTGCGCGACCTCGATGACGACGACCGGTACACAGTGTGCGGGGATCGATTGCCCGCATCAAGCTGCCGGATTACGGCCTTCGGCATGGATTGTTGGCACGCTTCGCTTTGCCCAAGCTGCCGGGTGTTCCGCGCATGGTATCGGTTGCACGGTACCGGGCTGTTGGGCTGCCTGTCACCGCCACCGGGATCACCTGTTCGGCTCGCAGGCCCGGGGCGAATATGCGAGAATGCGCGCCACGCCCGATCCGTCCCCCTTGCTGTACGCGCATGCCGTGTCCGGTCCTGGTACGGTTCGCCAGGCACCCGGTCCGCAGGTTACAGCCCCGCGCATTCGTTTAACCCCCTGATTATGGAAGAAACCTCTTGATCACTACCGCCAATATCACCATGCAGTTCGGGCCCCGGCCGCTGTTCGAGAATATCTCGGTCAAATTCAGCAATGGCAATCGCTACGGCCTGATCGGCGCCAACGGCTGCGGCAAATCCACCCTGATGAAGATCCTGGGCGGCGACCTGGAACCGACCTCGGGCAATGTCAGCGTCGAGGACAACGAGCGTGTCGGCAAGCTGCGACAGGACCAGTTCGCCTTCGAGGATCATACCGTGATGGACACGGTCATTATGGGCCACACCGAGCTCTGGCAGGTGAAACAGGAGCGCGACCGCATCTATGCGCTGCCCGAGATGAGCGAGGCGGATGGCATGCGGGTCGCCGACCTGGAGGTGCGTTTCGCCGAGCTGGATGGTTATACCGCCGAGGTGCGCGCCGGCGAGCTGCTGTCGGGTCTGGAGATCCCGCTGGAGCAGCACACCGGTCCCATGAGCGCCGTGGCGCCCGGCTGGAAGCTGCGGGTGCTGCTGGCACAGGCGCTGTTCGCCGATCCGGACATCCTGCTGCTCGATGAGCCCACCAACAACCTGGACATCAACACCATCCGCTGGCTGGAAGGCGTGCTCAATGCACGTAACAGCACCATGGTCATCATCTCCCATGACCGGCATTTTCTGAACAGTGTCTGCACGCACATGGCCGATCTGGATTATGGCGAATTGCGCGTCTATCCCGGCAATTACGACGACTACATGATCGCCTCGACCCGGGCGCGTGAACGCCAGTATGCCGACAATGCCAGGAAGAAGGCGCAGATCGCCGATCTGCAGGCCTTCGTCAGCCGTTTCTCGGCGAACGCCTCCAAGGCCCGGCAGGCGACCTCGCGTGCCAGGCAGATCGAGAAGATCACACTCGACGAGATCAAGCCGTCCAGCCGCGTGAATCCCTTCATCCGCTTCGACCAGACCCGCAAGCTCTACCGCCTGGCGCTGGAGGTGGCGGGCCTGGGCAAGGGCTATGACGGGACGCCGCTGTTCAGCGGTCTCGACCTGATGATCGAGGTCGGTGAGCGCGTTGCCGTGATCGGCCCGAACGGCATCGGCAAGAGCACGCTGCTGCGGACCCTGGTCGGCGACCTGATGCCCGACAGCGGCAGCGTCAAATGGTCCGAGAATGCCGAGACCGGCTATTACGCCCAGGATCACGCCGCCGATTTCGACAGCGACATGCCGCTGTTCGACTGGATGAGCCAGTGGCGCAAACCCGGCGACGACGAGCAGGCGATCCGCGGCACCCTTGGCCGGATGCTGTTTTCGCAGGACGAAATCAACAAGCCGGTCAATGTGCTCTCCGGTGGCGAGCAGGGGCGCATGCTGTTCGGCAAGCTCATGCTGCAGCGACCGAACATCCTGGTCATGGACGAGCCGACCAATCACCTGGACATGGAGTCCATCGAGTCGCTCAATACCGCGCTGGAGAACTTCCCGGGTACGCTGGTCTTCGTCAGTCACGACCGCGAGTTTGTCGCCTCGCTGGCGACGCGCATCATCGAGCTGACGCCGGACGGTGTGGTCAACTTCAGCGGCAGCTACGATGACTATCTGCACAGCCAGGGCGTCGAGGTGGTGGGCCGGACCGGCACCTGAGCGGGTCGGTGGGCTGAACGGGTCGGTTGGCACCGTCGGATTACGGCCTTCGGCCTGATCCGACCTGCGGTCTTGCCAGATGATTGATGACGCAATGCCCATTGTGGGTCGGGTTAGGTGCATAGCACCGTAACCCGACGGCTGTGTCTCCTGTGCGTTGAGTTTCGCATTGGCAGACTATTAACAAGGCGTTCTCGCAGGATATAGGCCATACATGTGGGGAGCGCACTTCAATGACCGGTTATACGCATTCATCGACAGCAAGAAAATTGGCAGGGGCAACCACCTGAATCCATGAACAGACGTGTCCATAGAAAGGCGGATACGGTAATCGTGCTGGATTTCGAGACCACCGGTCTGTCCCCTGACCGGGGAGACCGGGCCATCGAGATCGGTGCGGTGCGCATCGAGAATGGCGTCATCACGGACCGGTTTCAGCAACTGATGAATCCCGGCAGACGGATAAGCCCCTTCATCGAGGACTATACCGGCATCGCCAATGCCATGTTGCGTGATGCCCCGCCCTGCCGGGAGGTCATGACGGAATTCAGCGAGTTCATCGAGGATTTCGATCTGGTTGCACATAACGCCGCGTTTGACCGGCGTTTCCTCGAGGCCGAACTGAGGCAGATCCGGCGCGGTTATGCGGGTGAATTCGCCTGCTCCATGCTCGTTTCACGGCGCATCTACCCCGAGGCCCCGAGTCACAAGCTGGGTACCCTGGTGGAGTACAAGTCGCTGCCAAGCAGTGGCACCTTTCACCGCGCACTTGCCGATGCACAGATGACGACGCACCTCTGGCTGCGCATGCTGGATGACATCGCGGACAGGCATCGCATTGCAGATATCCCGTTTACGCTGATGCAGGCGTTGTCGGGAGTCTCAAAGGCTTCCGCGACAGCGTTCCTGCAACGCTGGTGTAAGCAAGGCTGATATGGACCTGCATCCCTGGCCGGGATGCAGGTCAAAACACGCCATATATCCCATGTCATTCCCGGGACAGGGCCGCTGCGGTCCTGCCGCATTCCATACGCCGGCCGTGACGGGTAGTCTCTGTCCCTGGCTGCTGTCGTAAATATCGCGCCAGCCGGAGAACTATCGCTGCATCCGGCTTGCCCGTCACCTGCCGGATGCCCGTGGGACGGACCTCCCGGGGCAGCGGGCGCCTTGTTTCACAAGGGCTTTCAATGAATGCCGGCGGCGAGGTTTTAACCTGGCGGGAGTTTCGAGATAATGCCGCCCGGGCGAAGCGAACTCGGGAAACAGGTGTTGCATGGAAAAAGAATATGAAGGCGCAGGCAAACACCGGGGCATGACCCCCGGGCGAACAAAGGCGCTGATGGTACTGGTCGCGGTCATTACCGCCATTGCCATATGGCTGGTGCCGGTTGACGATAAAC
>JBFELL010000108.1:0-9629 GCA_041552135.1 Gammaproteobacteria bacterium
CTGGAGCGGGTGATGGGAATCGAACCCACATCATCAGCTTGGAAGGCTGAGGTTCTACCATTGAACTACACCCGCGTTTCAACACCTCAACTCCGTGGGGCCTCGCGCGACACCGGACGATCCCTGATATGCGATCCATATATATATGGTGGAGGGGGGTGGATTTGAACCACCGAAGGCTGAGCCGTCAGATTTACAGTCTGATCCCTTTGACCACTCGGGAACCCCTCCAAAATGCAAGCCCGCTATTGTGTTGCAGCGACTGTTGGCTGTCAACAGCATCAAGCCGCGAAATTACCTGTGACGGGCAAAATCACCACCACCGTCAAGCAAATGCCGGTCTGGCGCCGCTGGCAGGCCCGGAAGAATCGGCTATACATAACAGGTAACACCGAAACCTCACGTTTTAACCCCATTATTCATATGGTTGAGGAGGTCGAACACATGAACAGAAGACTGTATTTCCTGCTACCGGACCGCGCCCATGCCCTGTCCGTGGTGAACGAACTGGCCGGGAGCGGCCTCGAACTGGAAGACATTCACGCCCTGGCGGGCCGGCAGGTTTCACTCGAGGGATTACCGGAAGCGACCGACGCGCAGCGGCACGATCTGGCGCATCGAATTGAAACCCTCCTCTGGGACGGCAACCTGGTGGTCTTCGGACTGGCCCTGGGCGCATTGCTGACACTCGGGATTATCAACGGCCTGACGGCCTGGTTGCTGCTGCCGCTGGGCATGATGCTGGCCAGTTTTCTGGCCGGACTGCGGTTTACGCGCCTGCCGAATGTCCACCTGGACGAATTCCGCGATGCCCTCTCCCATGGCGAGATCCTGCTGATGGTCGATGTCCCCGTGGCCAGGGTGGCCGATATTGAAAACCGGGTACACCGCCATCACCCGGAGGCGGCTGTGGGCGGGGTCGGCTGGGGCACGACAGCGATGGGTATCTGATTGTTTCTGAATTAAAAAAACCAACCCTCCCCTTTTGCCGGGGATAGACGGGGCATTACCCGCCTTACTGGCTGAAGTGGCCGTGCTGGACGCGTTCGCCCATCAGGGCCTCGAAGGCCTCGGCACTGACATGAATCAGCTGCTCGTGGTCGCCCGCCTCGAAATAGATGTCCGGCTGCTCGGCGATGGCCTCATCGATAAATGTCTCCATGCCATAGGCCGGGCCAATGGCCGGCAGGGCACCGATTTCACAATCCGAGAACAGCGTGCCGAGTTCACTCTCCGTCGCCAGCCCCAGATCGCGATTCAGCTGCCGGTGCAGTTCACCAAGGTCAACATGCCGGCTTGCCGGCAACACCACCATCACGTAGCCCTGCTCGTCTTCCAGGACCACCGACTTGGCCAACCGGTTACCCGGAACATGCGATGCCTGCGCGCTTTCACCACTGGTCGCGGTATGCGGGTGTGTCAGTACATCATAGGGCACATCGTGTTCTGCCAGGTAATTTGACACTGTTGATGCAATTGCCATGGGTTTACCCTCCGCTAGCTAGTTTCGCTATTACAAAGTATAGATCATGGGCTGCGCGCCGCCGAGGCAGCCCCGTCACGACAGGCCGCCAGCTGCCGGTACCAGCCCACCAGATCATCCAGCGAGAAGACCGCGTTGGCCGGACTGGGATTGGGAGTGACAAAAACCCGGCAGTTGCCGATCCTGTCGTCCTGCTCGCCCCACTCGACGGCCGGCATCATGGCTTCGGCATGCTTCAGGTAGTTGCCGAAGGCCTGCTTGCCATGGAACCAGGCAATGGACGGCGCGCAGTCGAGCAGCCGCCGCTTCAGGACCGGCGCCCATATACGGTAATCGGCCGCACGCAGTTCAGCGCCCCCGGCCGTAGGGCGTTTGACCACGTCGGTGAAACCGATGCCATACTGACTGACGAGAATCTCCATGGCGTCGACACCCGGCACCAGCTCAACCGGCACCAGGCCACTGGCATTCAGGGCGCGCCAGAAGCGGTTGCGCGGATTGGCAAAATAGAAGCCCTCGCGCACGGACGGTAGCGACGGATTGAGCCCGATGGAAACGATGTCGAGCCCCGGGCGCAGGTAGTCAGGCAGGGTGTGATCGGGCTGCATGGTATCAATGTTCTCCCCGTTGCGACATAAAGACAGGCGCCGGCCATCGACAGGCAAGACGGTATTGCCAACCCGCGGCGATACTGCCAATCTCACCGTATCATCGTAACACCCGGTACCGTTCAGCATGCGCTGCGAACTCATCAGCTGGAACACCGTCTATCGCCTGGCGGAACGCCTTTCTTTTGCAATCCTTGAATCGGGCTTCCGGCCCGAGGTAATTGTCGCCATCGCCCGCGGCGGCTATGTACCCGCCCGCATCCTGTGCGATTTCCTCGACCTCTATACCCTGACCAGCATCCGGGTCGTGCATTACACCAGCGGCGCCCGCAAGCGGCCCGAGGCCCGGGTGACAGATTCCATCTGCACGGATATCCGCAGCCGGCGCATCCTGATTGTCGATGATGTCTCGGATACCGGCGACACCTACGAGGCCGCGATCGCCCACCTCGAGGACTTCCAGCCAAAGGAAATCCGCACTGCCGTCCTGCTGCACAAGACCACGGCGAAGTACCAGCCGGACTACATTGCCCGCAAGGTGGTGAAATGGCGCTGGATGATCTACCCCTGGGCCGTCATCGAGGACCTCAGCGGTTTTGTCGCGCGCATGAGTCCGCCGCCGGACAGCGCCGCGGATATCGGCCACCGGCTGGAGGCGGGTTACGGCCTGCGGCTGCCGGCCAGCAGGCTCGACCTGCTTGTCCGGCTGCTCAGGCAGCGCGGTATTGTCGAGTGATTCAATGAACACACCGCCCGCAGGCGGCCGGCATCGAACCGCGACTGCATGCCGGCGAGGCCGCTGCGCTGCCGGAGGCGGACGACCCGGCTGTTTCCATCGCACGCGCCCGAGTCGAGCCGGGCGTGACCACCCGCCTGCACCGGCTGACCGGCACCGGCGAACGCCACGCCATCCTCTCGGGCCGGGGCCGGGTGGACATCGACGGACAACCGCCTGCAGCCGTCCGCCCCGGTGATGTCGTGCTCATCCCGCCGGGTTGCCCGCAGCGGATCCGCAATACCGGCAACGAGGATCTCGTGTTCCTGGCGATCTGCTCGCCGCGTTTCACCCCCGCGGTCTACGAGGACCTGGAAGGCTGAGCCGGAGGACCGCCGATGCACCGGTCAGTCCCCGCCCTCCCCGGGTTCACCGTCGCCCGGTTCGTCGTCATCCTCCCAGTCATAGTGTTTTTCGGGCGGCAGCGGGTCACGCCCGAATAACACAAAGGCGCCTGTCACGCCCATGATCGCACCAAAGAAGTGGCTCTCGAAGGAGACGCCCGGCCCGGTCGGGAAGACCGTCCACACCATGCCCCCGTAGAGAAAGAAGACGATCATCGACAGCGCAATGGACAGCCGGTCATGGCGCAGGATGCCGCTGACGAAAATGAAAAACATCAGGCCGTGCGTGAGCCCGCTCGCACCAAAGTGATAACTGCCGCGTGCGAACAGCCAGACCCCGATGCCCGAACCCAGCCACACCAGCACCAGCAACGCCAGCGCCGAGCGTGGATAGCCGTACAGCAGGACCGTCCCCAGGACCAGCAGGGCGAAGCTGTTGGAGATCAGGTGCAGCCAGCCGCCGTGGATCAGCGGTGCGGCAAGTACGCCCGGCAGCCCCTGCAACTCACGTGGATACACGCCGAGGCGGGACAGGTTCAGCCCGAACGACAGGTCCAGCACTTCGAGCAGCCACAGCAACAGGACAAAGGTCGCGGTAACCGCCGTTGCATGACGGAAATCGGCCTTCAACGGGTCAGCGCCCCGGACACTGCTGGCCCGGCCCGACCTGCACGGATATCACACCCCGTCATCGGTGCGCACCACCGTTCTGCCGCAATGCCCGCCGGACAGAATACGCTCGAAGGCCGCGGGAAGTTCATCAAGGTCGATGGTGGCCTCGACGATGGCATCAAGGTGCCGTGGCCGCAGATCCGTCGCCAGCCGCTGCCAGACATGGCGGCGACGCGCCATCGGGCAGTTCGCCGAGGTGATGCCGAGGATGCTGACACCGCGCAGGATGAACGGCATCACGGTGGCATGCAGTTCACTGCCACCGGCCAGGCCGATACTGGCGATGCTGCCCCAGGGCCTGACGCTGCGCGTCAGCCAGGCCAGCGTGTCGCCGCCGGCGTTGTCGACCGCCCCGCCCCACTGCGCCTTTTCCAGTGGCCGCGTGCCCATATCGAGCTGCCGGCGGTCCAGCAAGGCCGTTGCGCCCAGCGCCCGTAAATAGCCCTCCGCATCAGGCTTGCCGGTCAACGCCACGACCTCGTAACCCTGCGCACTGAACAGGTCGATGGCAAGGCTGCCGACCCCGCCGGTCGCACCGCTCACCAGCAGCGGACCGTTCCCCGGCCGCTGCCCGTTCTGCTCCATGCGGTCCAGCGCCAGCGCCGCGGTGAAACCCGCCGTGCCGATGGCCATGGCCTCGAACGGCGTCAGCCCGTCCGGCAGCGGCACCACCCAGTCGGCCGGTACGCGCACCCGCCCGGCATAGCCGCCGTCATGGTCCTCGCCCAGGCCGCAGCCGGTCACCAGCACGGGCGCGCCGGCGGCAAAGCGTGCATCCGTCGATGACTCGACGATGCCGGCGACGTCGATACCGCCGACCAGCGGAGAACGGCGCAGTACCCTGCCCCGGCCGGTTGCGGCCAGCGCGTCCTTGTAGTTGATGCTGGAATACTGCGCCCGGATCACGACCCCGCCGGGCGTCAGATCCTCCAGTGTAAGCCGCTCGAAACCCGCCTGCACACCGCCCTTGCGCTCGTGGATCCGGTAGGCACGAAAGTCGGCCACGGCAGGGACCTCAGGGCGCGGGTGTCGCAGTCGTGGCCGGCAGGTACTTCAGCTCGCCCTCGTACTCGAAGGGCAGCCGGGCCGGACTGTTATCGAGGCTGATCTTGCCCGACAGCCGGTAGTGGAGGCTGTCATGCTGCTCACCCTGCATCTCCTGCACCTGCTGCATGATGTTCAGCAGGTTGCTGACCACCTCGACGTCAAGCAGGGCCTCACCAAAGGGCGGGATGGAGACCGCGGCATTACTCACGCCATAGGCAAACTCGCGACCGTTGATCTCCAGCGCATAACTCAGGCCCTCAACCGGTATTGCCACGTCATTGGGGTTCATAATGCGCAGCTGCAGACTGTAGCGCTGTTCCAGCAGGGTCATGTCCTTCGGCTGGATGCTCGTCAGCGTGACACGCGGCGGGTCCTGATAGAGGGACGTCGTTGCGCAGGCGCAAAGCACCAGCGACAGCACGAGCAGCAACACCGCCTGCAAAGCAGACGCCACGCCTGTCGCCTGCCTGGTCACGGCACCGGGTCGGGCCGGGGTCTTTACGGGCGTCGGCCTGAAATCCTGCCACATGCGCGATGATGGACACATTGATTCGGCAACTCCCGGGCGTCGGGGGAGAAACAGTCGGGTGAGCATCGATATTTCCGTCTCAGGCACCATTCATTTCGTGGCCCCTGCAGACCGGCCCGTAGGGTGAAACGCGGTGCCTGTCATGGTAGTGCATGCGGTAATGCACAAAGCGCTCGGGCGTATCGAAGTGCATGAAGGGATTGCCGTCCACCTGCTCATCCATGGTGGACACGGCCTTCTCCGCATAGTTGTGGCCGGGGTGGATCACGGTCCCGCCCGGCAGTCGCGCCGCCATGTCGCGCAACGTGACAAACATCTGCTCGGGGTCGCCGCCGCGCAGGTCGCAGCGACCGCAGCCAAAGACGAACAGCGTGTCGCCGGTAATCAGGTTGTCGCCAACATGGTAGCAGGCGGAGCCCGGCGTATGGCCCGGTGTGTGCAGCACCCGGATCGGCGTTTCGCCGAGTGCAATCGTGTCGCCACCGTGGTGCAGGGTCGGCAGGTCGATATAGCTGCCCCAGAACCTCGCCTCGGCCCTGAGCAGGTGCAGTTGCGCATCATGCGCCCGCAGGACATCCTCGATACCGTTGATATGGTCATGATGACTGTGCGTCAGCAGGATGTCCGTGATGCGCACGCCCCGGTCCGCGGCCAGCCTGAGAACCTCCGGCACGTCCCACGCGGGATCCACCACGGCTGCACGGTCCGTGGCGTGGTCATGTATCAGGTAAATGAAATTTTCCATGGGCCCGAGTTCCAGGGCATGGATCGAGAAGGGTTCAACAGGCGTCATGCTCCAGACCTCATATGGCAGGCAGTACCGTTGTTCCTTATTATGGTGGATCGCGAGCGGCAGTAACAGCCGCCTTCCCCAACCCCCACACCACGACGTCGCATGCCAGCCCACAAACTCCTGCTCTACCCTGCCAGCCCCGGTTTCGGCCCGGTCGATCCGGCGGCACTGCTTGACCACCTGCGGGACATTGGCCTGGTGGGCGGCAACTTCCCGGTGCGCGGGAAAATCCGCTACCTCGCGGGTGAACATTTTCTGCAGCTGATCACCTTTCTCGGCTGTTCACCCGCCATCGAATTCGAGCCGCCCGCCGATCCCGACAAACGCGAGGCAGCGGCCGAGCGGGGCGGGTTCTGCCACATCAGCCTTGCACTATCAGAGACCCGTCCGGCCTTTAGGGCCGGCGGGAAGATTCCGCCACCGCGCTGCCCGTCCTGCCGCAAACCCGTCAGGGGATGGCAGCAGGCACTTGATGCCTGGTGCCAGACACCGGCCGCCGACGAGTGGCGATGTGAACACTGCGGCCACGCCGGCCACATCCACAACCTCGATTTTCGCCGCCACGGCGGCTTCGCCCGCACCTTCATCGAGGTCTGGGGCATCCACCCGTCCGAGGCCGTGCCGGTCGATGCCCTGCTGGCATCGCTCGCCGCATTCAGTCACTGCGGCTGGAACTACATGTATGTCAACGATTGACGCAGACCATGACCGGGTAGCCCCGGCAAACTGACGTGGCGGCCTAACCCGGGCCCGGAAGATTGTGCGACAATACGCGGCGCAGCCACCTCATACGACGCAGGCCAGATCATGTCAGAACAGGAACTCTCCCAGGAAGAACGCATCTTGCGCGTTATGAAACGCGTCCTCACCGATGTCGCCAAGGACACCTATGCCAGGCCCGGTTTCCGTCACCCGCTCTCCGATGACACCATCAAGGGCATGCGTGACTGCCTTGCGCTGATCACGGCACGCGAGCACGAGCTTGCCGAGGCGGCAGGACGTCCTCGAAACCTGCGCCCGCGCTTCAAGGACGAGCCGCAGTCCCCGGTGCTTGTCTCACTCGACGTCCCCGGCAAGAACAGCGACAACGACGAAAGCTGACCTGAACGGTCCGCCGGCAAGCGCCTGCCCCCGTGAAAAAGATCGTCATTCACAAACCCGGCGGCTATGACCGGCTGGTCATCGAGGAACACCCGGACCCCGTACCGGGGCCTGACGAGGTCCTGATCGAAGTGGCCGCCATCGGTGTGAACTACGCCGACTGCGTGACCCGCATGGGCCTGTATACCTCCGCCAGACATTATGTTGGCTACCCCATCACACCGGGCTTTGAAGTCGCCGGTCGCGTCATCGGCACCGGCAGTGCCATCCATGGCCTGGCCGACGGGTCCCGTGTCATTGCCGTCACCCGCTTCGATGCCTACGCCACCCGGCTGGTGGTAAAACGCCATCAGGTGGTGCCGCTGCCCGACACCCTCGACATGGAACAGGGCGCGGCTTTCCCCGGGGTCTCGCTGACCGCCTGGTTCGCCCTGTTCGAACTGGCCCACCCCCGTGCAGGCAATACCCTGCTGGTACATTCCGCCGCCGGCGGCGTCGGCAGCATGCTGGTACAGCTCGGCAAGCTTGCCGGCTGCCGGGTAGTGGGCGTGGTTGGCGCCAGCCACAAGGTCGGTGCCGTGCAGGCGCTGGGTGCCGATGCCGTTATCGACAAGTCGACACAGCCGCTGTGGCAGGAAGCCGAGCGCCTGTCACCCGGTGGTTACGATGTTGTGCTCGATGCCAATGGCGTAGCGACACTGAAACAGAGTTATAACCACCTTGCGCCGGTCGGCAAGCTGGTGGTGTACGGCTTTCACAGCATGCTGCCACGGCGCGGCGGCATCCCGCACAAACTGCGGCTTGCCTGGGATTACTGGCGCACGCCACGCTTCAGCCCGTTCAGCCTGACGACCCGCAACCGCAGCGTGCTGGGGTTCAACCTCAGTTTCCTGTTCGACAGGACGGAAATCATGCAGCAGGGCCTGCGGCAACTGCTGACCTGGCTGGATGAAGGCAAGCTGCGGCCCCCGCCAGTGACCCCCTATCCGTTCGATCGGGTCGCAGACGCCCACCGCGACCTGGAATCCGGCCAGACCGTCGGCAAACTGGTACTGGTGGTGTAGCGCAAATACAGGCCATAAAACCGCACGGATTATTCATGCAGGACGGGCAAAGCGCAGCGTGCCGAACCGCCGTTTGTCAGGCACGGAGCTGGCGCACCCTAGCCCTGCCTGCAGTGCCAAACCGTTATCCTTGCGAAAAACGGCAATCATCCACACACCACCACATGCTGAACCAATGTGTCGATACCGGCGGTCCTAGCGGCCAATGATGGCCGGTTGCTTATAGAAAATAATAATGCAGCATAAATATTTGCAATCAGCAAAAGGTGCAAATAAGAAGGCAAATCAACGAATAACCGGTTCGCGGTTATTCGTTGCGAACTGGAATCAGTTTATCCGCAAGATTATTTAATAGATGGAGTTTCACATTTCAGGTATTTTCGGACGGTAACTGCAACGGGAAAGGGGGTGCGACCATGGCTTTGACACGAAGCATGAATGTTGAACCTGAAATCCTCACTAACACACCGTGCGACAACAATTACGCCTGCTTGTCTGGAAAAGGCGTATGCAAGGTGGAGCCATACGAAGACAGGGATGTGCCGCTGCTCATCTGCAGAGACGACAGAGCATGCGCGTTCAGGAAAAATTATCAGAATCTGCTTATCTGCACCTGCCCGGTCAACAGGGCCTCGCTAATCCCCCATTAAACGATCCGTGAATCTGCCTGCCGGGTGTAGAGGATGGATTTGCCTGTTTGCCAGACTCAACGCGCTGTCCGCCTTACTTCAGTGACGTCTGGCGCACCCGGGACGCTGCCAACCGGGAACGGGTGACAGCCTCGGCAGAAGGGGCACCCCGCACCCCGGGGATCAGGCCCTCGTATTGCTGGACCATTTCATTCTCTTCGGCGGTCTCGCAGGTGATCCCGGTGATCCGTTCAAGGCGGCCAATCCGGTGAACGTACGGGTCAGCAAGGATGGCGCCGACTGGAGGCAAGTCAGTGACTCTCCCTGGAATGCCGCGACTCCGGAGGAGATCAAATACGACTTCGATGCCCTGGTGACGAAGGGTGTCCGGCGTGGACAGCGGCCGTCCATATTTACCCTTGGCGGTGACCGTGAAACCTTTGACTTCACTGATCCGGCAAACTACCTCAATGTGGATAATGATGTGTGAACACTCCACCGGCTAAAGCCGGTGGCTTCGGGTTACGGCTGAAAGCCGGATTGATCGGCCATTCGGCCGACTAACCCCCTCTCCCTCAGGGAGA
>JBFELL010000109.1:0-9562 GCA_041552135.1 Gammaproteobacteria bacterium
AGTTCATCGTTCCGGCCAAGGGCCCGCAGTACGTAGGACGGCTCCAGGCTGGCGCTGGTACAGGCGGAGCCCGATGACACCGCCATGTCGTTCAGCGCCATGATAAGACTTTCGCCCTCGACATAGTTGAAGCTGACATTCAGGTTGCCCGGGACGCGCCGGTCGTAATCACCGTTCAGGTAGACCTCCTCCATGCCATTGAGACCTTCCCAGAGGCGGTCGCGCAGCCGGCGGATGCGCACCTCTTCCACCGCCATCTCTTCCCTGGCGATGCGAAAGGCCTCGCCCATGCCGACAATCTGGTGCGTTGCCAGGGTGCCCGAGCGCATGCCCCGCTCGTGGCCGCCGCCATGCATCTGCGCCTCGAGGCGCACGCGCGGCTTGCGGCGCACATACAGCGCGCCGATGCCCTTGGGGCCGTAGATCTTGTGTGCCGAGAACGACATCAGGTCGACCTTGAGTTCCTGCAGGTTGATCGGCAGCTTGCCGGCGCTCTGGGCGGCGTCGACATGGAAGAATATCTTGCGCGACCGGCACAGTTCGCCAATGGCCGCGATGTCCTGGATCACGCCGATCTCGTTGTTGACATGCATGATGGACACCAGGATGGTGTCATCGCGCAGGGCCGCCTCGAGCTTGCCGGGGTCCACCAGGCCGTTCGGCTCCGGGTCCAGGTAGGTGGCCTCGTAACCCTCGCGCTCCAGCTGGCGGTAGCAGTCGAGCACGGCCTTGTGCTCGGTCTTCAGGGTGACGATGTGCTTGCCCTGCTTGCGGTAGAAATGGGCGATACCCTTGATGGCGAGGTTGTTCGACTCGGTCGCACCCGAGGTCCAGACGATCTCCCTCGGATCCGCATTGATCAGCGCCGCGATGTCGTTACGCGCCTGCGTGACGGCATTGTCGGCCTCCCAGCCGAACTTGTGGGAGCGGGAGGCGGGGTTGCCGAACTTGCCCTGGCGGGTGAGGTAGGTACACATTTTCTCTGCAACCCGCTCATCCACGGGAGTGGTGGCGGAATAGTCCATGTAGATGGGTATGCTGATGTTCATGCTTCAGATCCTGTCAGTCGGTTGTAGCCAGTGCGGTTACGCCACTGTTTCCCTGACGCGCAGGGTGGACAGACTCACCTCGCCCTGCTGGCGTCGAATCACCTCGTGCACCGCATCGCGCTGGATAAAGCCCGCCAGCGTGATGCCATTGAGAAAATCATAGATCTCGTTGCCGAGTTTCGTCCAGAGTTCGTGCGTCAGGCAGCGTTCCCCGTCCTGGCAATTCTCGCTGCCGGCGCACTGGGTGGCGTCAATGCCCTCGCCGATGGCGGTGATGACCTCGGCAACGGAGATGTCCTCCGGCTTGCGGGACAGGCGGTAGCCGCCGCCCGGACCACGCAGGCCCTCGACGAGCCCGTGCTTCTTCAGCCGGGCAAACAGCTGCTCGAGGTAGGACAGCGAGATGCCCTGATTTTCGGAGATACCGGCCAGGGTCACCGGCCCTTCGGCATGGTGTATGGCCAGATCCAGCATGGCCGTGACAGCATAACGGCCCTTCGTTGATAAGCGCATGATATATAACCCGAGTTGGTGTCCCGAAGCCTGACTTGCGGACAGCCGAAAATAATAACCTAGTGAAATACTCAGGAATAGTATGAGGCAATCCCGAACGACTATCAAGCCTCAGGGTGCAACTGGCGGAAACAAGACCTCAGGAAAGGTCAGGATTCTGTGGCAAGCAGGGATCTTTCGATGACTTGCGCGGATCTCGCGACCTGCACGGACTTGCTGTCGGGATGGAAACGGTGCCCCTGGATCAGGCAGTAACCCAGCCATTTCTGCAAAAACCGGTTCATGCGCCATTTCTCGTCGATCGAGTAGCGGTTGTGCATGCGGTTGTATTCGGCATGGCGCAGACCGCGGCGCCGGCCGCAGGCAATGACTTCACCGACCCGGGCATCATGGTAGATGCGCACCCGCATGTCCGGCGCCGGAAACATGCCGTCATTGTCGTGGAAATGGTAGGTGAGATTCATCGTGGTGGTGAACTTGCAGCGCTCGAGAATGCGCAGATGCAGTTCAAGTGCCCCGGGGGCGTTGGAAATGACCGTATCGGGAATGGCACCCGGATCGGGGACCAGATTGCGCAGCCGGATGTAGTTGCCCTCGTACAGCGCCATGAGACCGGCGAAATCGCGCGATGGTATGGCGTACACGTCAACTTGTCGCAGGGCACATTTCATCAAGGGATCATAGCATGACGCACAGGAGAACTGTCGGTGTACATGCATGGCGGTTTGTAGTATTAGGACAAATATCGGCGCAAACCGCACGATCTTGATCAGCCGGCCCAACAGCCTGTACCGTACGCAGACACACGGTTTTCACGAGCACACACTATCTCCATGACCGAAGCCCGCATCATTGAGCAGCTGAACAGGCTGTTGCCGTCGCAGTGCGTACTGTCTTCCGACGAGGAATTGCGGCCGTATGAATGCGACGGCCTGTCGGCCTACCGCAACCTGCCGCTGGCGGTTGTCATTCCGGAAAATATTGATCAGGTGCAGGACACCCTGCGGCTGTGCGCTGCGAACCAGGTACCGGTCGTGGCACGCGGTTCGGGCACGGGCCTGTCCGGCGGCGCACTGCCGGTCTCGAACGGCGTTCTGCTCAGCATGGCACGCTTCAACCGGATCCTTGACATCGACGTGCAAAACCGCACTGCACGGGTGCAGCCCGGGGTCACCAACCTGTCGATATCAAGGGCCGCTGCACCGCATGGCCTGTACTACGCGCCGGACCCCTCCTCGCAGCTTGCCTGCTCGATCGGCGGCAATGTCGCGGAAAATGCCGGCGGCGTGCATTGCCTGAAATACGGTCTGACCGTGCACAACATACTGCAACTCGAGGTGCTGACCATCGACGGTGAGCAGCTGACGATCGGCAGCCAGGCGCTGGACAGCCCGGGTTATGACCTGCTTGCCCTCATGACCGGTTCGGAAGGACTGCTTGGCATTATTACCGAGGTCACCGTCAAGCTGCTGCCGACACCGGAGGACGCCCAGGTGATACTGGCCGCATTCAACTCCGTCGAGGCAGCCGGCGCGGCCGTGACCGCCGTCATCGCCAGCGGCATTATCCCGGCAGGCCTGGAGCTGCTGGACAACCCCGCCATCCAGGCCGTTGAGCAATTTGTGCAGGCAGGCTACCCTCGCGATGCCGCCGCCATTTTACTGTGCGAGGTTGACGGTTCGACGGCCGACGTTGAAGCGCAGGCGGGTCGGGTCAATGCGGTGTTCCGGGATGCCGGCGCCACCGCTATCAAGGTGTCGCACAATGACGCCGAACGCCAGCGTTTCTGGGCCGGACGCAAGGCGGCCTTCCCTGCCATGGGCCGGCTGTCGCCGGACTACTACTGCATGGACGGCACCATACCGCGCAAACACCTGGCGCTGGTACTGAACGGCATCGCCGAGCTCTCCGAAGAATACGCACTGCCGATCTGCAATGTATTCCACGCCGGCGACGGCAACCTGCACCCGCTGATCCTGTATGACGCCAACACCCCGGGTGAACTGGAACGCACCGAGGAACTCGGCGGCAGGATCCTCGAGCTGTGTGTGGCCGTGGGCGGCACGATCACCGGCGAACACGGTGTCGGACTGGAGAAGATCAACCAGATGTGCGTGCAGTTCAACAGTGGCGAACTGACCCAGTTTCACGCCGTCAAGCACGCCTTCGACCCGCGGGAGCTGCTGAACCCCGGCAAGGCGATCCCCACCCTGCACCGTTGTGCGGAGTTCGGCGCCATGCATGTGCATCATGGCCGGTTGCCGCATCCCGAACTCGAGCGTTTCTGAGCCGCAGCGGCGGATCCCGACATGAATGCAGCCGTCGACGCCTACAGAGACGCACTGGCACAGGCCACGCAGACGGCCAGCCCGGTGGTCATCCGCGGCGGTGGCAGCAAGTCGTTCTATGGCCGCCCGGTCGACGGCCAGCCGCTGGATGTCAGCGCCCACAGCGGCATCATCGACTATTCGCCACCGGAACTGGTGGTGTCGGCCCGTGCCGGCACGCGGCTCTCGGAGCTGGAAGCGAGCCTGGCGGTCGAGAACCAGATGCTAGCGTTCGAGCCACCGCATTTCGGCACCCCTGCCACGCTGGGCGGCACCATTGCCTGCGGGCTGTCCGGCCCGCGCCGGCCCTTTACCGGCGCGGCACGCGATTTTGTCCTCGGCATCACCTGCCTCAACGGCCGCGGCGAGCTGCTGCGCTTCGGTGGTCAGGTCATGAAAAACGTTGCCGGTTATGACCTCTCGCGCACCCTGACAGGCTCGCTCGGCACCCTTGCCCTGCTGCTGGAGATCAACCTCAAGGTACTGCCACGCGCGGAACACGAACTGACGCTGTGCCGCCGGGCGACCGGGGCCGGGGCCATTGCCCTGTTCAACCGCTGGGCGGGACAGCCCCTGCCGCTGTCCGCGGCCTGCCACTGCGACGGCCACCTCTACGTCCGGCTGTCCGGATTCGAACAGGGCGTGAGCGCGGCAGCCGGCACGCTGGGCGGCGACATACTGGAGGACGGCGCGACCTTCTGGCAGGGGCTGCGCGAACAGACCCTGCCCTTCTTTGCCGGTGAGACGCCCCTGTGGCGGATCTGCGTGCCACCGGCCAGTGCCCCGCTGCCGCTTGACGGCGATACCCTGATTGACTGGGGCGGCGCATAGCGCTGGATCCGTACCGAGCAGCCTGCCGGGGCTGTGCGCGAGGCCGCGGCCGCCGCCGGCGGCCACGCCACGCGATTCCGCGGCGACGACCGCGACGACGTATTCCACCCGCTGTCGCACAGCATGCTGGCGCTGCAGCAGCGACTGAAGGCGAGCTTCGACCCGGCCGGCATCCTCAACCCCGGCCGCCTGTACAGCGGACTGTAATCATCATGCAGACCTCCCTTACCCGCGAGTTCCTGCAGACAGCCGACGGCCGGGTTGCCAACGAAGTCCTGCGCAACTGCGTGCATTGCGGTTTCTGCAATGCCACCTGCCCGACCTACCAGCTGACCGGCGATGAGCTGGACGGGCCGCGCGGGCGCATCTATCTCATCAAGCAAATGCTCGAGGGCAACACACCGGCAGAGGTCACGCAGCAACACCTCGATCGCTGCCTCAGCTGCCGCGCGTGCGAAAGCACCTGCCCGTCGGGTGTGCAATACCACCTGCTGCTGGATATCGGCCGCGAACTGCTCGAGCAGCGCGTACCGCGCCCCGCACTGCGCCGACTGCAGCGCTGGTTGCTGCGCCAGGCCCTCACCAGCCGCTTGCTGTTTACCCCGGCACTGCGCATTGGCCAGCTGTTGCGGCCACTGCTGCCGGCAGCCATCCGCCAGGGCATCCCGGTACGGGGCAAGCGCAGGGCGCACGCGCAGCTGCAGACGCACGCGCGGCAGATGCTGCTGCTCGACGGCTGCGTGCAACCGGCACTGGCACCGAGCATCAACGTCGCCACCCGCCGGGTGCTGGATGCCCTGGGCATCAGCACCGTCATCGCCGGCCGCAGCGGCTGCTGCGGCGCGGTCAGCTTCCACCTTGGCGCGACTGCCGAGGCACGGGACTTCATGCGCAGAAACATCGATGCCTGGTGGTCGGACATCGAGAACGGTGTCGAGGCCATCGTGGTAACCGCCAGCGGCTGTGCCCCCATGGTCAAGGACTATGGCCACGCACTTGCCGATGACCCGCGCTATGCCGGCAAGGCGGCACGCGTCAGCGAGCTGGCGCGGGACATCAGCGAGGTCATCGCCGCCGAACCGCTGGAGCACTGCCTGGCACGCACCGCCGGCGGACAGGCCATCGCCTTCCACTCGCCCTGCACGCTGCAGCACGCCCAGCACATCACCGGCGTGGTCGAAGGGCTGCTCGCACAGGCCGGCTATGCGCTGGCGCCGGTCGCCGATGGCCACCTGTGCTGCGGTTCGGCGGGCACCTACTCCATCCTGCAACCGGAGCTCTCGGGCAAATTGCGCAGCAACAAACTGGCCGCGCTGCAGGCAGGCGAACCCGCCACGATCGCCACGGCGAACATCGGTTGCCTGATGCACATGAACGGCCACGCGAAGGTCCCCGTGCGACACTGGATAGAATTACTGGAACCCCTGATACCCGAGGCAAGCTGAATCATGAACCTGCTACCCCTGCTGATCGAACCGGAAACGCTGGAACACCATCTGGACGATGACGACATCCTCGTGGTCGACCTGAGCAAGGCCGACACCTATCGACAGCTGCACGTCCCCGGCGCCGTGTTCCTCGATTACGGCCGGATTGTTGCCACGAACCGGCCGGTGATGGGGCTGCTGCCTGAGGACGGCACCCTGCACAAGGTGTTCTCGGCGACAGGCATCAGCCGCGACACCCATGTCGTCGCCTATGACGACGAGGGCGGCGGCAAGGCGGCGCGTTTGCTCTGGACCCTGGAATGCGCCGGTCACCGGCGCATGTCACTGCTCAACGGCGGCCTGCACGCCTGGGCCAACGAGGGGCATCCACACGACAACACGCCGGTGACGCCGGTCAGCGCGGATTACGTCGTCGAGCACAACGATGCCCCCTGTGCCGACAGCCGGTACATCATGCAACACCTGAATGACGCGGATGTCGCATTGCTGGATGTCCGCAGCCCGGAGGAATACAGCGGCATGAAGAAGTTCGCCACCCGCGGCGGGCACATACCCGGCGCTGTCAACATGGACTGGACCCGTGCCATGGACCAGCAGCACAACCTGCGCTTCAGACCGGACGCAGAGTTGCAGGCCATGCTTGCGGACATCGGCATTACCCCCGACAGGGAAATTATCACCTATTGCCAGACCCACCACCGTTCGGCACATACCTACATCGTGCTCAGGCACCTGCGCTTTCCGAGAGTCCGGGGCTACCACGGTTCCTGGTCGGACTGGGGCAACAATCCGGAACTGCCCGTCGAGTAAAAAAACAACGGCAGCCGAAGCTGCCGTTGCTGTCCTGACTGATGCAGGAACCGGCCGGTGTGCCATCCGGACCTGCCTCGCCGGCTAGATCGGTTAAGGAGCCTCTTCGACCTCGAAGGTGACCAGTGCCGTGCCGCTGGCAATTTCCGGATCATCGCCATCATCATCGTCATCGTCGTCATCGACCACTTCCATGGAGACGCCAAGTGCGCCCGCGTAGGAGCCGGGCTCCGAATCGACCAGCAACTCGATCATGTAGACACCGCCGATGCCCTCGGCGAAGCAGTCAGCACCGCAGTATTTCGCGCCGCCAGCCGGAAACGAGTTGCCATATTCAAAGGCGTCCGCAGCCAGCTTGGTGACACCCACACCGTTCTGCGCGACCTGCACATACAGCGTGATGCCATCATCCGTTGCCGGACCGACACTGACATCGACGGACAGGGTGTTTTTCAGCATGGAGACATCATCATCAAGGCCATCAACCTCCTCGAGGATTTCACCCACCCCTTCCTTGATGTCGGCGATCTCTTCCGAGAGCCCTTCGATGTCCGTCTCGATATCCCCCAGCTGGTCGATGATCTCTCCGGTATCGCCCTTGATTTCGTCGACCTTGGTGATGATGGTCTCGGTATCGATCTTGACATCATCGACCTTGTAGTCGAGCACATCGAGCTTGTGTTTCACCACCTCGAAGTCGTACTCAGTGGCCTGCCAGGGTCGCCCGTTCGGGTAGCCTTTGCCGGAGGGATGATCGTATTCAGGGAGGACTTCTGCGGCAACGGCTCTGTTTTTTTTATTTTTCTTCTTGGCCATCGCATCATCGGATGCTGCACCCAGCCCAAGGGCCAGGCAGACCGCCAGGACGGTAACTCGGTTTGTGATCATGGGTTTCTCCTGATTGTTTATTCTATGCAGGTTGCATATCGCATGACCTTTGCTGCTGTGCCCGCGATGCCCCGGGGCAGCAGAAAGCCGTGCGATTATCGCCATTACGTTTCGCGCCAATATTATGACGCAAGGAACATGCCGTCTGAATTTATATGATTATTTTACAGTTAGTTAGCGATTCCGGATCGCTATCGCACAACTGATTTTTGTAAATTATTCAAGACAGGTTTCTTGAAATTCTTACAACCAGACAGGGATGACAGCCAGCGTAGAAGGTCGACTCGCACACCGCACAGACAGGGCAGGCACCCGGATAAACGCGCGTCCTGCCACACCTTGACGACGCCTCAGAGCTTGAAGAAGTGCTCGCGGTAGTGCACCAGCTCCCGTATCGAGTCACGGGTATCATCCAGCGCAAGGTGCGTGCCGCTCTTGGTGAAGCCCTTCACCACCTCGGGTGCCCAGCGCATGGCCAGCTCCTTCACCGCACTGACGTCGAGGTTGCGGTAATGAAAAAAGCTCTCGAGTTCGGGCATACAGCGCGCAAGGAAACGCCGGTCCTGGCAAATGCTGTTGCCGCACATGGGCGACTTGCCGGACGGGACATGCGCGGACAGGAACTCCAGCGTCTGCAGTTCCGCCTGGCGCTCGGTAATGCTGCTTTTCCTGACCCGCCCGGTGAGCCCCGAGTTGCCGTGCTGCCGGGTGTTCCACGCATCCATGCCGTCCAGCGCCGCATCGGGCTGATGAATTGCCAGCACCGGCCCTTCGGCAAGGATGTTCAGCCTGCTGTCTGTCACGATGGTGGCAATTTCGATGATGGCGTCCTTCATGGTATCGAGACCGGTCATCTCCAGATCGATCCAGACAAGGTTATTGGCATCCCGGGTCATTGGTATCAGCTTCCTTCCTGAACGTGTGGTTGTCTCGCATTGTATCAAAGGCTACTCTTGCACAACGAAATTTCCGGGAACACCACTGACGAGATGAATGCATTTACCTATCTGTTTATCGCCGCACTAGCCACCTCCGCCCTGCTCCAGCTCTGGCTGGCAAACCGCCACCGCACGCACGTGCGCTCCCACCGCGATCAGGTGCCGGACGCCTTCGCCGAACGCATCCCGCTCAACGACCATCACAAGGCCGCCGACTACACCGTTACCAGGACGCGCCTTGGCATGCTGGAGCTCGTCTACGGCAGCCTGCTGCTGCTGGTCTGGACGATCGGCGGCGGACTGGAGTTGCTGGACCACACCTGGCGCGCTCTCGGGCTGGGCTCGCTGTATACCGGTACCGGCATCATGCTCAGCGCCATGTTCATCATGTCACTGCTGGACCTGCCCTTCAGCCTCTACCACACATTCGTCATCGAGGAACGCTTCGGCTTCAACCGCACCACGCCAGGCACTTTCATCAGCGATCTCATCAAGCAGGTGCTGCTGGCGCTGGTCATCGGCACGCCGATGATCATGCTCGCACTGTGGATCATGGAATCCTCCGGCGGCCTCTGGTGGCTGTATGTCTGGATTGCCTGGATGTCGTTCTCGCTGATCATGTTCTGGGCCTACCCCGCCGTCATCGCCCCCCTGTTCAACAGGTTCTCGCCGCTGGAAAACGAGACACTCAAGGCCCGCATCCAGGCACTGCTCGACAAGTGCGGCTTCAGGAGCAAGGGCATATTCGTCATGGACGG
>JBFELL010000110.1:0-9344 GCA_041552135.1 Gammaproteobacteria bacterium
AAATTGCCGATATATTCACAGTCGTTATCTCTATACTTTTGGAACACCTGAATTCCCGGGTTCATGGGGGCGCAAGACAGCATTACGACAAACCCGGGGCATCCGACTTATGCGCTGATAGTTTCAGCTGAAGGTCTCTGAATAACCACTTCCGGTCATTCTGCCTCAAGGCAAATGGTGGCTCGAAGGCCGCGGTACTAGCGGGTTTTCTCCTTATATTGAGCTGGATTGATCATCATCAAGGCAGTAAGGAATTAATATATATATGCTTTTTCATAGAGGGACACACATTGCAATAGACACGGAGTGCAGTCATGAGAGGCAGGATATTTACAGTGCTTTGTCTCTTCGCCTGCGCGTTGTTTTCGGGCACGGCAGGCGCGCTGGATGGCACGGGTAGCGGAACACTCCAGGAGAAGATCACCATCCGGGGCTGCGAGACCGGGCTTGAAAGCCGTGCTGTGACAGATTTTTCGATCGGCACACTGGGTGCGTGGTCACTCTCGACCACGGAGGCAGGCTGGGCCGGTGACTACACGCTGAAGCTGTTCAAGAAGAAGAAACGGAAAAAACAGGGTTATGTCTTTAACCTGGTATTCGATGACCCCAGCTACAACGCGCTGATTGAACAAGTCGGTGAGGCAACCAACCAGCTGTGCGGCCTGGCGCCGGATACGCTGGTCATCACCGAGTCACGTGTCAACAAGTTCATTGCCAGACTCTCCCTGGACCGCACCACGGTCACCCTGAAACTCGAGCTTGCCGCCAAGGCGTCAGACGGTGCGGTCACCTACAGTCCTAAGTACAGCCTGCTGGCCGAGATCGCCTTCACGCCCACGGGCGGGGGTATCGGCGGGAAGATCAGCGGCAAGGTGCTGGCCCCGGACGGGCAGATCGCGGCACGCGAGTTGCCGGGCCTGCTGGTATCGCTCGGCGATTTTCTCCTGCCGTCATCGAGTGCCGCGGTGAGCGGACTATCGAAGGTGCCGAACGGCACACCGGTCGAGCTGGTGCACCTGAGTGTGGCGGGCACGGTTGACGGCGTGCTGGCAACCACCAAGGTGTATAAAGGCAAGTACCGGTTCCATCTTGACCGACTGGGGCATTTCGATGCGCCGGATATCGCCGTCAGGGTCAGTGACCGCGGCGTGCAGTTGCGCGCCTTCCTGACCTCGACGACGGTGGATATCACACCGCTCAGCGAGGCGGTCTTCCAGCTGGCGCTGGAGACCCTGTTGGCCACGCCGGGCGCTCTGCTGGGGAACTACACCTTCGCTGAACTGGATGACCTTTTCGCCAGTGTGGATCTGCTGACCTCGCTGGAGGCGTTACCCGCGGTGCCCGGTGTCGATGCGACGGTGGCCGCGATCAAGGATCTGGTGGCACAGGATACGGGCATCACGGCGTTTCTTATGGCGGCGGCGGAGGCCGGACAGACCGATACGGGGCCCGGTGATATCGGCAACCTGTCACCGCTCTCCGTAGGGGATACCTGGGTCTACGTGGTGGATATATCGGGGTACGGGCAGCGTTTTACCTCGCAGGTAGAGATAACCGGTACCATGGAGATTGATGGCATCACAACCATGGTTGCGAATTACTCGTCCTCACCGGGACAGCTTGATCCATATGATGAGTATGTGGAGAAAAACAGTCGCGGGATATACAACTGGGGTAATTCAGATCCGGAGGATCCGCTGACACCGCTGCTTGTCCCGTATCAGGAGGCCGCCTTCCCCCTGAAGCCGGGTGTCACTCTCGAGTCCATTAACGTGACCGGTATGGTATGGCCTGAGGATCTCGATAGTGACGGCATGAATGAACGCTTTGATTTGTCCATGTCGATCACGACGCTGGGATTCGAGGCGGTCAGTGTGCCGGCGGGTGATTTCCCGAATAGCGTGAAGGAGGAAGTCCTGCTCAAAGTAGATGTGACCCTGTCCAGGAGTGGCAAGCACGTCAAGGTTACAGAGCGACTCACAGACTGGTATGCCAGTGGCATCGGGATGGTACGATCGGATATGAAAATCACGGCCAGGGCTTTTGGCAGGACCAGCACCGATGCATCGACGGCGGTGCTTGATGGCTATCGTGTGGATGGCCAGACGGGAGGCAATGTGCCGCCGGCTCGCCTGCACGAAAAGCTGGAATAAGGAAGAAGGTGCCAGGGCACATATACTGCTTGTGTCAGGAAAAAATGTGTTCCAACCCCCTTTCCCGCATGTTGTCACGTCTGCAAACAACAGACCACTCAGGTCAGCAAGAAATCTGATTTCCTGCGGTTTGCGGGTGGCCAAGGGTCGAGCCTGTCTTGCGACTTTTTGGTCCTGTTTGTATGTTAACCAGTCTCAATTCAAGGCCCTGGCCTGATACTGCACGGCCTTAATGGATTTACAAACCTCGTTCTAACGGCGAAAATTCACCCCGCTTGACCACTCCGGGGTTCTAGCCGGCCTCAGCTGGTCCGGAGCAGAAACTGCTGCCCGGTAATGCCCTTGCTGTCCGGGCCCAGCAGGTAGATGCATGGATTGATGACATCGGCGGGCAGGGCGAGTGCATCGCGGTTCTCTGCCGGGTAGGCAATCAGCCGCAGCGCGGTGCGTACGGGACCCGGGTCGAAGGTGTTCACGCGGATCTTCGTGTTGTCTTCCAGCTCATCGGCCAGTACCTGTGCCATGTTCTCGATACCGGCCTTGGCGACCCCGTAGGCGCCCCAGTAGGCCTTGCCGTGGCGGCCAACCTTGTCGGCCATGAACAGGACCGAGGCATCATCGGCGCGGCCGAGGAGGTCAAGGCAGTTGCGGGTCAGCAGATAGGGTGCGTTGAGGTTGGTCTGCAGTATCTCGAACCAGAGTTCATCGTCGTAGTGACTCAACGGTGTCAGCGTGCCGAGCAGGGCGGCATTATGGACCAGGCCGTCCAGTCGCCCGAACTCCTGTGCCAGTGTTTGCGCAAGTGCCCCGTAATCCTCCGGTGCCGCACCCTTGAGGTCCATGGGATAGATGGCAGGCTCGGGGGAGTTATCGGCGATGATCTCGTCGTACAGCGACTCCAGGCCGCGGACATTCCTGTCCAGCAGCACAGCCGTGGCACCGTGAGCCGCGCAACCGCGCGCCAGTGCGCGTCCAATGCCGTCGGCGGCGCCGGTGATCAGCAGGACGCGTGCGGCAAGGTGATCGGGGCCGGGTGACCAGTCGGCGGCGATAGTTTCGGTGTGTGACATAGGCGGGTGATTATACACGGGTGGTGTACCGCCTTCGGGCGCTGTGCAGGGGATCCTGTCAGGAAGGTGCAGTCCCGCTGCTGTCCTCGCGGGACTCGACGCGGCGCGTGCCGTGTTCGATCTGGTCGGGCTCCGGGACCGGTTTGCGGGTATCGATACCGAGTTCGACGAAGCGCCGGGCCCCGGGCAGCACCCGGGTGTCGAACGAGCCCACCGCCTTGTTGAAACTCTCCACGCTGCTGTCCAGGCTGCGGCCCAGCTTTGCCAGGTGCTCGCCAAAGGTGGTCAGCCGCGTGTACAGTTCCTGGCCGGTCTCGCGGATGATCTCGGCGTTCTTTGCCAGCGCCTCCTGGCGCCAGCCATAGGCAACGGCGCGCAGCAGGGCGACGAAGCTGCTCGGTGTGGCGAGGATGACATGTTGCACCAGTGCCTCCTCGAGCAGCTTGTGGTCGATTTCCAGTGCCGCTGCCAGGAACTGCTCACCCGGGATGAACAGCACGACAAAGTCCGGGCTGTCGGTGAACTGGTTCCAGTACGCCTTGCCAGCCAGCTCGCGAACACGCTGTCGCACGTTACGTGCATGGCGCTCGAGTTGCGCCTTGCGGTCAGCGTCGTCGGTTGCCTCGATGGCGGACAGGTAGGCATCCAGCGGTGTCTTGGCGTCGACGACGATGTCACGGCGATCGGGCAGGCGGATGACCATGTCCGGGCGCAGGCGCCCGGCATCGGAGTCCACCGACTCCTGTTCGTAGAAGTCGCAGTGGTCGACCATCCCGGCAAGTTCGGCCAGCCGTTTCAGTGTCATTTCACCCCACTGGCCACGCACCTCGGGACGGCGCAGGGCCTGGACCAGATTGCGGGTCTCGCCCTGCAGCAGGCGGTGGGACTCGGAGAGCATCTCCAGCTGGCGGGTCAGGGCACCCTGGGCCTCGCGGCGTTCGGCCTCCATGCGGCGCACCTGCTGCTCGTTTTTCTCCAGCGCCTCGCGGATGGGCTTGACGAGATTTTCGACCGCCTGTTCGCGCTTCTCGAGTTCGCTGTCGGCCCTGGTCTGGTAGGCGCCGAGGTTTTCGCGCGCCAGATGCAGGAACTGCTGGTTGTTGTTTCTCAGCGCCACGGTGGCCATGGAGGCAAAGCTGTCCTTGATGGTCGCGTTCATGGTCTGCAGGGCAACGTCGCGTTCGGCAATCATGCGTCGCTCCAGCTCGAGTTGATCCTCGAGCCGGTCGTGCTGCCGCCGAAGCAGTTGCAGACGGCTGTTGTGGTACAGGGAACTGGCCAGCATGCCTGCCAGAAAGGCGAGTAACACAGAGAACAGCAGGACAGGAAGATGCTCTTCGGCCATGGCTGCTGATCATACCACCGTCATTTCAGTTCATGAGTGCGACTTCGTCATTGCAGGGTGTCGAGCCATTGCAGCAGTTCAAGTGGCTGGCTGATGCTGCCATCGGCCTGCCATTCCAGCGGCCGGTCCTCCGGCATGAAGTAGCCGAACAGTGCGACCAGGGTGTGCATGCGCGCATTCCTGCCGGCCTCGATGTCACGCTCGGCATCGCCGATGTAGACGCACTCCGCCGGCCGGCTGCCGGCCTGTTCGCAGGCATGCAGCATGGGTGCCGCGTGCGGTTTGCGCTCGGTCAGTGTGTCGCCGCTCACCACGCAGGCAGCACGCTCGTAGAGTGCCAGTTGCCGCAGCAGCGGGTCGGTCAGCCAGCCCGGCTTGTTGGTGACCACGCCCCAGTTCAGGCCGCGCAGCTCGAGTTCATCCAGCAGTTCCGGCATGCCGGGAAACGGCCGGGTCCGGCTGGCGATGTTGGCATGGTAAATGTCCAGCAGGCGTTGCCGCAGCGGCTCGAAATCCGGGTTGGACGGGTTGATGCCGAAACCGAGCCGGATCAGTGCGATGCCGCCATGCGAAACGACGCCGCGGATCTTTGCGTAAGGCAGGGGATCGCGATGCTTCTCGACCAGCACGGTATTGAGCGCGTCGGCCAGGTCCGGGGCCGTATCGAGCAGCGTGCCGTCCAGATCGAACAGAACAGTGCGTATCGACATCCGGGGTGTCAGGCGCGGCGCAAACAGGCCAGATAGTTCACCGATACGTCCGAGCCCAGGCGATACTCGCGTGTCAGCGGGTTGTAGCTCATGCCGGTCAGGTCCTCGAGTGACAGGCCGGCCGCGCGTGACCAGGCCTCCATCTCGGAAGGCCGGATGAACTTTCCGTATTCGTGTGTACCCTTCGGCAGCAGGTTCAGGACATACTCTGCGCCGATGACGGCAAACAGCCAGGACTTCGGGTTGCGGTTGATGGTGGAGAGGAAAATGTGGCCGTCGTCCCTTATCAGGCGGGCGCAGGCGGCGATGACGGCGGCCGGATCGGGCGTGTGTTCCAGCATCTCCAGGCAGGTGACGATATCGAAGCCGGCGGGTTCCTCGCTGGCCAGTTGCTCGGCGGTGGCCTGCCGGTAGTCGATGCCCAGCCCGGACTCGTGCTGGTGCAGCCGGGCAACGGTCAACGGGGCATTGCCCATGTCGATGCCGGTGACATCTGCGCCCCTGGCGGCCATGCCCTCGGTCAGCAGGCCGCCGCCGCAGCCGACATCCAGCACGCGTTTGCCCTGCAGGCCGGCCAGCCGGTCGATGTAGTCGAGTCGCAGGGGATTGATGTCATGCAGCGGCTTGAATTCGCTCTCGGGGTCCCACCAGCGCGCCGCCAGTTTCTCGAACTTGGCGATTTCGTCATGATCGACGTTGCTTGTCCTGTTCGTCATGGCTGTTCGTGTCCTGTCCTGTTGGCAGCCCCGATGCGGTCCTGCCACAGGCTCACCTTGTTCAATATCTCGTGGCCATCGAGTGTGGTCAGGCGGCGTTCCTTGAGCAGGTGCTGCCCGGCCACCCAGACATCGCTGACCTGTTCCCTGCCGCAAGCATATACCAGGTGCGAGACGGGGTCATAAACGGGTTGCGCTTCCAGGCTGTCCATGCGCACCGCCGTGATATCCGCCCACTTGCCCGCGGCCAGCGAGCCGGTCTCGTGGCCGACGCCCAGGGCATTGGCGCCGTTGAGTGTCGCCATGCGCAGTACGGTGTGCGCCGGCAGGGCGCTGGCATCGCCGCTGACGACCTTGCCAAGCAGCGCCGCGGTGCGCATTTCACCCAGCATGTCGAGGTCGTTGTTGCTGGCGGCGCCATCGGTGCCGAGCGCGATATTGATGCCGGCCGCGGCAAGCCCGGCAACCGGGCAGAATCCGCTGGCCAGTTTCAGGTTGGATTCCGGGCAATGCACGACATGTGCGCCGCTTTCGGCGAACTGCCGGATCTCCGCGTCCGACAGCCGGGTCATGTGTACGGCCAGCAGGGCAGGGGTCAGCAGACCCAGTTCCTGCAGCCGTTGCAGCGGTCGCTTGCCGGTCAGTTCGATCGCCCGGTCGACTTCATCTGCGGTTTCATGGATGTGCATGTGAATGCCGATGTCCATTTCGTCGGCCAGCGTGCGGATATGCTCCAGTGGCTGGTCTGAGACCGTGTAGGGGGCATGGGGTGCGAAGACGGCCCTGACCAGCGGATCGCCGCGGTAGCGATCATGCACTGCCAGACCCTTGGAGATGTATTCATCGGCATCCTTTGCCCAGACCGTCGGAAAGTCGATGACGATCAGGCCGACACAGGCGCGCATGCCGCTGTGGGCGGCCACGCGGGCCGTGACGTCCGGGTAAAAATACATGTCGTTGAAGCAGGTCGTGCCGCTGCGCAGCATCTCCGCAATGGCAAGCTGGGTGCCATCATGCACGAACTCTTCATTGACCCAGCGCGATTCCGCCGGCCAGATGTGATCGTTCAGCCACTCGTTCAGCGGCAGGTCGTCGGCCAGGCCGCGCAGCAGTGACATGGCGGCATGGGTGTGGGCGTTGACCAGCCCGGGGATGAGCAGGTGGTGGTCGAGATCATGCTCCACGTCCCCCCGGTACGCGGTGCGTGCCTGGCCGGTTGGCAGCAGGTCGACGATGCGTCCCTCGTTGACGGCCAGGCTGTGGTGTCCGTAAATCGTGTCATCCGGTTCGACCGGAACAATCCAGCGGGCATGAATGAGTGTGTCGACTGTTTTCATTGAAGGGTCGAATGAGTCGTTCTGACCGTGAATCAGCGAGTATAACGGAGGTTGTTCGCGGGCCGGGACATAAAAAAACCCGCCGTCCGGCTTCCGGACGGCGGGTTTCGGGTTACTGCATCAGACGTTTATTTCTGCACGTCTGCACCGACGTTGATTTCAACACGGCGGTTCTGGGCACGACCATCACGGGTACCGTTGTCGGCGATCGGCATGGACTCACCCTTGCCGCTGACATCGATAATGCCGGAGTCGATACCCTGTTCGACCAGGTAGTTCTTCACCGAGGTTGCACGACGCAGCGACAGCTGCTCGTTGTATTCCTCGGGACCGGTGCTGTCGGTGTGGCCGATCACGTCGACGTCGACAACCGAACCGCCCTTGGCCTTGATGTCGTCGGCCAGATCGCTTATGGCTGCCTTGCCGTCGTCTTTCAGCACATCGCTGTCGAAGTCGAACAGGGCCGTGGCAGAGATCGTGACCTTCTCATACACAGGCTGTGGTGGCGGAGCCGGTGGCGGAGGTGCTGCCTGTGCAACCGGTTCCGGGAACAGCTCGGGGTTACATTCCTTGGTGGCGGTTTCCTTGCTCCAGCTTGTCGTGTAGACGCACTTGCCGGAACTGTCCAGAACGACATGTCCGCCTGCGCTGCCCAGATAGGCTGAACCGGCCTTGCCGCCTTCGTGCGCGATTGCCACATTTGCCGACAGGGCAGTCGCGGCAACAATCGCCATCAGGCTTGTAATTCGGGATTTCTTCATTATCACCACTCCTGTGTCTGCACATAAAAAATTGTTAAAGGGCATTCCTGTGTTGCGTATTCTAGACACATATTGTGAGCAAAGCTAGTGGTGTAAAGGGGTTTTTTAACGCCTAGAATCAGACATATGAACGGACAAACCGATAATATGTGTTGCGCCGGTGCGACGATGGAGCACGATACGATTCGCGCGATCCAGTGGCGGGATGACAGCTTGTGTTTGCTGGACCAGCGACGCCTGCCCGGGGAGGAGACCTGGCTTTGCCCGGATGATGCGGCGGCGGTCGCCGCCGCTATCCGCGACATGGTGGTGCGCGGCGCACCGGCGATCGGGATCACCGCCGCCTACGGCGTGGTGCTCGCGGCCCGGCAGCACTGGCGTGCCTCCGGCGATGCCTGGCAGGAGCGGCTGGGCGCGGACCTGCAGACGCTTGCGGCGGCGCGACCCACGGCCGTGAACCTGGCATGGGCACTGTCACGCATGCAGCGGCGCCTGCAGCGGGCGGGTGCCGACCCGGTCGCCGACCTGCTGGAAGAGGCGCGGCAGATACACGCGGAGGATGTCGAGGCCAACCATTATATGGGTGAACTCGGTGCCGGCCTGATCGACAGTGACATGTCTGTGCTGACCTACTGCAATACCGGTTCACTGGCGACCGGCGGCTATGGCACCGCGCTGGGCGTGATCCGCAGTGCCTGGCAGGCCGGCAGGCTGCGCGAGGTCTATGCCGGCGAGACCCGCCCCTGGCTGCAGGGTGCCCGCCTGACCGCGTGGGAACTGGCTCGAGACCGGATCCCGGTGACGTTGATGACGGACAACGCCGCCGCCGCCCTGATGCAGGCCGGCAAGGTGCAGTGGGTTATCACCGGCGCTGACCGGGTGACCGCCAACGGCGATGTCATCAACAAGATCGGTACCTGCAGTCTTGCGATCATCGCGCGGCATTATGGTGTGCACTTCATGGTGGTGGCGCCGTGTTCCACCCTTGACCTCTCGCTGGATAACGGCACCGCGGTCGAAATCGAGCAGCGCAGCCCGGACGAGGTGCTGGCCCTGGCCGGCCGGCGCATCGCCGCCGAGGGGGCCGGTGCCTGGAATCCGGCCTTTGACATCACCCCGGCGGGACTGGTCGATTGCCTGGTCACGGAGCGGGGCGTTGTCCGGCATCCGGATCGCACCGGGCTGGCGAGGTTGGTAGCCGCCAGCCAGGCGTAATAATGGCCCGAATCATCCCGCCAGGCGGGCCACAGGC
>JBFELL010000111.1:0-9283 GCA_041552135.1 Gammaproteobacteria bacterium
ACATCTTTCTCATCAAAATCAGTAATCAACTGATTGTAAAACTGCCGTGGTCTTGTATCGTTATTGTCAGGCACTAGGATCTCCTCCACATTCAGCGCTAGTTATCAAGACAGCAAATAGACACAATTTATATATGCTTTTTATTAGACTCATTTTATACGTCATTAAGTCTTGTTTTTCAAGCATTTATATCATCCAGCTCCTATATGAACTCAGGCACAGGATATAGTGGATTACCATTGAATGACTAACATATCTTGTGCAACACATACGAAATCATGCCTGTAAATTAATTATCCTGAGTCACACCAACCTGAACTCTGGTCAGTAATACCCCCCCCGCCAAAAACAACACCAGTAACGACAAGATCCCCGCGCGGGGATTACCAGTCATTGCAGCCATCCAGCCCATGATGAACGGCCCGAGTATCGCGGCAAATTTTCCCATCATGTTGTAGAAACCGAAAAACTCTGCCGTTCGGTCTACCGGAATCATGCGTGCATACATCGACCGGCTCAGCGCCTGAATACCACCCTGCGCAAGACCGATCGCAAAGGCCAGAAAATAAAACTCCCATGCTTCATCCATCAGGGCGCCGTGCACTGTCACCATGATGTAGATACCCAGCGCCACAAAGATACCTGTCTTTGTCCCGTACCGGTCGCCAAGGTGCCCGAAGACAAGTGCTGCCGGAAAGCCTGTAAACTGCGTTATCAGCAGGGCAAGCAGAAGACTCTTTTGTTCAAAACCGAGTGAAAGTCCGTAATCAACCGCCATTCGGACAATGGTGTCCACGCCATCGATATAGAGCCAGTAGGCAACCAGGAACAGCCAGACATTCCGGTGTCTCCGTACCTCATGGAAGGTCCTGCCGACACGCTGAAACCCCACAAGCAGCACACTACGCGATGCATCATGGATCTGTCTGGCGGGTTCCCTGACGAAGAAGATCAGCGGCAGGGAAAAAACCAGCCACCATATTGCAACCAGAACGAACGATAGCCGGATGACATCCGATACGCTATCGAGGCCAAGCCACTCGGGATGCCGCGTAAACAGCACACAGATGGCGAGCAGAACCCCTCCCCCCAGATAGCCGAGAGAAAAACCAAGCGCCGAAGTCCTGTCAACATCCTCTCTCCTGCTGACAAAAGGCAGCAGGGAATCGTAGAAAATATTGCTGCCGGAGAACCCGAGCATCGCGGCACCATAGAAGCAGGCAGCGAGGACCCAGTTGCCGGCACCAACGAGGTATAGCGCCCCGGTCAGATACATCCCGAGCGCGGCAAACATGACAAGCATCCCCTTGCGCCGCCCGAGGTGGTCTGCAATTGCCCCAAGGACCGGGGCCATCAGCATAATGACCAGGCTGGCGAGGGAGTTAACCAGACCCAGCCGGAAGGTGCTTTCGGTCACCGGAACACCGGCATTCCAGTATTGCTTGAAGAATACCGGGAAAAATCCTGCAATTATGATGGTTGCAAATGCCGAATTGGCCCAGTCATACATCGCCCAGGACAGTTTCTGCCGGGTCAGCCTCACCCCGCCCCACCCCGGCAATACGGCACATCAATCATCCGGAATACCACATATCGATTGTTTTCATGGATAATCTCCCGCCAGAGACCAAAGCCCGATGCTGCCAATGGTTACAGAAGCGACTGCATTTTGGAATACAAAAGCACTGGACGAAATGAGCAGTGATGAATGGGAGTCCCTGTGCGACGGCTGCGGCCGCTGTTGCCTGCACAAGCTGGAAGACCTGGATACGGGGCTGCTCTACTATACCAACGTCGCCTGCCGGCAACTGGATGAACATCACTGCCGCTGCATGGATTACACCAACCGCCAGGCCATCGTCCATGACTGCCTTGTGCTGGATCCGGATGACCCGGATGGTTTCAGCTGGCTGCCATTTTCCTGCGCCTACCGGCGGCTGGCGAACGGTCAGCAGCTGGAGTGGTGGCACCCGCTGGTATCCGGCGACCCGGAGACTGTTCACCAGGCAGGAATTTCAGTACGCAACAGGGTAGTCAGCGAGGCGGGGATCTCCACGAGGCAGCTGGAGGATTACATCATCGACTGGATCGAATACTGACAAACCCCATAGTTGGATGCCCCGTCCTTCAATGTTCGCGTGTCGCGCGAAATTCAACATCCGGCCACTTCTCGATTGCCAGTTCCAGGTTGACGCGTGTCGGTGCGATATACACCAGCGAACCGCCCTGATCCTCGGCAAGATAGTCATGCGCCTTGTCACGCAGCTGCTGCTCGGTCTTGGCATCATCACACACGATCCAGCGCGCCGTGGCAACGGAAATATTCTCGAACTGGCACTCGACGCCATACTCGTCCTTGAGACGGTGAGCGACCACATCGAACTGCAGGATACCAACCGCCCCGAGGATCAGGTCATTGTTCCTGAACGGCCGAAACAGCTGGGTCGCGCCCTCCTCGCACAGCTGGTCGAGGCCCTTCTGCAGCGCCTTCATGCGCAACGGGTCCTTGAGAATGGCGCGCCGGAACAGCTCGGGGGCAAAATTCGGAATGCCGGTAAACTTCAGGTCCTCGCCCTGCGTGAATGTGTCGCCGATACGGATCGTCCCGTGATTATGCAGGCCGATGATATCTCCGGTATAGGCCTCATCGACGTGTCCGCGGTCGGATGCCAGGAAGGTCACGGCATTTGCCACCTGTATGTTCTTGCCGATCCGCACATGGTGCATTTTCATGCCCCTGCGGTAACTGCCCGAACAGATACGCAGAAAGGCAATACGATCCCGGTGCGCCGGATCCATGTTCGCCTGGATCTTGAAAACAAATCCGGTGAACTTCTCCTCTGCCGGATCGACGACACGGCTGGTCGTCTCACGTGGCAGCGGTGACGGCGCGGTTGCGACGAAATGGTCCAGCAGTTCATTGATCCCGAAATTATTGATCGCCGAGCCGAAGAACACCGGTGTCATGGCACCCTCCAGGTAGGCCTGCACATCGAACTCGTGACTGGCGCCCTTGACCAGCTCGATTTCATCGCGCAACTCGGCCGCCTGGTCGCCCACCACCTCGTCGAGCAACGGGTTATCCAGCCCCTTTATAACCCTGATATCACCACGTTTATCGTTCTTGCCCGGCTCGTACAGGTGCACGGCGTCTTCCTGCAGGTGATAGATGCCGCGGAAGCGCTTGCCCATGCCTACCGGCCAGGTGATCGGTGCACACTGGATCTTCAGGATATCCTCGATCTCGTCCAGCAGTTCCACGGGGTCGCGACCCTCACGATCCAGCTTGTTGATAAAGGTACAGATTGGCGTGTCCCGCAGGCGGCACACATCCATAAGCTTGATTGTCCGCTCCTCAACACCCTTGGCACAGTCGATCACCATCAGGGCGGAATCGACGGCGGTCAGGGTGCGATAGGTATCCTCGGAGAAGTCCTCGTGCCCGGGCGTATCGAGCAGGTTGACGACCGCATCGCCGTACGGGAACTGCATGACCGAGGAGGTCACGGAAATGCCGCGCTGTTTCTCCAGCTCCATCCAGTCGGATGTGGCATGGCGGGCCGCCTTGCGCCCCTTGACGGTACCGGCGAGCTGAATGGCGCCGCCGAACAGCAGCAGCTTCTCGGTCAGCGTGGTCTTGCCCGCATCCGGGTGGGAGATAATGGCGAAGGTGCGGCGGCGCGCCGCTTCGTTTTGCAGACTACTCATATCTATCAGGGGGTATTACTACAGGGAACCGGGTATTGTACTGAAATACAGACGCGACGTCTTGCCTCTCAGAGTACCCGGGCCAGAATCAGCGCATTTTCCCGGCCATCGGCCGCAGGGTAGTAGTCCTTGCGGCTGCCCAGCTCGTTGAAACCGGACTTGTCGTAGAGCCTGCGCGCCCCCGCATTCGATTCACGCACCTCGAGAAAAATGATCTCCGCATCATAACGCCGGGCCAGCGCGGTGAGATGCGCCAGAAATTTCTCCCCGATCCCCTGTCGTTGCGACTCCGGGCGCACACACAGGTTGAGCAGGTGCGCCTCCCCGGCGCCAATGCTGAGAATGCCGTAGCCCTGGATGATGCCCTGCCGTTCACAGACCCAGCAGGAATAGCCGGCGTGCAGGCAGTCACTGAATATCAGCCGGGTCCAGGGGTGCGGGTAGCTGCGTCGTTCGATCTCCATGATCTCGGTGAGATCCGCCGGCTGCATCGGCCGGAAATCCAGTGCAGGCTCACTCAGGATGGCGCTCATGATGCTGACGGCTCCCGCTGCCCGGCTCCGGACACCTGCAGCGCCAGCCGCAGGTCCTCCCAGGACTTGCGTTTCTCCAGCGGCGATCGGAGCAGATAGGCCGGGTGATAGGTCACGATCAGCGGTATCCGGCCCTCGCCGTAATGGTGGATCCTGCCACGCAGCCGGCCGAGCGGGACTTCCGTCTCCAGCAGATTGTGGGCCGCGATACGCCCGACGGCAAGGATCAGTGACGGCCGGACCAGTGCGATCTGCCGCTGCAGGTAGGCATGGCAGCTGGCCACTTCCCCGGGCCGGGGATCGCGATTCTGCGGCGGCCGGCACTTGAGGATATTGGTGATGAAGACATCCTGGCGCTGCTGCCCGGTCGCGCGCAGCATTTCCGTCAGCAACTGCCCGGCGCGCCCGACAAACGGCTCGCCCTGCCGGTCCTCGTCCGCACCCGGCGCCTCGCCGATAATCATCCAGTCGGCCTGACGGTTTCCGGTGCCAAATACCGTGTGCGTGCGGGTCTGGTGCAATTCGCAGGCCGTACAGGCCGCCACGCATGACTCCAGCTCCGGCCAGTCGAGGGACCCGACAGGGCGTGGCCCGGCGCCGGCACTGCACGCGGGCGAGACCCGGTCTGTCGACCCGGACGACGCGGCCTCTTCCCGCAGGCCGCGGCGCACCCACGGCTGGATACCCATGGCTTCCAGGTAATCGCTGCGCAATGAGTTATCCATGGACGGCCAGAACCCCTAGACGTTGCCGCGCTGCGGGTGTTCACGCGCCTCTGGCTGGATAATCCTGTTCAGTGCATGGATGTATGCCTTGGCGGAGGCAATCACGATATCCGTATCTGCGCCCTGGCCGTTCACGATCCGTCCATCCAGTGCCAGGCGAACGGTCACCTCACCCTGCGAATCGGTACCGCTGGTGATGTTGTTGACCGAGTACAGCTGCAGTTCGGTATTGCTGTTGACAAGGCTATCGATCGCCCTGAATGCCGCATCAACCGGGCCACTGCCCCGTGCCGAGGCCTGCTGCTCGTCACCATCGATCCAGAGGGTAACAGCCGCATCCGGTGTCTCACCGGTCTCGGAGCAGACCTTGAGCGATACCAGCTTGAGCCAGTCATTCGAGGCCTCCTGCCCGGACTCCGTCACCAGGGCCTGCAGGTCCTCGTCGAAGATCTCGTGCTTTTTGTCCGCCAGTTCCTTGAAACGCGCGAAGGCTGCATTCAGCTCCTCCTCCACCTCGAACTCGATACCCAGTTCGCCGAGCCGGGTGCGAAAGGCGTTGCGTCCCGAGTGTTTGCCGAGCACGATGCGGTTGGCCGCCCAGCCGACATCCTGTGCGCGCATGATTTCATAGGTCTCGCGGCTCTTCAGCACCCCGTCCTGATGTATGCCGGATTCATGTGCAAAGGCATTTGCGCCGACAATCGCCTTGTTCGGCTGCACGGCAAAGCCGGTGATGCCGGAAACCAGCCGCGAGCATGTCATGATCCGGGTCGTATCCAGGCCGGTACTGCAGGGGAAGACATCGCGGCGTGTCTGCACCGTCATGACGACCTCCTCCAGGGCGGCATTACCGGCACGCTCTCCCAGGCCGTTGATGGTGCACTCGACCTGCCGGGCACCGTTCAGCACGGCAGACAGTGAATTGCCAACGGCAAGACCAAGGTCGTTGTGACAGTGCACCGAGAACACGGCCTTGCCGGAATTCGGTATACGCTCGATGAGAGTGCGGATCAGCTCGCCGAACTGGTGCGGCAGGTTGTAACCAACCGTGTCCGGTATGTTCACCGTGGTGGCTCCCGCGTCGATCACCGCCTCGATAACACGGCAGAGAAAGTCGATCTCGGAACGACCGGCATCCTCCGGCGAGAACTCAACATCATCGGTGAAACCGCGGGCGCGCCTGACCGCATGCACGGCCTGCTCGATGACCTGCTCCGGCTCCATGCGCAGCTTCATCTTCATATGGATCGGCGATGTCGCGATAAAGGTGTGGATGCGCGAGGCGGCCGCCGGTTTCAGTGCCTCGCCCGCCCGGTCGATGTCCTTGTCCAGCGCACGGGCCAGGCCGCAGACCGTGCTGTCCGACACTGCCCGTGCCACGGCCTGCACCGCCTCGAAATCGCCCGGACTGGCGATCGGGAAGCCCGCCTCGATGACATCGACCCGCATGCGTTCCAGCGCCTTGGCGATACGGACCTTCTCGTCACGGGTCATCGACGCACCCGGGCTCTGCTCGCCGTCGCGCAAGGTGGTATCAAAAATGATTAGCTTGTCACTCATTGTCTGGCTCCCTGCAGGTTCGACCAGCATAGCAAAGCGGCCGGTTTTCTGCCGGTAATCTGTAATCAGGGTTTGATCGCGTATGCCCTCGCCAGGAAACGGTTATCTGCCCGAAGGCAGCCGCAGGCGTAGCAGCAAGGCAGGCAGATATCCCGCGGGGGGGCGCGGGTCAGACAGGTAAATGTGGCGACAAAACGGCTTCATGCAGTCGAATATAGAGCAAACGGATTTTCATGCCAAGCCCGGCGCCGTCATTCACCGGGGATGCGGGCGCGCCTCTTCCGCAGTCGGAGCAGGGTCATGACGGGGCCCGACAGGGCGTAGATCAAAAAGCCCGCAAACAGCACCTTGGGCGGGTCTATCGAGGCAAACACATAAATCAGCACCACGACCAGCAGGGCCACGAAGGGCACGCGGTTCTTGAAGTCGATTTCCTTGAAGCTGTAGTAGCTGGTGTTGCTGACCATCAGGCCGCCCATCAGGATGGTCAGGACGAAGGCCGGGTATACCAGGTCCTTGCCGGCAATACCGAGATCGGCGCCCACCCACACCATCCCCGCCACCGCGGCCGCCGCCGAGGGGCTTGGCAGGCCCTTGAACCAGCGTTTTTCCGCCGTGGCAAGCTGGGCATTGAAGCGCGCCAGGCGCAGTGCGGCACCCGCCGTGTAGATGAACGCCGCCAGCCAGCCGAGCTTGGCCCAGCCGATGCTGAGCATGGCGTGCAGTGACCACTCAAACATCACCAGCGCCGGCGCCAGGCCGAAACTGACCATGTCCGACAGGCTGTCGTATTGCTCGCCGAACGCGCTCTGCGTCCTGGTCAGGCGGGCAATGCGCCCGTCGATGCCGTCCATGATCATGGCCACGAAGATCGCGATTGCGGCCGCCTCGAAGCGACCGCCCATGGCGGCGACAATGGCATAAAAACCGGCGAACAGGCCTGCCGTCGTGAACATGTTCGGCAGCAGATAGATACCGCGGCGGGACTTGTGTTCTTGTGTATCCTGATCCATTGCGACAGCGTCCCCGGAAAATGTCAGTGTATCAGCGTCGCGACGACGTCGGAGCCGCTTTTGACAAAATCGCCGGCTGATACCGCGGCCCGGCTGTTCATGGGCAGGTACAGGTCGATCTGCGCCCCCATGTGGATGAAACCGCAGCGCTGCCCCTGACCGATGCGCTCGCCGAACTGCGCATAGCAGCGCGGTGCAGTATGCAGGCGGCCACGGTTCATGACGAGCACGACATCGTCGCCCTCATCCGTCTGCAGCCAGACACCGTGCGGCGCGGACTTGCCCTTCGGAATATTCGGCGGCTCCAGCACCTTGCCCTCGACCGGACTGCGGGTGGAAAAGACCCCGTAGGAGTTCATCTGGATGATGATATGGATGCTTTGCCGCAGCAGGTAGGGATCATCCGTCATGCTGATGGAGATAACCCTGCCATCCGCCGGGCTGACGACGGCCATCGGCACTGCCGGTATTTCCCGCGAGGGGTCACGGAATACAAGCAGCAGTACCAGGGCAATCAGCCAGAAAACCAGCGACGGCTTGATGCCGAGGGTCTGCGTGACCAGCACCGCGGCCAGCACACTGACCGCAACGGGCAACAGGCCTTCCCTTGCGATGATCGACGAACGAGTCATAAATCGCCTTCCCCAGACCGGCAAATCAGGGCGCGACAGCTCCGCTGTGACATGCGGTACTAGTTTACGTTCTTGTCTACTATCTTGCCTTCGTTGATCCAGGACATCATGCCGCGCAGCTTCTCGCCGACCTGCTCGATGGGGTGCTGGCGGCCGATGCGGCGCTTGGCCTTCAGCGTGGCGGCACCGGCCTGGTTCTCGAGGATGAACTCGCGGGCGAACTCGCCGTTCTGGATTTCCGTGAGAATGCGGGACATCTCCTGCTTGGTCTCCTCGGTGATGATCCGCGGGCCGCGCGTCAGGTCACCGTACTCGGCCGTGTTCGAGATCGAGTAACGCATGTTGGCAATGCCACCTTCATACATCAGGTCGACGATCAGCTTGAGTTCGTGCAGGCACTCGAAGTAGGCCATCTCCGGGGCATAGCCGGCCTCGGTCAGCGTCTCGAAACCGGCCTGGACCAGTGCCGTGGCGCCGCCGCACAGTACCGCCTGTTCGCCGAACAGGTCGGTCTCGGTCTCCTCGCGGAAGGTGGTCTCGATAATACCGGCACGGCCGCCGCCATTGGCCGAGGCGTAGGACAGCGCGATGTTCTTGGCACGGCCGCTGGCATCCTGGAAGACGGCGATCAGGCTGGGGACGCCGGCACCCTGGGTGTAGGTGGAACGCACCAGGTGGCCGGGGCCCTTGGGCGCGATCATGATGACATCCAGGTCGGCGCGCGGCTCGATCTGCTGGAAGTGAATATTGAATCCGTGGGCAAACGCCAGCGCGGCACCCTGCTTGATGTTCGGTGCCACCTTGTCCTGGTAGAGGCGTGCCTGGTGCTCGTCCGGCGCCAGGATCATGACCACGTCGGCGCCGCTCACGGCCTCCTCGATGGGCTTGACGGCCAGGCCGGCCTTCTTCGCCTTGGCCTCGGATATGGAGCCCGGACGCAGCCCGACGGTGACATCGACGCCGGATTCCTTGAGGTTGTTGGCATGGGCATGGCCCTGCGAGCCGTAACCGATAATGGCGACCTTCAGGCCCCGGATAATGGAAATGTCAGCATCTTTGTCGTAGTAAATGTTCATGTCTCTACCTGTTTTCCCGTTGTTCGCGGCGCGGGG
>JBFELL010000112.1:0-9089 GCA_041552135.1 Gammaproteobacteria bacterium
CTCTCCCGGAGGGAGAGGGGGTTAATCGGCCGAATGGCCGATCAATCCGGCTTTCAGCCGTAACCTGAAGCCACCGGCTTTAGCCGGTGGAGTGTTCACGTAATGTCCCTATTGGCTAAATGGATTCGCGCCTGCGGGGGGGCACGGCTGGGTCACCCCGTCCATGATGTCTTCTTTTCCATTCGTGACATATGGGTGGTGATCGCCTCGCGGGCTGCGTTGACGGCAGCGGACATGCTGTCGGCAATCCTCATGGCGTCGTCTGTGTTTGCGTCGCGGCCGGCGTGCTCCAGCCGGTCAGCCAGCCTGCTCAGCGGGGTGGCGCCGTAGCTGGCGGCGCAGCTCTTGAGGGCATGCGCTTCATGTGACATCCCCGCGAGATCACCGCTCTCCCGGGCCTGCAGTATGCGCACCAGCCTGGTATCGAGTTCCTTGATAAAGGCATCGACAAGGGCGGGTGCCAGCTCGTGACCGGTGTCCTCGAACAGCTGCTCGAGTATGGCGGCGTCGAGTGTGTCGTTGTCGTCGCCGATGGCCTCATGCCCCGGTGGCGTTGCCGCAATGGTGACGGTTTCGCCTGTCTTCGGTACCAGCCAGCGCTGCAGGCAGGCCGACAGCTCGCCGGCGCTGACCGGCTTGCAGATGTAGTCATCCAGTCCCCGGGCGAGGATCTTTTCCCGGTCGCCCTTCATGACATGCGCGGTCATGGCGATGATCGGGATGCCGGCAGTCTCACCGCCCAGGTGGCGGATCTCGTGGGTGGCCTCGATGCCGTCCATTTCGGGCATGCCGATGTCCATCAGCACCAGGTCGTAGGGGCGTGTGCGGACCGCATCAACCGCCTCCAGTCCGTTACCCGCGGTGTCGACCTGCAGTCCCAGCCGCTCGAGCATGCCGGTGCCGATCATCTGGTTGGCGGGGTTGTCCTCGGCAAGCAGGATGCGGCCCTTGAGTCTGACGGTTTTCGCACTGTCTTGCGTTTCCCTCCTGGCCGCCGCGGCAGCCTCAACCAGGGCGGCTTCCGATGGTATCGTCAGGGGGATGTCGAACCAGAATCGGCTGCCCTTGCCAACGCTACTCTCCATGTCGATGCTGCCCGACATGATGTCGACCAGGTTCCTGCAGATAGCCAGGCCCAGTCCCGTGCCGGTGGTATGGTAGTTGGGAGACAGGGTCCAGAATTCATCGAACAGGTGCTGCTGGTCTTCCGGGGAGATGCCGGCACCGGTGTCCGATACCATGAAGCGTAGACGCAGGTCGTTATCGTTCAGCGACAGCAGTGAGGTGTGGATCCTGACTTCGCCCCGCTCGGTGAATTTTACGGCATTGCCGGCCAGGTTCAGCAGCACCTGGCGGATCTTGCCGGCGTCGCCCGTCAGGTGGCGCGGGACATTGCCGTCCGTGTCGACGAGCAGCCCGATGGACTTTTCCCGGGCCCGGGTCGAGAGTACCTCCCTGACGGATTCGACCAGGCTGTGCACTTCGAACACCGAGGTTTCCATTTCATCCTTGCCGGCCTCGAGCTTGGTGAAGCTGAGGATGTCGTTGATGATGGCGAGGAGATTTTCCGCAGAATAGCGACCGGTCTCGACAAACTTTTTCTGCTCGTCGCTCAGCGGTGTGTCGCGCAGCAGTCCCAGCGTGCCAAGCACGCCGTTCAGCGGGGTCCTGATTTCATGGCTCATCATGGCGAGGAAACGGGACTTGGTGCGGTTGGCTTCCTCGGCCTTGATACGGGCCTGCTCCAGTTCCTGCTGGCGCTGCTTGTCTTCGGTAATGTCGCGCTCGATGGCCATGAACTGCACGACATCGCCGTGCTCGTCGAGTATCGGCTGCGCCTCGATCGAGACCCAGTAGGGCCGCCCGTCCCGGCTGTAGTTGATGAGTTCCTCATTGAATCCCTCGCCTCTGCCGATCGCGGTCGACATCTTTGCCACGATCTCCGGGTCACTGTCCGGTCCCTGCAGGATGGCGCCCGGCGTTTTGCCGACAGCCTCCTCGAGGCGGTAGCCGCTGATCCGGGTGAAACCGTCATTGACCCATTCGATGTGCCCCGTGCTGTCGGTCAGCACCACCGCGTTGTCGGTTCGTGATGCCACCATCGACAGCTGTCGCGCCTGTGCCTCGCTGTCACGCAGTGCCGCCTCGGCGCGTTTCCTCTCGGTGATGTCGCGCACAATGCCGGTGAACAGGCGTCGGTTGCCGAGCAAGACCTCGCTGATGGACAGCTCCATCGGGAACTCCTCGCCGTGCTTGCGCCGGCCGGTCAGTTCCCGGCCGGCCCCGATGATTCCGCTTTGCCCGGTCTCCAGGTAGCGCCGGATGTACTGGTCATGCCTGAGCGCATGTTGCAGCGGCATCAGAACGGCGACATTGCGCCCCTTCAGTTCATCGAGGGTGTAGCCGAAGATCGTTTCCGCCGCGGGATTGGCGGTTTCGATACGCCCCGTGTCGTCGATGGTGATAATGCCGTCGCTGGCATTGTTCAGGACGGCCTCGTGGCGGGCAAGCCCCTCCTGGACGCGGGCCATACTCTCAGTGACCTCGCGGCGCTCGGCCTTCTCGAGGCTTGCCAGCTGCTCCAGGTCCGCGAAGGCGGACCGGTTGCGCCTGGCGAGGATGAAGATCGACGCCAGGGCGATACTGAATGCGCTGATAATGAAAATGATGATGTCCTGAAAGGTGCGGTTGACACCGCCGTGGATCAGCGCGCTGCGATCGCTCTCCAGTGACACCTCCTGTACGCCGCGGATATCGCCGACCCGCCAGTCCGTGAAGGGGCTGTCGGGATGGCTGTTGTGGCAGTTGACGCAGGATTCCTGCATGACCACCGGTGCGGCATAACGCAGGTATTGCTTGCCGTCCAGCGGCTCGATGCGGGAGTAGGTCTCGCCCGGATTGGCCTGCAGGTGCCTGATGGCGGCTTGCTCGAAACCGTCGAGTTGGCGCTCCGCCCGCCAGGGAAACGGCTTGCCGCTGTAGAGGCGGAAGGCGGAGCCGCTGCCGGTCTCGTCGAGGAACTTGCCGAAGTCGATCGACATCGTCGCCGGCAGCGGGATGGCGTTCTCCTGTTGCTGATAGTCGTGGGTGATGACGATGTCCGAGTCCTTCAGCCGCGAGACGATCTCGCGCGAGTAGAAGCGGCGGAAGTTTGTGATGCCCTGCGAGCTTTCTTCGGCGGTGCGCAGCAGCGAGTCGCGGTACTGTGCCGCCTCATAGCGTTCGATCAGTACCACCAGCCCGATGCTGACGGACACCGCGAACAGGATAAACAGTGAAATCACCCCGCCCGGCACGATGCTGTCGATCGGGTTGCGCTGGTGTATGGCACCGTCGACCGGCGCGCCGGAACGGTCATCGATCGGGCGCGGGCCTGAGTCTGTACTGCGTGTTCGCATGTTACGTTGCATTTTGCAATCTCGCCTGTGCGCGCGTGCAGTCTGCAAAAGAAACGACTGCCTGCGCCGCTTGTTAACCGTACTCGCAATTCAGTGGCAAATATCATGCCGTTTTATCGGGCGCGGCATGCCACCAGCCCCGTTTGCATATTGCATCTGTTTGCAGAATCAAAATCAATACTGCAGCTGTCACCTCGCGGGGGGGTGGCGGGGCCGGGGTCCTTGCCGGCTCTCCTGTGCCTTGTTGCGACGTGGAAAAATAGAGAAATCAGTCAATTAATGGCCTGGTTTCCGAATCCCCGGGCGCCGCCGGCAGGGGCTTTCCGGTAGTTGGCATGCGTGTTGCACCGTACCCGTCAAGGCAACACAAACGAACGAGGAGGCCGCTACCATGAACCCCAGCAACTACACGCTATCGACGCACAGGGCCGAGCAGATCTTCACGTTTTTCATCAAGGACGACTCGGTGACCCGGGCGACGGTCACCCTCTACGCCGGTGACCTCGACGTTGCCTGGAGCCGGATCCACGCCCTGTTTCCCGACTCGGACCTGAGTGACACCGAGGTTCAGCATCGTGGCCGGCACTGAGCGGGTGCGCGGCACGGGCACAACGCCAAGGAGAACACCAATGCTTGACCGCTACGTGGTACACGTTCACCGGCACGCGCACGATGACCCGCAATACATCACCGGGCACATCGACATCAGCGGCACCGGTTACCAGCGGTTCTTCAGCGGCTATGCCGGCCTGCAGCGCGCCCTGTCCGAGACGGCGTGCGCGAACGAACCCGCCGCCGCCGGACAGGGCCGCCGCGAGGACACCTGACATGGCAACGGCCTGCGCCCGAAACCAATACAGAAACCGCTACTACCACCGGGCGCGCCTCAGCGAGCGCAAGTTCCGCGAGCTGGTGCGCTGTTTCGCCGTCGACCTCAATGCCTCGGACACGGCACGCCTGAGCGGCATCAGTGTCCGTACGGTCAACACCCTCTTCCTGAAGCTCCGCCGGCGCCTGGCGGCGCACGCCGAGGGGTGCTCGGTGTTCAACGAACTGCCGGAAAATGCCGGCTGCGGCATACTGGACCGGCCGTTGCCGCAAGCCGGGTCGCGCGCGGCCGACCGGGCACCCCTGCTGTTCGGCCTTCACCGGCAAGATCCAGCGCGCCCGCCAGGAACTGCAGACCCTCCTTGCCATGAATCAGGACGTCATCGACCCCCGGGAACTGCAACGCGCCCTGGACGACCTGGTGGTGGAATAAACCGCCCCCCAAAACACTTCCGCCCCAACCAACCTAAAGCTAAAGGGGACAGATTTATTTGGCACGCCAAATAAATCTGTCCCCTTTAGGTGGGTAGCCAAATAAATCTGTCCCCTTTGGAAACTCAACAGACTATGACAATAATAACTGCGGCCCTCAGGGCCGTTTATTTTGCGCAAAACGAGTTGCCTGCCATGAATTCCGGCACGGCTTGTGCATTGTATATGCCAGCTGTGTTAAAAAGTCAGCAGGGGCCCCGCAAGGGTCCTGTAACTAACGGACAAAAACCTGGCGCAGGGATCGCCCCTGTGTGCAAATCGGGAGTCAAAATGAAAGGCATCGTATTTTGCGAATTCGTCGAGATGATGGAGCAGGAATTCTCGCCCGACATGGCGGATGAAATCATCGCCGGTGCCGAACTGGAGTCCGGTGGAGCCTACACGGCTGTTGGTACCTATGACCACCACGAGATGCTGACGCTGGTGACACGGCTGAGCGAGAAGACCGGGGCACCCGTGCCGGAACTCGTCAAGGCCTTCGGCCGCTACCTGTTCGGCCGTTTCGTCGAACTCTACCCGGCCTTTTTCGAGGGCATCGACGGGGCCTTCAGTTTTCTCGATCGCATCGAGGAGCACGTGCACGTCGAGGTGAAGAAGCTCTATCCCGATGCGGAACTGCCGACCTTCGAAACCAGCCACCCGGATGGCGATACCATGATCATGGACTACCGCTCCAGGCGACCGTTTGCCGACCTGGCGCTGGGGCTGATCGAGGGCTGCATCGATCACTACGGGGAATCGGTCGATGTGGGCGCGGAGGACCTCTCCGTCGAGGGGAACATCCATGTGCGCTTTACGCTGAAACGCCAATAGGCCGATGACCTCCGCGGATGACATACTGACGTCGCTGGAACGCCGCCTGGAGCGCGAGCGGCTCGCTCGCAAGCAGGCGGAAAAACTCCTGGAGGACAAGAGCCGGGACGTCTTCGAGGCGAACCGCAAACTGCGCGAGCTGGCGGAGAACCTCGAGGGGCTGGTGGAGACGCGCACCAGTGAACTGAAACAGGCGCGCGACGCCGCGCTCGGCGCCAACCGGGCCAAGAGCATCTTCCTGGCGAACATGAGCCACGATATCCGCACACCGATGAGCGGCGTCATCGGCATGAGCGAGCTGCTGCTCGATACCAGCCTGACGGCGGAGCAGCGCCACCAGGCACAGGTCATCCTCGATTCCTCGCGCTCCCTGCTGACGCTGCTGAACGATATCCTGGACCTTTCCAAGCTGGAGTCCTGCAAGCTCGAACTGGACCGGCGTGAGTTCGATCTTCATGAGTTGCTGGACGCGGTCATGGATACCCTGACCATCCCTGCAGGCAGCAAGCGCCTGGAGATGGGCGTGATCCCCGATGAGTCGCTGCCGCGTTCGGTGCAGGGCGACCCGGTGCGCCTGCGCCAGGTGCTGATGAACCTGGTCGGCAATGCCGTCAAGTTCACCGAGGCCGGCGAGGTGACCGTCGGCGTCCGGGTGTTGTCGAATGTTGCTGACGGCACCGTCATGCGTTTCGATATCAACGATACCGGCCCGGGCATCAGCCGGGAGGACAGGGGACGGCTGTTCAGGAAGTTCAGCCAGCTGGACTACCACAACAAGCGGCGCCACCAGGGGACGGGTCTGGGTCTTGCCATCAGCAAGGACCTGGTGAATCTGATGGGAGGCGAGATCGGTGTCGAATCAGAACCCGGACGAGGCACAACTTTCTGGTTCACCGTAAAGCTGCAGCCTGCGCAGGTATCCCCGGCGACAACCACAGAATTCGATGGCATGCGGGTGGCCGGTTTTGTGCCGGGAGAAACACTGCGCCGGATCATAACTGCACAGTTACAGTCCATTGGCGTCGAGGCCCGCCTGTTCACCGAGCCCGAGGGGTTGACCGAAGCGCTGCGCGAAGCGGCTAACAACGGTGAGTATTACCAGTTGTTGCTGGCCGACCATGCACACCTGCCGGAGTCGCTCGAGCAGGATATGTTGCAGTCAGGCCCGAAGTTGTGCAGCACGGCCATGTGCAAGGTCTCGCTGGACTGGGCCGATGGCCTCCCGCATGGCAATGAGACACTCTGGGATGCAGTGCTGTCACGCCCCGTAACCTGGCGGAAACTCACTGAGCTACTGCAGCCGGTGGCCGAGACCTCGGCAAGCGTTCCGGCTGATACTCGGGCGGAGACGTTCCCCGCGACGGGCAGGGTCCTGCTGGTCGAGGATGCACCGGCCCTGCAACTGGTGACGCAGGCAAGACTGGAGAAGCTTGGCTACCAGGTCGAGGTGGTCAGCAATGGCCAGGAGGCTGTGGATGCGGTTGCGGCGAACGATTACGGGCTGGTGCTGATGGATATCCAGATGCCCGAGATGGACGGCATGACCGCAACGCGCCTTATCCGGAAAATGCTGGGAGACGGCAAGGCGAACCTCCCGATCATCGCACTGACGGCCAATGCCATGAAGGGCGATGAGGAACAGTACCTTGCCGCCGGCATGAACGACTACCTGACCAAGCCCCTCGACAGCGCCGGTCTCAACCGCGTCCTGCAGCGCTGGATGGCATAACCCCGCCCACCCCCCTCTAAAGGGGACAGATTTATTTAGGCCTGTTCCCGGTCCGCGTGCACAAAGGGGACAGATTTATTCAGGTCTGTTACCGGCCGACGTGGACACCGGTGGCTTCGTTCTCATGCAGAAACCGGCGATTTCTCACGGCGCTTTGGGACACGCCGCCTTGCCTTGAATCCCCCAAAGGGGACAGATTTATTTGGCATATAAAATAAATCTGTCCCCTTTGGAACTGCTTTGGAAGAAATAAATCTATCCCCTTTGGAGCTGGAGGCGCAGGGAGGTGCTTATGCCACGGACGGGCAGGGTGATTTTGCCGAATTATCCCCACCATGTGGTGCAACGCGGCCACAACCGGCAGGTCGTGTTCCCGCGATTGCAGGACTACCGGTACTACCTCGACACGTTGCTTGAGTGGAAGACCGGCTATGACATCAGGGTCTACGCCTGGTGCCTGATGACCAACCATGTCCACCTGGTACTTGAGCCGCCCGCGGCGGTCGAGAACCTCGGCAGACTGATGAAGCGCCTTGCCGGCCGCCAGACCCGTTATGTCAATCGCCGGCTGGAACGCAGCGGTACTCTGTGGGAGGGGCGCTACAAATCCAGCCCGATTCAGACCGATGCCTATTTTCTGGCCTGTTGCCGCTATGTTGAGCTGAACCCCGTGCGTGCCGGCATGGTTGCCGATCCCGACAGTTATCCCTGGTCGAGCTACATGAGCAGGGCTGTGTCACCTGCCGCTGGGTTACTCGATGAACATCCGACGTATCGGGCCCTGGGCCGCAGCGGGGCCGAGCGCCTGCAGCAATACTATAAGTTCGTGCAGGCCGGGACGCCGGATGCCGAGCTGCGGCTTATTCGGCAGTCACTGCAGCGTTGCCAGCTGACGGGTGATGGCCGGTTTGTCGATACCGTAGAGCGCCTGACCGGACGACGGATCGAGCACACGGCGCCAGGCCGCCAGCCGTTGCTGAGGTGACAGATTAACCAAAGGGGACAGATTTATTTAGCTGTCAAATAAATCTGTCCCCTTTGGGGTGGGTGTGTCCCCATTGGGGGCTAGGCTGCAGCGGAGAGGTACTGCCTGATGTGTTTCTCGAGGGGCAGTGCGAGGGCCCTGTCCGGGGTCAGGAAACAGGCCTCGACGACTTCGCGGTTATCGAGACTGAGGGCCGGCATGTCCGCGAGGCGACACTCATAGATGTCATCGTGCGCCTCGTGTCTGCCGTGGTTGCAGGTCCAGGCGAAGGAAAAATCCAGTTGCCCCGACGGTACCGAGATGCCGGTCTCCTCGCGAAGTTCGCGGCTGGCCGCGGCCGCGGTGTCCTCGCCGTGGCGTGTGTAGCCGCCGGGAAAGACATAGCGACGCCGGTAGGAGTTCCTGATCAGTAGCACCCGCTCGCCGTTCCACACCGCGACCTGTGCACCCTGGGTGCGGGTCCCGAACAGCCGCAGATAGAGCTGCCACGGCGGATAGGCCAGGCGGTAGGCGGCGCGGTACAGGGCGTCGATGGCGTGGCTCGGCATGGCGCGGCACGGTCCGGGTTCAGGAGGCTTCACGCACGCGGTCGTAGACGTCCTCGAAGCGCACAATGTCGTCCTCGCCAAGGTAGCTGCCGGACTGGATCTCGATCACCTCGAGCGGGATGTTGCCGGGGTTCTCCAGGCGGTGGGTCGCGCCGATGGGGATGTAGGTCGACTCGTTCTCGTGCAGGCTGAAGGTCTCCTCGCCGCAGGTCACCCGCGCGGTGCCCTTGACCACGACCCAGTGTTCGGCGCGGTGGTGGTGCATCTGCAGCGACAGGCTGGCGCCGGGCTTGACC
>JBFELL010000113.1:0-9029 GCA_041552135.1 Gammaproteobacteria bacterium
AGAAGGAACGCCCTGTTCATCATGCAGTGACCCCTATTCATGTCCTGCGGGTCAGGATGGTTTGTATAACGGTGTTCATGCAGCATGTTGCAAACAATCCAGACAAGGTTAACGGGACAGCAGTGTAATGGGGTACAAAGCAAGTGATGTCAGCTTGCTTTGTACCCCATTAGTAAAAGCCCCCGGAATCACCCGGATCCCGGGGGCCTGCTTTTGCTTTAACTAAGCGTGGTTAGCGGTAGAGTTTACTTGCTGGTACCTACCTTACCCTCCATCTGATCCTTGAAGCGTTCTACCGCTTGCTTACGCATCTTTTTCTGCGCATCACTCAGCTTGTTCAGATACCACTTGTGATCATCCGAGTTCAGCATAGCGGTTAGCTCTTTTTCCAGATTCTCGGCAGCCTTGGCTTTTTCACCGCCAGCCGTCTTGCCTTTTGCAATCAGCTCTTCCAGCTGTGGTACGAACTTGGAATACCAGTGCTTGGCCAGATCATAGGTACCGTGCCAGTGTGTATAGTCCGGCCCCATCATGGCAGCAGCGTGGCGTGCACGGCGACCTTCATGGTGCCAAAGTTCGAACCAGGTCCAGTCGATCTTGTTGGAGAACTTGGATGGCTTCAGCAATGGCTTGGCCGCCTTCATCAGCTTCAGACCGGGCTTGGCATACTTTTCGTTGTACAGGTGGATCAGTGCGTCATACTGCGTATAGAAGTTCTCGACCCAGTTTTCGCTATGGCAGGCCTGGCAGACGTCTTTCATGTTGTCACGACGCTCTTCCCACTTGATAGACGCACTCTTCAGGCCGTATTTCTGGTCGGATACTTCCGGACGGATGGAGACCGGTGGACGATTGTTCCAGGAAATACGGTTACCGATATCGTGAGTTACAGGCTGATTCTTGGTCGCACTCATGTGGCAGGTTGCACAGGTTGGTGCTGCCGTGTAGTCCTCACCCACAACCCACTTGGGGCTGTCGAGGTTCATCTCGTCCTTGTTGGCATGGAAAGCGATACCGTGCTTGGACTCCTCGTAGATCTCGATCTGGGGATGGTCCGGACCCATGTGACACTTACCGCAGTTTTCCGGGTTACGCGCCTGGGCAATGGAGAACTTGTGACGTGAATGACAGGCCGAGCAGGAACCCTCGGAACCGTCCGGGTTGATACGGCCGATACCGGTGTTCGGCCAGGTGGCCGGATCCAGTTGACCATCTCCGATCACCTTGACCTGGGAACCATGGCATTGCCAGCAACCGCTCACAGCGGCAGGGGAGACACCATCGGGGAAGGCCGGAGTTTTCAGGGAGTTATTACCTTCAACGACCTCTGCCAGCAGGTTATCCAGAGAACCGATGATGCGTCCACCCTTGGCGTGGTGGGACTCGGTCATCTCTTTTGCAGCCTTTTCATGGCAGTTAGCGCAATCCCCGGGCGAGACAATAATGGAAATGTGTTTCTTGACCTTCTTGCCGTCATGTATATAGGCATCCGGATCTTTCGGGTCTGCCGCATGACATTCGTAACATCCCACATTGGCGCCGTAATGCCTGCTCGAGCCCCACTGCTGAACGATACCCGGATTGTTTTTCTTATGGCATTTGACGCATTCCTTGGTCTCTGCCGACATTTCTGCAGGTATTTCCTTGACGGCGGCTTGTGCTGCACTGGATGTAAACGCAAGCACTAAACCGGCTGCGATGGCTTTCCACATGGCGTATCCCCCCCTATTGCCTGAATGTATGTCTGCACAGGCGATTATGTATGCCCCTGCAAATCAGGATACACACATAACCCTAATATGCATAAGGGCAATAGTAGTGCATACAGACCGGTTTGCAACCTGACGTTTTTGTCATAAAAGACCTGTCAGTTTTGTCATGCCTTCCTCGCTTCAGGTTCAACCCTTCGATCACCTGGACAAAAAAGGCCTGCACAAGGCAGGCCTTTTCCCAAAACCGCTAAGACTGCGGTCTTATCCTGACCGGTCAGGAGATTTTCGCCGTTGCCGAATCACTGTCACCCGTGTTGTCCTTCCAGCTCAGCTCGATTTCCTCACCCGCGGCGCCGCCGGTGAACTTGAATGACAGGAAAGGGTTCTTCGATATGGTCGGTCCCCACTCGGTCGTCATGACCGGCTCGCCCTTGTGGGTGCAGGTAACCTCCTGGATAAAATGGGCCGGCACCACCTTGCCGGTGTCCTTGTCTTTCCGCCGACCGGTCTCCATCGGATGCTTGATCAGCGTCTTGACAGTAACCTCCCCGTTCCCGGCCTTGGCTTTCAGCTTGATCGTCTTGCTCGCCATGATGCATGTACCTCGAAAATATTTTTTACCTGGATTCGTTACCCGATGACTGTCATCAGGCACAGCCACCAATCGTGACCTTGACGGCCTGTCGCGCGCTGTACAGCTTGTCGCCCGCTTTCACCACCGCGATAATTTCTGACGACTCACTCACCTTGACGCGGATAGAGACCCACGGCTTCATTCGCTTGCCCGGGTGAAACGAGCCGCACAGGGGCCTGGGGTTTTTCTCCACCAGCAATGCGATCGACTGTACGCCAGGCAGGGTGGTTGTCACCTCAACGGGCACGACGGCACCGTTCTCGGGGCTATCGGGCACAACCATCGTGACCTCGGCCGAGTCCGTCGACGTGTCGCTGCCCAGCCCTTCCTTCAGCGCATCGCCAATGGTCTCTGCGCTGAATGCCTCCGTGTTCCAGGCGGCAAGCACCACTCCGGGCGCCAGCATGCCGGCACCCACTGCCATCCCGACGGCCCCGGCTGACAGCGAGGCCTTGAGGAAAAGCCTGCGTTTCGTGTCTGTACTCATCACTTCAACTCCTTGCGTGTTACGGGCCCTGAGGCGGCACCCGTGACCAGAATCAGCCTGCCCGCATTCACAAGCTGCGGGCAAGAGCCTGTAATCGATTCATACAATCCGATTCCGCCAGCGCACAGCAACTGTCACGTCAGACGGAAAAAACGGGATCCTCGTGAGAGGACCCCGCTAAATGCTACTGCGCGCTCAGCGGTTTCACCCGAAGATATCCTTGGTGATGTTATTGAACCAGCTGTGGGCATAATAAACCTCCCGGGCACGAGCCTCCGGTGAGCTGTCCATCGGCGTCAGGCCACCGGAGCCCTTCACCTTCGCCACCTTGCCGTCAGCGCCCAGATTGTAGACCATGGCGACGGAGAAGCCGTCGGTCGGGGTCGCGATGCTGTAGCAGGTATTGACCCAGGACGGTGTGCCGGGATCACGGTCGTTGAGCAGGTTGACGACCGCGGCAGCGACCACCTTGGCCTCCGAGTTCGCGGCATAACCCGACTTGGGCAGCGGAGACTGCACAGCAGCGTCACCGACGATGTGAATGCCCTTATGGACGCTGGACTCGAAGGTCTTGTGATCAATACCACACCAGCCCTTGTCGTCCGCCAGCCCGGCGGTCAGGGCAATCTTGCCCGCCTTCTGCGCCGGGATGATGTTGGTGACTGCCGGCTTGTACTCCTCGAACTCCGTGTGCACCGTGCCGGCCTTGGCATCCACCCGGATCACACCGCCACCGGTATCCTCGGCCTTGACCCACTCGATCATGCCCTTGTAGTGGCGGTCCCAGGCCTGCTGGAACAGCCCCTGCTTGGAGAACTTGTCCTTCTTGTCGAGGATCAGGATCTTCGACTTCGGCTTGTTGTTCTTCAGGTAATGCGCGATCTGGCAGGCACGCTCGTACGGGCCGGGCGGGCAGCGGAACGGGTTCGGCGGGGGCGCGATCAGCACCGTGCCACCGTCCGGCATGGCCTCCAGCTGCTTGCGCAGCAGTGCGGTCTGTGGGCCGGCCTTCCAGGCATGCGGCATCTTCTCGGCAGCGGCCATGTCGTAGCCTTTGATGTTGTCAACGAAGGAGATACCGGGAGCGACGATGCAGCGGTCATACTTGAAGGTTTTGCCTCCCTTGGTGCTGACCGTGCGCGCACCAGCATCGATACCCGTTGCCAGGTCATGCACCACCGTGATGCCTTCCCCGCGCAACCCGTCATAACCGAACTTGATGCCATCAAGCTTGCGCTCGCCGGACAGCACCTCGTTGCTGAGGAAGCAGGTGTAGTAATGCTTGTTCGGCTCGATCAGGGTGACCTCGATGGAGGGATCGGCACGACGGATGTACCTGGCGGCCGTAGCACCACCGACACCACCGCCGACGATCACCACCTGTTTCTTGCCACCGGCAGCCGCGAGCATGGGGAAGCCGGCCGCGCTGACGGCTGCTGCGCTGCTGACGGCCTTGATGAAATTTCTGCGTGTAATCTTGCTCATTGTTCTGTCTCTCCCCTACTGTTGGCTGGCGAAGAATTGCAGCAGCGCATCAAGCTCGGCGCTGTCCAGTTTTTCCACCTTCTTCTTCATCTTCTTGGGCATCTCCCGTTTGCCTGCCGTGAAGTCCTCCATGGAGTAGGTCAGGTAGGGCAACCACTGACCGGCAAGGATGCCGGCATCGTCATCCGCCAGCGCACCCTTTTCGTCGTGGCACTTGCTGCAGTTCTTGTCATACAGTTTTTCACCCGCGGCGACCTTTGCCGCATCAAGTTGCTGCGGGTAGCGCACGAAGTCCTGCTTGGCGAAATAATCCCCCATCAGGTCAATCTCTTCATCGCTATAGCCCTTGGCAATGCGGTTCATGATGGTGCCATAGCGCCCATCCGCCTTGTACTCCTTCATGACGGTATTAAAGTATTCAGCTGACATGCCGGCAATCGACGGTATCGCCGGACCGACACTGGACCCCTCCGGACCGTGGCAGCCGACGCAGGTGTCGGCCAGCATGGATGCGGTGGGTGGAGCGGCAGATGTGTGTGTTGCCCCGAGCAGCAGGCCGGAGCCCAGAATTACCGTGAGTGTTTTTCTTAACGACATCTTGATGTCTCCTCTCTTGGTTACAACAGCGAAAACCGGATGGTTATTCCGTGGGAGGTATCAATGATAATGATTATCAAAAAGGCCAGTACCCTTTGGCCTGCTCCCCACCCCAATACCGGCTCATGAATGCCCCCTGTATAGCGGAGCCGGTCGTTATAACACCAAGACTCTAAACGTTATGTACCTAAACGTCAAAAACTGGATCTGTCCATCTGCCCGTGTGAGCGCCATTCTGCCGGCGCGATGGTGCCCCCGTGGCAGGATTATTGCGCGCGCTGCAGACGCAGGGCGTTTATCACCACCAGCAGCGAACTGAGCGACATGCCGATTGCCGCACCCCACGGCGGTATCCAGCCCATGGCCGCGAACGGGACGGCCACCAGGTTGTAACCCGCCGCCCATGCAAGGTTTTGCCGGATATTGCGACGCGTTCGCCGGGCCAGCCGGCGTGCCTCCACCAGTACACTGATGTCATCGCCGAGTATCAGGAAATCACTGCTGGTATTCGCCAGGTCGGTGGCGCCGCTGAAGGATACCGACACATCGGCTGCCGCCAGGGTCGGGGCGTCGTTGATGCCGTCACCGAACATCGCAACTTCCCGGCCCTGCTGCTGCCGGGTTCGTGTCCAGGCGAGCTTGTCCTGCGGTGACATCCCGCCGAAGCAGTCGGCAATCCCCAGTCGCTCACCCAGCCTGGCAACACTCGCCCTGGCATCGCCGCTCAGGATGGCCAGCTGATGGACCCCGGCCTCCCTGAGTCCGCGCAGCATGGGCTCGACCCGCGGGCGCAACGGGTCCTCGAACGCCAGCACGGCCTGCACCCCCTGCGGGTTGGACAGCAGCGACACGGTCTGCCCGCGTTGCCTCGCCTGCTCCATAACGCTATCGGTTCTGCTTGCGGTTCCGCTCGGGTCACCGGCGAACGCCGGATTGCCCAGGCGCCATTCGTCCCCGTCGATAACCGCCCGTATACCGGCACCGGGAATATTCTCGACCTGCTCGACGACAAGGCGGGGCAATGGATTCAGTTTCCGAAGTGGCCTGGCAAGCGGATGTTCCGAGTCGGCGCACAGGGCCGCCGCGTGACGCAGGCAGCCGGCCTTGTCCAGCTCGCCGGCAGGCAGCAGCGACACCAGCGCAGGTTGCCCGGCCGTCAACGTCCCGGTCTTGTCGAACACAAACAGGTCGCTGGCAGCGAGCGCATCCAGTGCACGCATGCGCAGGGGCAGTACGCCCATGTCGATGAAACGCCCGGCACTGACGGCAAGCGCCACCGGTGTTGCCAGGGCCAGCGCACAGGGACAGGTAACGATCAGGACGGCGATGGTACTGGTAAGCCAGATCGCCGGCTCCACCTGCCACCAGAACACGGCCGTGGCCGTGGCGATGACCAGCAGGGCCGCAACGAACCAGCCGGCGGCATGCTCTGCCAGCAGGGCGACCCGTGGACGCTGCTCGAGACCGCGCTCGACCAGCTGGCGGATCTCGCTGATTGTCGAGGCCTGAACGCCATGCGTGACCTGGACAATCAGCGGCTGCTCACCGTTGACGGAGCCGGCAATCACGGCATCGCCGGGCTGGCGCAGCACGGGTGTGGCCTCCCCTGTCAGCAATGACTCATCGAAACTGCTGCTGCCATGCACCACGGTCCCGTCGACCGCCAGGGTTTCACCCGGCAGCAGCCGGATCCGGTCACCGGGAACCAGATCACCGACGGTGACCTCGACGCCCTGACCGGCTGTATCCAGGCGGTGCGCGGTACGCGGCGCGACCCGCTCCAGCCGCTCCAGGCGGTCCGCGGCACAGAGTTTGCCGCGCAGCTCATAGCGTCGCGCCAGCAGCAGAAAGAACACGAACATGGCGATGGATTCGAAGTAGACCTCGCCCTGCCCCGTGATCGTGGCATGCAGGCTGCCGAGCAAGGCACCGGACAGACCGAGCACCACGGGAACGTCCATACCCAGGCGCCGGTTCTTCAGGTCGCTCCAGGCACCGGCAAAGAACTCCTGGCCGGGATAGGCAAGGATCAGGCTGACCACCAGGAGACTGGTCCAGCGACCGACCACCTCCCAGAGCGCCAGCTGTCCGTCCACGCCCGGCCCACCCATGAACCAGGTGGCGAGCGAAAAATGCATGACGAGCATGCCCGTCGCGCCGGCAAAGATCAGTCGCTCGGTGCTGCGACGGCGCCGCAACCGGTTCAGTTGCTCGCTGCGCGAGGCGTCATAGGGATGGGCGATGTAGCCGATGTCGGCGATCGCCCGAAGGATATCGCTGAGCCGGATCCTCTCCGGGTCCCAGCGCACCCGGGCCCGTTGCGTGACGTCGTCGATGTGGACGTCGATGACCCCGTCCAGGCCGCGCAACTGTCTTTCATTCAGCCACAGGCAGGCCGGGCAGCGGATATTCTCCAGCAGCAGCGCCGCCTCGCGCCAGCCGTGCTCCGCCGTGACAAAACCGTTCTGGATCTCCGGCCGGTCGTACAGGCCGACCTGCTGCAGAAAATCCGGGATAACCTGGTGACGCGCCGAGGCAGCCTTTTCGGTGCGGTAGCGGTAATAATCCGCCAGGCCGGCATCGACAATGGCCTTGCACACCGCCTGGCAGCCGGCGCAACAGAAGGCGCGCGAACCGCCGAGAACATCGAGGCGCGGTGCCTTGCCTGGATCCGGGACCGGCAGACCGCAATGGAAACAGGTGAAGTCTGCTCCCGTATGGTCATCGGTGGCTGCAGCGGTGGAGGGGGAACCGGACATGTGAACGACGCCGTTGCGTAGATAAACGCAGGTCGGATTAGGCCGCAGGCGGTAATTTGACGCAGCCGGTATCACCCATGTCGGGTTACGGTGCTTCGCACCTAACCCGACCTGCGCCGTGCAGCAGTTGATATAGCAGGATAACGCTATTCCTCTTCCGCCGGCACCGCCGCCCCGTAATACGCCGCCAGGGCCTCGATCTCTTCCTCGGACAGGATCTCGGCCACGCTGCGCATACGCGCGTAGATGTCATTGGTCCTGTCACCCTCCCTGAACTCGGTGAGGGTATACACCAGGTATTCCCGGTGCTGGCCGTTGAGCGCGGGATGGTCGAATTGCCCGCCCCGACCGTCCCGGCCATGGCAGGATGCACAGGCCTTGAGCAGGCGCTGCGGATCACCCTTGTAAACCAGCTCCATGACCTCGGGCGACATGTTGCGGTCAGCGGCCGGTTGCGCCGGTTCCTGCGCGGCAAACCAGACGGCAAGGTCCGCCATCTGCTGGCCATCGAGGTCCTTCATGGCCTTGTACATGTCCCTGTCGTCCCGCTTCTGGTCCTTGTAGTCCGCGAGCTGCTTGTAGATATAGCTGGCGCTCAGCCCGGCGATATTGACATCTTCGGGGTCTTCCGAGATACCGGCATCACCGTGACATTTCCGGCACTTGCCCTCACCGGCCAGCGCCTCACCGCGAGCAGGATCGGCATCCGCCAGCAGTTTCAGGGTTGCCAGATCGAAGGCCACCGCAGAGGACGGCTCGGCGTTTGCGACACTTGCACACAACAGGGTTCCGCTTATCACAGCAATCAAGCGCATCATGGTCATATGCTCCACGGGGTTGTGCCATGCGTTTCCATCAGGAAGAACTGCAGGATCGGGTAGCCGTAACTGGCCACCATGTAAACCAGCAGAATGGCGTTCCAGAAGGCGAAACCGTTCATCAGCCGCGGCATGCGTGCCACGGGATGCAGGGATTCGGCATACACCACGTCCGGATCATCTACCGGCTGCATGCTGCCATGTGTCTTCAGCAGCCCCCAGACCAGCATCAGGGCCGAGACCAGCAGGATGAGGCCGCCGACCACCATGGCCATCTCACTCATACCCCACTGCTCGACCAGTGAGGCATCATAGGGGGTCGAGGAGACCCGCCGCGGCTGGCCGGCCAGCCCGAGCTGGTGCCAGGGTATCGTCAGCACCAGCATGCCGATAAACCACAGCCAGAGCTGCTTTAGCGCCAGGCCGCCGGAGGCCAGCTCCCGTCCGGTCAGCTTCGGCCACAGGTACCAGGCGATGCCGAAATACATGATGACCACCGTGCCGCCGAAGATGAGGTGGAAGTGTCCGGTAACCCAC
>JBFELL010000114.1:0-9002 GCA_041552135.1 Gammaproteobacteria bacterium
GCTTGCCGCCCGCGACCAGGTCCTTCACACGGGCATTGATACCGATGGTGGTGAAAAAATAGACCAGCAGGACATCCCGTATGGTGAGGTCGAAGTCGATTTCCAGGCCGGACACGCTATAGAGAACCAGGAACAGAACCGAGAACAGCAGCCCGCCGGTGACCGGTTCCGGGATGCTGAACTCGCGGAGAAAGCCGATGGCATCGTTCAGCCGCTTGCCGACGAACAGCACGATAATGCCAAGCGTGAAGGTCATCAGTGCATTGCACTGCACCACGCCATCGACAGTCTGGAGAATTTCCAATTAACGCCCCTCCGCATCAAAGGGTGATTCCCGGTTCGCTGTGTCGATCTCCTGCCGGCACCCGATGAAAATCACTGGCCCAGCCGCTCGATGAAAGCACCCGTCTGGTGTACCTGGTCAAACGCGTCGTTTGCCGCATGCAGTGCGATCGCCACGACCATACCGGTGAATATCAGACCAACGAATGCCAGCATAATCGCGAGGAACTTTGCACGCCCCCGGGACGGCCTGAAGTCACCGTAGCCCACGGTAGTGGCATTGATAAAGGCATGATACAGGGAGTCACCCAGTGACCAGCCCTCGACCCTGCCGACAAGATAGCCGATGAAGCCGATCATCAACAGCAGGCTGATCAGCAGTGGCGCCGCATAGCCCAGGTCGAGAACGAAGATACGCAGAAACTGCAGGGTGAAATCCATGGGGCCCGCCCTATGCCGCCTTGACCCGGAACAGCACGGCGTAGAGTGCCGGTACCACACCGAGCGTCAGGATGGTGCCGAATAGCAGGCCGAAGGCAAGAATGACCGCCATGGAGAAAAACAGCGGATCGAAGGAGACGATCAGCGGCAGCAGGCCGAACACCGTCGTGACGGTGGTCATCAGGATGGGGCGAAACCGCGACAGCGCCGCATTCACGATTGCCTGGTAGGGCTCGACACCTGCCTCCCGGTCCGAGTCGATCTTGTCGAGCAGCACAATGCCGTTATTGATAATCACGCCCGCCAGGCTGAGCAGGCCCAGCATGCCGAAGAAATCGAACGGTGCCCCCATGATCATCAGGCCGATAAAGCCGCCCGTGAACGCCAGCGGGATGGTGATGAAGATAATCAGCGGACGCCGGAAGGAGTTGAACTGCCAGATCAGCAACACCACGATACCGAAGATACAAATGGGCATCCACTGCATCAGCTTGCCCATGGTCTCGGCACTCTGCTCGATCTCGCCGCCAACCTCCCAGCGATACCCGGGATCGAGCCCGAGTGCCTCGATCAGCGGTTCGGTTGCGGCCAGCAACTCGGGGGCTCGCAGGATCTCGTGTTTGACCTCCACGGTCAGGCAACGCTCCTGGTTGCGGCGGGCAATGCGGTAAAAATCGGACTCGACCTGGATATCGGCGATCTGCGTCAGCGGTACGACCTGACCGGTCTGGCTCGAGGTCACCTTGACGTTCCAGAGGTCACCGAGCGCCCCGCGGTGCTCACCGATGGAACGCGCCCGCACCGGGATGGCGATATCGCCTTCGCGATATTCCGTGATCTCCAGGCCGTCCATGTGTGTCTGCAACCACAGGGCCACATCCCGCGAAGAGATGCCTGCGCGACGCGCGCGAACCTGGTCGACGACAATCTTTGCCCTGGGTGCCTTGTTTTCCCAGTCACTTCTCACATCCAGGCTGCCGGGCATGGCCCGCAGGGCATCGACCAGCTGACCGCCCTTCTCGTACAGGTATTCCGCATCCTGCCCGAGCAGGCGTATCTCCACAAAGCCAGGTTCAGACGATCCCAGCCACATCTGCTTCACGCGCCCGGCGGCCTCGGGAAAATCGTCCAGGAAATGCTGTCGCAATCGCCGCATCACCACGGGTACCTGCCCGGCCTTTTCCGTACTGACCACCAGGAAGGCCACATGCGGGTTCGGCTGAACCGGTGACAGCACCAGGAAGAAGCGCGGTCCACCGAAGCCGACATAGGCAATGGTATCGGTGATTTCCGGGTTGTACTCCGGGTTGGCCAACCAGGCATTCAGGCGCTGCACCGTCTCGTCCGTGCTTTCCAGCCGGTAGCCGGCCGGCAGATCCACATACACCAGAAACTGGTTACGATCGGTACTGGGTCCGAAAAACTCCCGCACCAGTTGCGAGGCAATAAAGCCACCGAGCACGATGGCCGCCACGGCACCGACGGAAACGATAAAGCGCAGGCTGAGGATGAATTCGAGAAAACGGCGATAGACGCGGTAGAAAGCGCCTGAATAGGCCTCCTCATCGGACTGCGCACCGGATCCGGCCGCTGCCGGCATTCCTGCCTGCTCGACCGGCTTCACCTTCATGAACCAGAAGCACATGGCCGGCGTGACATACATCGACAGGAACCAGGACGACAGCAGCAACAGCATGACGACCATGGGCAGGGAAAACGCATACTCGCCTGTCTGGCCATCCATCAGCAGCATGGGCAGGAATGCCAGGATGGTCGTCAGCGACGAGGTCAGCAGCGGGATTGCCAGGGTCCGGCCGGTATCGATACAGGCCTCGCGCCGGTCCTCGCCGCGCTCCAGGCGGCTGCGTATATCCTCGGCAATGACGATGCCGTTATCGACCAGCATGCCCAGGGCGATAATCGAGGAGGCGATGGAGACACGTTCCAGCTCGATGCCGATCAGGCGCATGATGATCATGCCCATCAGCATGGTCAGCGGCACGAACGAGCCGACGATCAGCCCGGTGCGCACGCCCAGGAAAATCATGACCACCACCAGCACGATCGCGATTGTCAGGTAGACATTGTTCAGGCCGCCGTTGACGGCTGCTTCCACCAGGTCGGGCTGGAAGGTCGCATACTCCAGCACGTAGCCGAGCGGTAGCTCCGACTCGAGGACCTGCAGTTTGCGGGTCAGTGCCTCGCCAAAGCCGACGGAATTCACCCCCGGGGTGATCGACACGCTGATCACGATCGCCCGTTTGCCATTGAAATAAACCTTGTTGCGCGGCGGATCGGCGTGGGCGCGCTCGACCGTCACCAGGTCCCTCAGACGGATGGTCTGCTGTGTAGCGGGTATGGTGAACTCGACATTCTCGATATCCTCGACACTGCGGAAATTGCCGGTCGGACTGACGACCACGTTTTGCGCCGCGGCATCGACGCTCCCCCCCGGCAACACAATGTTCTGCTCCACCAGCGTATTGACGATTTCAGCTGCCGTGAGACCGAACTGGGCAAGTCGGGTCGCGGAGAACTTCAGGAACACCTGCTCTTCATGCACGCCATAGAGGTCGATCTTGCGAATCCCGGGCAGCTCGTAGAGCCGGTCGCGAAGATCACGTGCCACCAGGCGCATGTCGGCCATGGAAAAGCCCTCGCTGGTGAGCGCGATTGTCGCCACGGCGGTCAGGCCGAATTCATCGTTGACGAACGGGCCGATGGTACCCGAGGGCAGATGCGGCCGGACATCGATCATCCGGTTGCGGACCTTCTGCCAGATCAGGTCCAGGTCGTCGAATTCATCGCGCGTCTCCGCATGGATGATGGTGACGCCCTGCTTGGAATCCGACCAGATATCCGCCAGCTCCGGCAGGCTGCGCAGCTCGGCCTCGAGCCGGCGCGTAACCAGCTCTTCCATGTCCGCGGGTTCCATACCCGGGAAAAAGGCCGTGACCACGACCTCGCGGATCACGATGGGCGGGTCTTCCTGGCGGGGAAAATCAAGGAACTGGATCAGGCCAATAATGATGACCGAGGCGATGAAAACCATGGTCAGCCGGTTGGTATCCAGGGAGAATCTTGTTATGAAGGACATAGTCGTAACCCTGTTCCAGTCAGTTTGGTGTGTTTATTCAGCTGGCCTGCAATCGGCGGTATACATCATTCAGGGGTTCAGCGCTCCATCAACCTTACCTTCTGGCCGTCCCGGAGAAAGCTCACGCCGGCAACCGCAACGATGTCACCGGCACTCAGGCCGCTGGTGACGACGATATCGCTGTCACGGATACCGTCATCCCCGATGGCGGTGCGGCGCACGGTCGATGTATCAGGGTCGTATACAAAGACGAAATTCCCCGACTCGCCGCCTGGTGACAGTGCACCGACCGGCACCAGGTAAGCCACCGCCTCTTCCTCACCTCCCAGCAGCAGGTTCACTTCCGCGGTGATACCCGGGCGAATGCGTGCATTTTCCGCTTCGGCATCGATGGTGACCTTTACCGGGAAGGCATTGGCCGCCCCGGCCACCTTGCTGATCTCCGTGACAATACCTTTGTGATAGGGCCCGGCAATCGCCGGGAAACGGATACTGGCCGACAGACCGAGATAGATCCGGTCGATTTCCGATTCCGGAATGCTGATGGCCGCCTGCATGGCACCCTCGATAAACAGGTCGAACATCGGTTCACCACGGTTCACCTCCTGGAAGGGGTCCACATGGCGCGTGGCGATCACACCGTCGAACGGTGCCAGCAGCTCGGTCCTCTCCAGGTCCCGTTTCGCCAGGTTCAGCCGGGAAACACTGTAGCTCAGGTTCTGGCGGGCACCGTCGTAGGCAGCTTGCGCCTGGTCCAGTGACCGGACGCTGATGGCGCCGGCATCCTGCGCGGCCATGCGCCGGAAGCGTTGCAGTTCACTGCGCGCATCCGCAAGTTCGACCTCGGCCCCGCCGACAGCGGCCTGGGCCGCCTCGACGTTGAGCTGGTAGGTCCGCTCATCAAGCACCGCCAGTACCTGTCCCCGCGTGACCCGCTCACCCACCTCGACATTCACCTTCTGGACATTGCCGGGGACCTCGAAACTGATACTCGAGGTGTCGGCCGCCTCCACGACACCCGAAAACCGGCGCATCTTCCCGGATGCCGGCTCGGCCACCGTGATGGTTCGGATGCTGCGTATGGCTTCCGTGGGTGGGGGGGGTGGCTCGCTGCAGGCGGTCAGTACCGTGGCCAGCAGAAACAATGGCAGCAGCCATGCCGGTGGAATGCGCCTGGTATCAGCCAGGCCGTGGTAGAGAGGAAAACTGGTCATCGCGTACTGCCCCCCGAGGTTCCAGTGAACGACGTCCTCGCCGGGATGACGCCTGCTACAGGGTAGTACAGTTCACATGGTGATTAAAGGCCGCTCGCCACCACCATACAAAAACCATGGTCTGGCCGGTTCTCCGCCGACATGCAGCCTGGCTCAGGCGCTATTCCCAAACCTGTAGGAGCGGCGCCCTCGCCGCGATTCGCGCCGGGGGCGGCGCTCCTACAGTAACCGTAGGTCGGAGCATAACGCGGCATGCACGCTACCTTGCCTTAGTTGCAGGTCGGGTTAGCCCGAATGGCACTTACTTAAGTGATGTCGTCTCCATTGAACTCCAATTCGCCACGGAAACACACAGAAAAGCACGGAATATTCATTAACAATGTAGATATCTTCCGTGTGATTCCGTGGCTATTTACCAGGATTAGGGCTTAAGTAAGTGCCATTGGGGTTAGCCCGAAGGGCGTAACCCGACAGGATTTCCGCTACCGCGTACCAGCCACCCATTCCAGCACCCGCTGTTCGAGATAATCGTAGAAGGGATTGTGTCGCAGGCGCAGCAGCCAGTCGGAGGAGATCTTCATCAGTCCCCGCTCGCCCTGTATGGCCAGCTGGCCGAGAAACAGGGCATCGTCGTTGCCGGGGGGGCGCTGGCCATAGAGCGGGTCGTCCGGCGGGAAAGGCAGGGCCACGTGAGACAGTGAAATCACACCGCGCGGCCAGGCAAGATCCAGAGGTTCGGTGGCGGACACCTCGGCCGATAACGGCACCTTGCGACGGGCAATCACCGCAGTGCTATCGGGATTCTCATTGCCCACCAGGGTTACCGCGAACGGCAGTGACGCATCGTCCATCAGCCGGGCCGTCAGCGGCCCCGGATCGGACACCAGCAGGATCGACTTCATGGCGACGCGGTTGATGTCGAACAGCACGAATTCGTTGCGCTCGTGTGCCAGGTATTCCAGCAGATTGTCGACCACCGCGTCGGTCGAGACGGTGGCGTCGACGGTCGACTTCAGCACCAGCACCGGTGGGAACTGCCCGGATGCCTCTGACCGGTTCCGCGCGGCTATCCGCCGGGCCACGGAACGGGTCAGGCGAAACACCTGCTCACCGGCATTGGTGGTGAAGGAATTGTACTTGTAGGGATCGAACTCGGGCTGTATCGACAGCCAGGCGAGGTGTTGCAGACCGGGCAGGTATGACAGCCGGCGCTTCCACGTGGCCAGTGCCGCCGCCGGGCTCACACCGACAGCCGGCGAGACCAGCACCAGGCTCGCCGGCACCGGTGCAGCCCTGCCCTGCTCAGCCTCGAGTGCAAAGTCGAGGGCCAGCGGCGCCCCGGTGGAGTAGCCGATGATGTGGATCGGCTTTTGTCCGACGCGATCGGCAAGGTGCTGCATGGCCAGCAGCATCGCGGCCGCCATGTCCTGCCAGCGCACCGTGGCAAGGCCGGAAGGGGCCGTGCCGTGACCGGGCAGACGCAGGCCGAGCACCTGGTAACCGCGCCGGTTGAGCGACTCGCCCAGGGCCCGCAGGCTGTAGGGTGAATCCGACATGCCGTGCAGCAGCAGGACCCCGCCGGCCGGCGAATCGGCGCCGAGTTCGAAACTGCGGTTCCAGTCGGGTTGATCGTTCCGGGGGTCTGCGGCGCTGCCGGTGCTGTAGCGCGCCAGTGCCTGGTCGGGGCCGGTCGGTGTCTGCGCATAGACCTGTTCCTGCAGTTGCGCGTACAGCCTGTCTTCCAGATGCAGGTAATCATCGAAGCTGCGGACCGTGTCGACCTTGTCTGCGGTGAACTCCGCATCCAGTTCCGCGGTGTGCCAGACTTCCAGATCGGGGCCACGCAGACCCTGGATATAGAGCAGTGTTACCACGGCCACCATGGAACCCGCCAGGGCCCAGGTAACATAACCGGCAAGGCGTTTGCTATCAGGCATGTCCTGATGCTCTCCTATTCTCACAGCCTCGGAAAAACAAACGTAGGTCGGATCAGGCCGAAGGCCGTAATCCGACGTCGGCGCATGACCCACACCGTCGGGTTACGGTGCTGCGCACCTAACCCGACCTACGATGCCCCTGAATTCTTCACAGATCATTCGTATATGTAGGTCGGATCAGGCCGAAGGCCGTAATCCGACACCGCGCCGGTCTCGATGATAACCACCCATCAGCGGCCGCGGGTCAGGACCGAATACACCGCGCCATTGGGTGCCTGGACATGATAGAGCAGCCGGTTGCGGGGCGTTTCTCTGTTGACCAGCCGCAGGAAGAGATCATCGAAAAACTCCGGTGTCTCCAGGCTGAAATTATGAAAATTCCGCGTGCGGTTGACCGGCGTGACATCCACCAGGGTAATGCGATCCTCTGCCGGCTCGACCAGGTCCGCCAGCCTGACAGCCTCTTGCAGCTGTTCCGGACTCAGCGTGCTTTCCCCGCGCCGGGCACCCCGGTTGATGATGCGACTGACCAGCAGGGCACGGTCATTGGAGGAGACATACACCGTCAGATGTCTCGCCAGCGCGGTGATCTCCTGCTTGAACTGCGCATCAAACTGCTCGTGATCGACATCCGGTGCTGTCAGCACCACATCCTCGATCTCGGTCTGGGCATCAGCCAGGTCGGCTTGCTGATAGAGCAGACTGAAGGCATCGGCAACGACCTGCCCGCCCATGCTGTTGGCGATCAGCCATAACCTCTCCGGCTGCACTTCCCTGATGACCAGTTCCAGTGTTTTCGCCAGCTCGCCCCCCGATTCAATGGCGACATCCCGCGCACGCCGGTAGCCGGACAGCGACGAGCCCTGGTTGCCGGGCCAGTCAAATACCAGCACCGGTGCATTGATGTCGAGTACGTGGCCGAGAAAGGCGGTCTTGCGCAGGGCGGACGGGTATCGCTCCCTGAAGCCGTGCACGACAATCAGCAGCGCCCGGTGCGGGGATTCCTGCACCAGCCCTCGCAACTGGTCGATGAAACCGGCCCGCTCCAGGCTGCGCACATCCCTGAGCCGGATTTCCTCGTTCTGGAACCACTCGGTCGGGTTGATGAGCATGCCGAGTCCCAGCGTGGGCTGGATCTCGGCATCGAAACTCCCGAACTTGAGCACAGCCTCCCGCTCTGGCCCGAAGCGATCCTCGAGTGATGCGGCATCGGCTCCAGCACGACGATTGGTCACATAGAAAAACCGGTACTCGCCCTGTTCGGCCAGCTGCGCGACCGTCATGCGGCGAAACAGGAACGCCTCGGCATGGCGAATCGCCGCGTCGGTGGAGACAAAATAGACCTTGTAAAACCAGATACCGGCACCGAGCAGTACCAGCAGTATCAGGATGATTATCCACCACAGGCGCCGTTTCTTACCGTTCATTGTTTGTGCATTGCCCATCACTCACCGCTCAACCCTGAATGCGTATCCTCTGAACTGAAGTGTATTTACCGATCTTTGCAAAAATAATTTCCTGCAGAAGCGGCGCCTCGCCGCGATTCGCGCCGGGGGCGGCGCTCCTGCCGGTCTATGCAATGGCGGGATTTACCGGTGGCATTGTACCCGAACCGGCCGGAACCCGCGCGCGACAGCATATGTGCCATACCTGAAACCTGATTCCTACACTAGAGAATCGGCAAGTCATAGTTGAGAATGACACGAATATCATTGACATCGCTGGCACCGGCCACATCGTTTTCCTGGTCGACAAAGGCCGCACGCGCCCGCAGCCACAGTCCCTTGAGCGCATCGGACTGGAAGCGGTAGTCAACAGTGATATCGAATTCCCGCTGGTCCGGCGAGGCGTTTGATCCTGAATCCGGCGTATTGCCCTGCGCATAGTTGACGAAGCTGCTCAGTCCCGGCGCACCGATACGGGCAAAGTCGTAGGACGCGCCGATCAGCCAGGCATCCTCGTCCGCACGGTTGAAGCTCTTGATCATGAGTGACAGATAGCCCGGGTAACCGCCATAGGGGTTGCGTATCC
>JBFELL010000115.1:0-8904 GCA_041552135.1 Gammaproteobacteria bacterium
GGCGAGAAGCGCCGTAATCCGACTTCAGCGTACAATCCCGTGTCGGATTACGGCCTGCGGCCTAATCCGACCTACAGACACCCTGAGCAATAGAACCGCAGGTCGGGTTAGCCCGAAGGGTGTAACCCGGCATGCTGGCGTTCCGGCTCAGGCATGACTGCGCAGCCCCAGCCCGTCCGGGTACGGCCACAGGTACCACTGCATGCTGATGTAGTCATCCGGGTGGTGGCGGAAGTGGTGGCGCAGCAGGGTCACCGGCACGATCATCGGCACATCGCCACGACGGTAGGCCTCCATGCTGTCGAGCAGCTCCTGCTTGTCGCCCGGCGTCACCCGGCGCTTCAGGTACCCCATGATGTGCTGCAGCACGTTGACATGCCGTGCCGGGCCGGCGCGGCGCTGCAGGGCGGCCATCAGCTCGTCGATGTATTCGGCGGCGACCTGTTCGAGATCGATACCCTTGAGGTGCGACAGCCGCTGCCCCATGCGCCGGTAGGCGGCCTGGGAATGCGCCATGACGAGGTACTTGTGGCGGGTGTGAAAATCAATCAGGCCGGCCGCCGTCAGGCCCTTCGAGCGTAGGGCGAACCAGCGCTGCCAGACGTACAGCCGGGTAACGAAGTTCTCGCGCAGCGCGTGATCGTTGAGCCGCCCCTCCTCCTCGACCGGCAGGTTCGGGCAGCGGGCAATGACCGACGCGGCGTAGGCACCGCGTCCCTTCTTCGGTGCCTGGCCATTGTCCAGGCGCACCTTGACGCGCCAGACGCCGCAGCTCGGCGACTTGCTCATGAAGACGTAGCCGGCGACGTCGCCCAGCTGACCGGCGACCTCCTCGCCGTAGGCATGCAGGGCATCGGTGACGTCGATCGACGGGTCGACCACGCCGCGCACGCGCGGATTGTCGGGCTCGCCGTAGAGCTGGATCGGCTCGCGCGGCACGCCCAGGCCGATGGCCATCTCCGGGCAGTAGGGCACGAAGTCGGCGAACCGGCCCAGCTGCTCGACCAGCCAGGGCTGGCGCTTGTGATTGCCGTCGTAGCGCACGGCATTGCCGAGCAGGCAGCTACTCACGCCGATGCGCAGGCGGGGGAAGGTGATGTCGGGGGAAGCTGTCGCGGCCATGGCGACAGTGTAGCGCTCCCGGCAGGAGACGTCTTCTCCCGGGGCGCTGGTGATCAGCCGGCGTAACGCACCGCCTCGACACTCATGCACAGCGTCACGGTGTCACTCACCAGGCCGGGCATGCTGTCCATGCCGAAATCCGAGCGGTGGATGGTGGTCTTGGTCTTCACCAGCAGGCGCTCGACGGTGCCATTGCCGGGCTGCTCGATCGGCGTCATCGTGACATCGAAGATGACCTGCCGGGTGATGCCGCGCACGGTGAGGTCACCGATGATCTGCGCCGTGTCGTCACCCGTCCAGACGAAACCGTGGCTGACGAACAGGATCTCCGGGAAGCGCTCCACGTCGAAGAAGCTTTCACCCTTGATCAGGCCCTCTACCATGTTGCTGCGCGTGTCGAGGCTGGTGGTGCGGATAATCACCATCGCCTGCTGTTCGCTGGCGGTGATACTGTCATCGGGCACCAGCGTCAGGCCGCCGCTGAAATCGCTGAACTGGCCCTTGATCTGGGTCCAGCCGCTGGACACGCAGAAGCCGACCTGCGAGGTATCGCGACGGATGCGGTACAGGTAACCGCTGTCGGCGGCATCCAGCATGGTGGCGACCGTCGCCTCGTCCACCTTGGCGTCCCTGAACGGCGCGCAGACGTCGGTTTCCTCGGTATTCGCCAGGGCGAGCGACATCCCGACCATCGCCAGCAGGGCCACCAGAAAACGTTTCAAAATCAGATAGGTATTCATAAACACTCCTCGAATACTAAGTATATTTCAGAATACGCTTATATACTTATTAGTCAAGTATCATTTGCCCGGGTTCCCAACCAGTTCACATTTTTTTTACAAATCATTTCATGGTGTTATGATGATTATCATGAATGATTCGTATTTACCTGCGACAATATGACCCGGAACCGCCCCCGCAAGACCCCATTGACCGCCCTGCTGCTCATGGTGATGCCGCTCATCGCCGGTGCCGCCCTGCCCCCGCTGGCGGACGTGCATACCCACTACAAGTGGAGCCAGCAGGATGTCACGACCCCGGCACAGGCGGTGGCGACGCTGCGCGAGCACGGGGTGGCCCTGGCTGTGGTCATCGGCACCCCGGCGGAGACGGCCCTGGAACTGGCCGCGCTGGACCCCGTGCGCATCGTCCCGGTCTGGAGCCCCTACCGGATCGGTGGCGACTGGTCGCGCTGGGCCTTCGACGAGGGTGTGCCGGAGCGCGCCCGCGAGGCACTGGCGAGTGGCCAGTATTATGGTATTGGCGAACTGCACCTGATCGGCGGTTTCGTGCCGGACTGGCGCAGCCCGGTCATCAGCGGGCTGATCGCCCTCGGCATCGAGCATGACGTGCCGCTGCTGCTGCACACCGAGTTCAGCCGCAACACCTACCTGCTGGAACTGTGCCGGGCATACCCGCGGCTGAAGGTCCTCTGGGCGCACGCCGGTTCCATCCTGCCCCCCGCGGCGGTCGACGAGGTCATGCAGGCCTGCCCGAATGTCTGGACGGAACTCTCGGCGCGCGACCCCTGGCGTTTTGTCAACAACCCCATAACCGGCGATGACGGTGCGCTGCTGCCGGACTGGCGCAGGCTGGTGGAACGCCATCCGGACCGCTTCCTCGTCGGCTCCGATCCCGTCTGGCCGGTCGAGCAGCTGGACAGCTGGGATGAAGCGGACACCGGCTGGCAGGAGTATGTGCGCTTCATCGATTTTCACCGGGAGTGGCTCGGCAAGCTGCAAAGGGATGTCGCGGACAAAATACGACTTCGCAATGCCTGCTCGCTGTTTGGCAAAACCCGGCAAGGCGGTGCCGCCCACGCCTGCGAGTGAAGCATTCCCGGCTAAACGATCGCAGCCTGGGTTGGCCCCGGGGGCCTGACCCAACAACCGGGGCACATCATGTCGGGTTATGGCGCTTGCGCGCCTGACCCAACCGACGCACCGGCTAATCCCTGTGGCACCCATCCTGGAAGGCAATCCGCCTTCGCAGCCCGGGCAAAGCGCAGCGTGCCCGACTGGCATATGCCGGGCATGGGGCTTGCGCGCCTTTGCCCAAGCTGTCCTGCTCGCTGTTCGACGAACCACGAATCGTGACGCGATTCACACCCGGGCATGAGTCATATCCGATAGCATGACTGCTGATCGCAGCTTACGCTGGCCCGAAGGGCATAAGCCGTCCGGGTCCTCCCCTGGCAGGCAATCAGCAGGATCTGGACAGTGCCGGAGTGCTTGCAGAAAAACGCTAAAGCACCGCCCGGGCCGGCCGATGGCCTTTGTGGACTTCTGTACAGGTGTGGATATGGAACCATTACTCCTTTTACTGATTGCATCAGGCGTCATGTCCCTGGTCACACTGTTCTGGCTCGGGGTCAATGCCGCCAGGAAGAACACTCTCTGGGGCATGCTTGTGCTGTTGCTGTCGCCGGTGAGCGCGGTGATCTATGGCATAAAATACTGGCAGGATTCCCGCTTGCCGTTTCTGGCCTACAGCCTCTCGCTGGTTTCCGCCATCACACTGGGCGCCTACCTGCTGCACGCCAGCGGCACCTGGCAGGTGATGCAGACATCGGTGCACATGCACCAGGCCGTCCTGTCGAAAGACCTGTCGGGCCGTGACGCCCTCAGCTTCACGCCGGTCCGCCTGACGGATTTCGCGCAGGTCACACCCCATGAGCGGCAGCAGCGCCGGCTGCAGCTGATGCATGACTTCGTCGACAGATACGAGCCCTCGTTTACCGAGGCCGACCGCGAGGAAATCAACCAGACCATCTCGCGCCTGATGTACGGCACGACCGTGACCGGGGAGCAGAAACAGCAACTGGTAGACCTGCAACAGCGTATCGCCAGCGAGCAGATACCAGCGAACACCGAAAGCATCGAGACCGTCGCGGAGGAAACACCCAAACGGGAGATATTCGGGAAAAAACCCGGGCGGGAAACCGTGAAACCGAACCACCGGCTGGAATTCCTGCCCATCACCGCGCGCGATGCCAGGGACTACGTCGGCAAGATGTTCATGGTGACGCGCAAGGACGGCATCGAAAAGCAGTACAAGCTGGTAGGCACGTCACCGGGTGCATTGCGCTTCGAGCGCCGTATCCCCGGCGGCACGTACTCATTCGAATACAGGCACCAGGACATCGAGCAACTGCGTATCCTGGCGCAAGTCACCTACTGAACGAGCGCCTCCCCCGCCACTGCCCGGTGGTGTCAGCGCACTAGCCGCCAGCGGGCTGTTGCGCGAGCAGTCCGCTGGCGTGTTCTGCAAACCCTGCACCGGCCTCGGCATAGAGGTTGAATGCCGCGTGAATACCGGCCTGCTGCAGGGCCTCGATCTCGTCATCAAATTTCACCGTTGCGGCGATCCTGCCCCGGTACCCGGCCTCGGCCAGTTCCCTGGCGGCCTGCAGATCTTCCTGGTGCCTGGGCAGCGCCAGCAGTATCAGTTCGATGCGGGTACCGGGCAGGTGCAGGCGCGACCAGAAATCCGGGTCGGTGGCACTGCCGAGGACGACATTGCGGCCGGCTTTGCGGTGACTGGCAACGGTGCGTTCATCGAAGTCGACCCCGGTCACATCCCGGCCGCATCTCTCCTGCAAAGTGTCATAGGCACTTTCGCCGACATGCCCCATGCCAAAGATCAGGATGCGTGCATCGCGCACATCGATTGGCCGTTCCTCCGGCAGCCGTTGCGGATGTTCGTAGCGTTTCAGGAAGGTGCGAAGGTGCATGTAGATATTGTGTGCGGCGGTATTCAGCGGCGAGGCGAGGATGAAGGTAATCGACAGTGAAATCGCAATAATGGTCAGCCAGTCCTTGTCGAGCCAGCCGCTGGACGCGCCGATGGCGCCGACGATCAGGCCGAACTCGCTGTAGTTCGCCAGGCTGAAGGCGGTCAGCATCGAGGTCCGCACACGCAAGCGGAAACGTGCCAGCAGCAGGAAGAACAGCCCGACCTTCAGCGGCACCACGATCACCAGCAGCACGGCCATGCCGAACTGCGCCATGGACGGTATGCCGGACAGCCCGATGTCCAGAAAGAAGCCGACCAGGAACAGGTCCTTGAAACCGTACAGTGCCCGCGACAGCTCGGAGGCCTTGGCATGTTTCGCCAGCAGCACGCCGAGCAGCAGCGCGCCGAGGTCGCCCTTGACGTTCAACAGATCGAACAGCTGCGCCCCGCCAAGTGCCAGCGTCAGTCCGAACAGCACCAGCAATTCGCCGTGGCCGCAACGCTCCAGTATCCGGAACAGCACGAAGCGCAGCGGGATAAACCCCAGCAGCAGCAGCGCCCAGGGCGACGGAACCTTGCCGGTGGAAAAGGCGAGGAACACCACCGCGGCGATGTCCTGCATAATCAGGATGCCAATGGCGACCCGGCCATACAGCGCCGACATCTCGCCCTTTTCCTCCAGCACCTTGACCGCGAACACCGTGCTGGAAAAGCTCAATGCGAAACCGATCAGCAGGGCCGTCCTGAAATCCAGCCCGGCGACAACAGCTAGTCCCGCGCTGCCCAGGGCGTAAAGCCCCATGGCAAACAGCAGCACCGTCAGCAGCATGTGCGCAGTGGCAGTACCCCAGATCGAGGGGTGTTTCAGGCCGCCGACGTCGAGCTTCAGGCCGATGGTAAACAGCAGCAGGGTCACACCCAGATCGGCAAAACGCTGCACCGTCTCGCTGCCCACGGCACCCTGGCTGGCCAGCAGGAAGCCGGCCAGCAGGTAGCCGACCAGCGGCGGCAGACCGATCTGGCGGACACCCAGCCCGAAAAAGAATGCAAGCACGATCCAGAGAATGTCCATCAGGGCTGATACCGGTTGCTGCCAGGCACATCAGTGTAACCCAGCCAACGGGGCACCGTAATCGTACGCTTCGACCCGGGCAAGCGAATTCATCTGCCCTGTGACCGGCAGGCAGATCCATTGACCTCCCCCCACACAGGCCAACGCGACAGGTGAACAGGATGCCTGCATGGCCCTCGCAATGACCGCTTTGTTTTCACTCCTGCCGGGCGCCGCCATTGACGGCATGGCCTGGACGCCATGGCATCGCCTGCTGTTCACCGGGGAAGCCGGCTCGGACACGGGTCCGGCCGTTACCGGGAGCACTGTCACACGAGGGCATCGGGATAGACCCGGGTCATGTCGATGTCGTCGACGAACTCCGCAACGCCTCCCTTTACCGTTTCCCGGCGACGACCCCGTGCGACCCTGCAATGGCCGGCCATTCGCGCTGAGGCTCGATGACCGCAACTCCGGCACCGCGCGGCGAACCGGGGAGCGCCGGACATGCAACAGGCACAGGTCAGCGCGCCTGTCGTCGCGGCAGGATTCAGCTTATCGGAATTCCGTGCAGTTCCCTTGCCAGGGTGACAGGGATGCGAGACGAACCGGGACGTGCCATGAATAATGCAATGCGCATCACTTACTGGGGAGTAGACAAGTATCCCGACATTCTGGCCTGCGCCCCCGTTAGTAACGGTAGCCGATGCCGGATGAATTACCCGGCGACGGCCCGTTGAATGAAACAGGGTTTCCTGAAATGCTACTGCAGGGCGACGGCGACAGATGTTGCCTGCCCGGCGAGAGCGGTCAGGTCATGCGAGTATTGCGTGATGTCTTCACTGACCTCTGCCAGATCATTTCTGGCACGTTCGTAGGCGGCCTTTTTGTAACCCGCGTAGAGCAACCCGCCCGGCATCAGCACAGTCAGCAGTGCATCACCGGAGTCCAGCTGCTTCTCGTCCACTTCCTGAACAAGCTGCTGCTTGCGCACAATCAGCCTGCTGCGCAGCACCTGCACCTGCTCGACCAGCGCGTCGGCATCGACCACCTGCAGCTGGGTGATAAAGCCCCGCGGGCCAATCACGTTCACCAGTCCTGCCGGGCTGTCGTCAGCCTGCAGGCTGACCGTGTCTTCTGCATACGCCACCTTCACCGGCAACAGCAGGGTCAGGAGCAGACAGGCAAGGATCGGTCGTAGACGTATCGGGTACATGGGTGACTCCCCCGCAGATGCGGGTTGTTGATCAAGGGGCGCTCGGCAAACGCATTAGAGAAATAGAATATTAACAGAAATTATCGATAAATATTAATAGAGTTTATATATAGACTCATCAAAACGGGATTCAATCATCAATAATAATCAAAGCGCGACTAATTGGTTTTTTCATTCGTATTGTAATAGTTTCATTGATGGATCATTTTTCGAAGCATACTGTAACTGCATCACCAACGGGCACATTCCATGACCAACGAAAACACGCCAACAGAGATGCGCGCGAATAATGCCCCACCTTCCGCCCGCGAACAACTGATGCATCCGCTGCATTTCTCCATCAAGGTGCTGAGGGACTTTCGCAATAACCAGGGATTGCTGCTGTCAGGCGCCTGCGCCTATTACACCCTGCTGTCCATCGTGCCGCTGTTTGCACTGCTGCTGATTGTGCTGTCGCAGTTCTTCGAACAGGAACAGCTGCTGCGGGTCATCGCCACGGAAACCGAGCTGGTCATTCCCGGTTATGCCGATGCCCTGGTCACGCAACTGCGCATCTTCCTGCAGCACTGGGAACTCATCGGCGTGGTCGGCTTCGTGTTCCTGCTGTTCTTCAGCTCCATGGCCTTCACCGCACTGGAAAACGCCATGTCGGTGATCTTCTTCCACCGCGTCCGGATTCGCCGCCGGCATTTTCTGATGTCGGCGATCATTCCCTACCTGTTTATCCTGTCGCTGGGGGTCGGCATCCTGCTGGTCACGGTCGTCAGCGGCGCACTGCAAACCGTGGAGCAGGAAACCGTTTCCCTGTTCGGCATTACATGGTCACTGCACGGCATCGCCGGCAGCGTGCTGTACGGCATCGGTGTCGTCGGACTGATCATGATGCTGACCGCGTTTTACCTGGTCATGCCGGTCGGTCGCCTGTCGGTACGCCACGCCCTGCTGGGCGGCATTATCGCCGGCATACTGTGGGAGATCGCCCGGCACGTGCTGGTGTGGTACTTCTCCACCCTGTCCTTCGTCAACGTCATCTACGGTTCACTGGCGACCGTGGTCATCACCCTGGTCAGCCTGGAGATCGCCTCTATCATCCTGCTGCTGGGCGCACAGGTGATAGCGGAGTTCGAGCGCCGGCGCGGCGATGACTACGCCGATGACGTCAGGCTAGGCATATGACATCACGGCCGGGCTTCGGGACAGCACGTGGCCTTGAGGGCGGGAGCGGATATTTTTTCGCGATGACAGAGCGGGTCAATGAAACCGGTCAGGAATAGATTCGATCCCGTCGTCGCCCCGTCAATCACACCCGCATCCGTTGCCGAAGTGATCCCGGCGGCGGCAGTTCGCACGCTATGGGGCAGCCCGGGCCCGTCTTGTATCATCACCTTGCCCCGTAGCAGACCACGCAGCTCATGACGCTCAGGACCTTCGGACCCGCCATCCTTGTCACCGTCATCGGTTTCATCGTCGCCTGGCAATTCGTCAACCCGGCTCCACCGCGCCATATCCGCATCGCCGCCGGCCCGGAACACGGCGCCTACTACCTGTTCGCACAGCGCTACCGGGACTCGCTGGCACAGGAGGGCATCGAGCTGGAAATCCTCACCACCGCCGGTTCCGTGGAAAACCTGCGGCTGCTCGGCGATGACAGCAGCGGCATCGACCTGGCGTTCGTGCAGGGCGGCACGGCCGGGCCTGACAGGAGCGGGCGGCTTGTCAGCCTGGCCAGCCTCTATTACGAACCGCTCTGGGTGCTCTACCGGGGTGAACAGACCGTCGA
>JBFELL010000116.1:0-8881 GCA_041552135.1 Gammaproteobacteria bacterium
GGAATAGGGAAACGTGCGGGATCCCGTTCCGTTCCAGGAAGTCATCGAAGTTCTCATGCGGCAAGGGAAGGTTGCCGCGTACCAGACCCTCGGATGGAAAATGCAGCAACACAAGCCGACTGCCAGCTGCTTGCGCTTCCGTCTTGAGTTTCAGTATCAGTTTGCGTGTGATATCCCAGCCATCCGAGTCCCAGAAAAACGGGTCATCATCGTTGAATCCGGTATCGATCATGGGCTGTGAGCCGGACTGTGGATCATTCAGGGTCACGCCCTTGTCCTCGCCCGCAATCACGCGGTCTATCTGATCGCGATATTCCGGCTTGAACCAGCTCTTTATCGAGCGTTCAAGATTGCCATAGCCGCCATGCGCAACCTGATAGAGCAGCGAGTGGTTCCAGAGTGCCCTGTTGAAATTCTTTCGTATCTCCTTGACCCGTCGCGCCAGCGGGGCATCGTATTCATCCAGCAAGGGATTGGGGCTGTTGGCTTGCAGCTGCCCGATATTGTCCCTGATGTCGTTGCCCCAGAAAAAAACCAGGAAGGTAATGTCAGGCTGGTATTTGACGGCCCGGAGGTGAAAAATCTGCAACTGGTTCCAGGTCTCGATGGCGCTGATACCGAAGTTGAGGATCTCTACAGGCCTGCCCAGCTGCCTGGACAGTTCGCGCTCCAGCAAGCCCTCGAATTTTTCCTCTGTGGGCAGGTATTCCGATGCAGTGAACGAGTCCCCCAGCAGGGCAACGCGCAAGGTGCCTTCGGGTTTGGCAACGGGGTATTCCCTGTCCGCCATGCCGTCAGAGTTGATCACAAGGTGGTTTGAATAGACGGTCCTGGAAAAAGTGCCTTCGGTGGTGTCGCAGTAGACCTTGCCTATTACCGCATCAAAGCACTGGAAGCGTACCTTCCACCCGGCGCTACCCGAGAGGCGCAACGCGACTTCCGCCATCAGCAGCGTCAACAGTAACGAGACGATTAACAACAGCCAGTTACCCTTTCTTCCACTCATGCGTGATCGGCCTGCTTTAGGATTAGCCAAACAGGACACCCACCAAAGGGGACAGATTTATTTGGCTCGCCAAATAAATCTGTCCCCTTTGGTGTTTTGGTGCCAAATAAATCTGTCCCCTTTGAAATATGTCCCCTTGGGGAGCGATGTTACTCCTCGTTGGATTCGGCGCTGTCCGTTGCCGGGTCGGGCTGTTCTTCAAGGGCCTTATCAGGTGCCGGCAGGGTAAACAGGCGGTCCTCCAGGCCGGTGGTGAGGTGGTACTGGATGCCCCAGTCGGGACGGGCGATGACAAGGTCCGGGGCGTGGCTGATGATCCGCAGTTCAATGGGCAGCCCGGCATCCTGAGTGTGTATCGTGACCGTTTCGCTGCTGTCGGTACCGGCATGGGTGCGGACATGCAGGGCCTGTACCTGCTGCCAGTTGTCGACCAGGGTCTGCAGCGCGTCGGCGGTGGCAGTATCCTGTGCCGGCTCCACCTGCCAGTCTTCTCCTGCCGTGCGCTCCAGTGTCATGTCCGGCAGTTCCAGGCGGGTGATCGAATCGCGGTTGCCGATCAGCCGGCGGTTCACAAAGCTGGCCCAGTCGGCGTTTACCAGGTGCTGGTACTGGTCATCGATGAGATACACCGTGTCGCGGTGCTGGACATAGCGCCGGTTTTCCAGTGCCCCGGTTGCCCCGAAACGAAACTCGAGGTCGTCGATGCTGACCGTGGCCTGCGGCGGCTCCAGCCCGAGGGCGGCCGGATCCAGTGTGGCTACGCTGTAGTGCTGTGTGGCGGTGGTGGTCAGCAGGCGCAGCAGGGCGTTGACCTGGAACCCGGCCGCGGGTACCTCTCGCTCGCCGGTAAACACGTACCAGTCATCCGCCTGCCGCGTCAGCGTAAGTGGCGGGCGCAGGTCGCGGCGGACCGTGATGCTGATCGCTGCGGCCGGATCCAGCGCGCTGGTCAGGCGCAGCGGAACGGGCCCGGGTTCGATGCCGGGACGGTAGATGACGACCAGCACCAGCGCGATGGCGACGATCGCCAGGCCAAGATTGAGCAGGGTGCGCGAGGTCATCATCGCCGCCGCCGGCGCAGCCAGATGACGGCGCCGGTGATCAGCAGCAGCAGCGGCAGGCCGATCAGAAAGCCCAGGCCGATAACGCCCTGTGCCATCCTGCCGAGTTCCAGCGAGGTGTCGGGCGCCGACTTGACCCGGATGTCCATATAGTCTTCGTCATGGCTCAGCCAGTTGACGATGTTCAGGCCGAGATCGAGGTTGCCGGCGTTGCCGAGGTAGGTGTTGGACAGGAAGTCACCGTCACCGATGACGACGACACGCTGTTCCCGTGTTTCCTCCGCTGCGCTCTCGCCGGCAGTGTCCGCCGGCAGGCTGCGGGTCAGCGCAACGCCCAGTTCCAGCGGGCCGGCGCGCTCGTCGCTGTCCACGTCGTACTGGATCTCGCCGGCCAGTTCGCCGATCTCCGTCCAGGAGCGGTTCAGCGTCGACAGCAGCGGCATTGCCTGCCAGCTTTCGATGTCACGGATATCGAGTGCCGCGGCCTCCGGAAATACCGTGACCGCGGTCATTTCACGCGTAATGGGCTGGTTGGGGTAACCGGTAACGACGATGATGCTCGGGTTGTCCACCCCGAACAGCTGGCTGCTGGCATCGACAATCGTGCCGGGCAGGAACTCGATGCCGAGTTGCTCGGCCAATGCTGTCAGGCCGCGTTCCTCGCCGGGTTCGGCCAGCCACAGCAGGTTGCCGCCCTGTTCGACATACGCCTTGATATGTTCCACCTCGCCGGGCAGCAGGCTGACCCGCGGGCTGGCAATCACCAGCAGGCTGGTGTTGGACGGAATGACCATCTCGGCGAGATTGACCTGCTGTATCCTGAGGCCGCCGCGTTCCAGTTCCTTGCCGAACAGTCCGAGGTCGAAGTTGGCCTCGCCATGCGGGTCGCTCTCGGCATGACCGCTGAGAAACACGATCCAGCGCTCGCCCTGACGGGACAGGCGCAGCAGGGCGTTGGTGATGCCGCTCTCGCTCAGCGTGGAGATATTCTCGCTGCGTCCCTGATAGCTGATGACCAGCTCGCCGTCCACAGTGACACCCTGTTCGCGAACCCGCTCGGGGGAGGTGTCGGGGTTGACGAATTCCAGCGTGATGTCCGGCTTGAAGCGCTGGTAGGTGCCGATTTGCGTCTGGATCTGCTTGCGCAGCAATTCATCCTCGCGCGCAAAGGCGATGATCTGCACATCATCGCCCAGTGTGCCAAGCAACTGGCGGGTATCGTCCGAGATGGTGTTGCGCCCGCCCGCGGTCCAGTCGGCCTGGTAGATGTATTGCGTGCTGAGCCAGGCCAGCAGGCCGATGATGCCGACGAACAGGGCGTTGAATATCAGCGATTGCAGGCGCAGCAGCAGTCGGGAGCGGCGGGTGATTTCCATTAACAGCGCCCCGACGCGATGAAGTCATCGTAGGTCGGATTAGGTGCGCAAGCGCCGTAATCCGACAGGTCTGTATCCGATGCCGCAAAATGTCGGATTACGCCCTGCGGGCTAATCCGACCTGCGGGTACCGGTTGTTTTGACGGGTAATGCATCAGTGCTGCAGCCGGTCGGCATCCAGGCGACGGATGCTGAGCCCGAGGAACAGGGTGGTGATCAGCAGGTAATAGATGACATCGGTGCTGTGCAACAGTCCCTTCAACAGGGTCTCGTAATGTCGCAGCATGGACAGGTAGGCAAACAGCCCGCTGACCTGGGCCTCGCTGTTGCCGGCCCAGTCAATGATCCACAGCAACAGCAGCAGACCGAAGGTGCTGATCGCGGCAATCGTGGGCTGGTCGGTGTGCGCCGACATGTACAAGCCGATGGCAGAGAAGGCGGCCAGCAGCAATGTCAGTCCAAGCAGGCCGGCAGCGAGCTTGCCGAGATCCAGTTCGGTACCGGCCAGCAGGGACAGTGGCATCAGCGCGATCATGGCGAGCAGTACCAGGAAGAAGCCCAGCACGCCGAGGTACTTGCCGAGGATGATTTCGGTCATTGATACCGGCGCCGAGAACAGCAGGCTGATGGTGCGGTTGCGGCGTTCCTCGCTCAGCACCCGCATGGTGATCATCGGTGTAATCAGCAGCAGGATGATGGCGGCATTGCCGAGCAGCGGCGCTATGACCAGGTCCGCGACGCCGGGAGCCCCCTCGATGGCGGCCAGCCGCGGCTGCAGCATGAGGTAGGCGTCGACCTGGGACAGGAACAGGTAGGCGATGATGAATTGCACCGTGGCGAGGATGGCCCAGGCCAGCGGCGAGAGGAACAGGCTGCGCAGCTCACGCCCGGCGATGGTCAGCAGCATCAGGCGGCCACCCCGGTCTCATTGGCCGGCGCCTCGGCGCAGGTCAGCTCGATGAAGATCTGTTCCAGCGTGCGCCGGTCCGGGCTCAGTTCGTGCAGCCGCCACCGGCGTTCGACGGCCAGCTCGACCAGCGCCTCCGACGGGTCCGTGCCGTCGTAGTGGATGCGCACCCGGTTGTTATCCAGTGCCTCGACGGACGTAACACCGGCCAGCTGGTGCAGGGCCTCGCTGTCGGGGGCGGCGTTGAATGCGGCCACCAGGCTGGTCGCCTGCAGGCGGTGCTCCAGGCCGGCCATGCTGTCGGCGAACACCAGCCGGCCACGGTGGATGATCTGTACCTGGTTACAGGTGCTCTGCACTTCCGGCAGGATGTGCGTGGACAGGATGATGCCGTGGTCCTCGCCCAGTTCGCGGATCAGACGACGGATCTCGAGGATCTGGATGGGGTCGAGGCCGACGGTCGGCTCGTCGAGGATCACCACGGCCGGGGTGTGCAGGATGGCCTGCGCGATGCCGACGCGCTGCTGGTAACCCTTCGACAGGTTGCCGATCAGACGCCGGCGCACGTCGCCGAGGCCGCAGCGCTCGCGGGCCCTGTCCATGGCCCGGTCGATGTGACCGCGGGCAATGCGGTTCAGACGGGCACAGTAATACAGGTACTCGTCCACCGTCAGGTCGCGGTAGACCGGCGGTTGCTCGGGCAGGTAGCCGATTTGCTGCTTGGCGCGCCTGGGTTCATCCAGCAGGTCGATGCCGTGCACGCGTATCTGGCCCGCACTGGGCGCCAGGTTGCCGGTGATCATCTGCATGGTGGTGGATTTGCCGGCGCCGTTGGGGCCGAGAAAACCCAGCACCTCGCCCTTGGCGAGGTCGAAACTGACATCGCGCACGGCGCGGGTCTGACCGTAGTCGCGGTGCAGGTGCTCGACCTGTATGAGGGTTTCCTTGTCCATCAGATGTCCCGGCTGGTACAGCGCAGCATTGCGGCGCGCATTATAATGGCAGTCCGGCTGTATGTTAACAGCGAAGCCTCGTGGGAAGTGGATGTGATCCGGTTTGGAAACAGGATCCCGTGCTGTGTCCCCTCTCTCCTCCGGGGAAGGGTCAGGGGAAAGAGGCTGGATAAAGGGTGATTATGTGGCTTGGCGTTGATACCGGCGGTACCTTTACCGATTTCGTGCTGTTCGACGGCAGGACGCTGCGTGTGCACAAGGTGCTGTCGACGCCGCATGCACCCGAGGAGGCCATACTGCAGGGCGTGGCGGAGCTGGGCATCGGGCTGGAGGGCCTGCAGGTGGTGCACGGTTCGACCGTGGCCACCAACGCCGCACTGGAACGCAAGGGCGTGCGCACCGCCTATATCACCAACCACGGCCTCGGCGATGTCCTGACCATCGGCCGGCAGGCGCGCCGTGAACTCTACAACCTGCAGCCGGAACCCCTGCCGCCGCCGGTGCCGCGCGAACTCTGTCTCGAGGTCGGTGCGCGAACCGGTGCCGATGGCAGCCGGGTCAGCGCACTGACCGGGGCCGACCGGGAGGCGTTGCTGGCGCAGCTGGCCGAACTCCGGCCCGAGGCGGTGGCGATCAACTTGCTGTTCTCGTTCCTCGACGACGAGGACGAGCGCACCATTGCGTCGTGGCTGCCGGAGTCGGTTTTCATTTCGCGCTCATCGGAGGTGCTGCCGGAATACAAGGAATACGAGCGTGGCATCGCGACCTGGCTGAATGCCTGGGTCGGGCCGCTGGTCGACGGTTACCTGCGGCGGCTGGGAGAAGGCCTGCAACCGGCCAGCGTGGCGGTCATGCAAAGTTCCGGCGGCACGGTCAGCGCGGCCCAGGCCGGCCGGCGGGCGGTGCGCCTGTTGCTGTCCGGACCCGCGGGTGGACTGATGGGGGCCCGCTTTATCGGCCGGCAGGCCGGTAACAGTCGCCTGCTGACCTTCGATATGGGCGGGACGTCCACCGATGTCGCCCTGGTCGACGGCGATATCCAGCTTACCTCGGAAGGCCACATCGGCCCGTGGCCGGTGGCGGTCCCGATGGTGGACATGCATACCATCGGTGCGGGCGGTGGCTCCATTGCCTGTATCGATGCCGGCGGCCTGTTGCAGGTTGGCCCGGAGTCCGCCGGTGCTGCACCCGGCCCGGCGTGCTATGGCAAGGGCGGTATCCGGCCCGCCGTGACCGATGCCAACCTGGTGCTGGGCCGCTTGCAAGCGGACGCCTTCCTCGGTGGTGCCATGACACTGGATGCCGGGGCCGCCAGGCAGGCCGTGGCGACGGTCGCCGCGCCGCTGGGCCTGACGGTCGAGGCGGCCGCACAGGGCATTGTCGACATCGCCAACGAGCACATGGCGCAGGCACTGCGGGTGATCTCGGTGCAGCGCGGTATCGATCCGCGTGACCATGTGCTGGTGTCCTTCGGTGGCGCCGGCGGTCTGCATGTCTGCGCGCTGGCCGGGGCACTGGGCATGCGCCGGGCGCTGGTGCCGGTGCATGCCGGCGTACTCTCGGCGCTGGGCATGCTGGCGGCACCACGGGCCCGCCAGCTGTCACGCACCCTGACCGGCTTGCTGCAGGACTTTGCCGGGGACCGCCTGGAGCAGGCACTGCAGTCACTCGCCGATTCGGGTATTGCCGCGATGCGCGAAGAGGGTATCCCGGCGACGGACCTCGACACCGCCTTCAGTCTTGACCTGCGCTACCGGGGGCAGTCCTACACCCTGAACCTGCCATGGCAGGGGCTGGCCGAAACCGGGGAGGCGTTCCACCTGCTGCACAACCAGCGCTACGGCCACCGTCTCGCCACCCCGGTCGAACTGGTCAACATCCGCTGCAACCTGCACGGCCGGCCGCCGGAGATCCACCTGCCGCCGATCGGGATCGACGCCACAGAAAGGGCAGCACCACGCGTGGTCCCGCTGGTCGGCTGCCCGGAACCCGTGCCGGTATGGCCGAGGCACCAGCTGACGGCCGGCCAGGCCTTCGCCGGCCCGGCGCTGGTGACGGAGATGGTGGCCACCACCTGGTTGCCCGGGGGCTGGGAATGCCGGGTGGACCCGGTGGGTAATTTGCAGCTGACGCGGGGAGCGTGATGCGTTTGTGCTGGCGGTAGTGTGGATTATCCTGTTGATATCATTGTCGTATTCGCTCCGATCAGGTTACGCATCAGCGGGCCGTTCAAGCGCAGTAACCCGGCCACAACAGGCACTGTGATAGACTACCTGCCGTTGTTCATCTCCAAGGTCTTTATTTCATGATTGATTCCCTGATTGGTTTTTTCTCGGCCGGTGGTCTGGCCGGTCTGTCGACAGCTGCGCTGGTGATTGTCGGCCTGATCGTCACCCAGATCACCATCGCCGGCGTGACCATTTACCTGCACCGCCACCAGGCGCACCGCGCGCTCGACCTGCATCCGCTGGTCAGTCACTTCTTCCGCTTCTGGCTGTGGTTGACCACCGGCATGGTGACGAAGGAGTGGGTGGCCGTGCACCGCAAGCATCATGCCAGGTGCGAAACCCCGGACGACCCGCACAGCCCGCAGGTACTCGGCATCCGCAAGGTGATGTGGCAGGGTTCGGAGCTTTACCGGCGCGAATCCGCCCGCCAGGAGACGCTGGCGAGTTACGGCCACTGCACACCGGATGACTGGCTGGAGCGGCATGTCTACAGCCGCTTCCCGGGGCTGGGCATTTCCCTGCTACTGGTGCTGAATGTCGTGCTGTTCGGCATGCCCGGCCTGGTGCTCTGGGCCGTACAGATGCTGTGGATCCCGTTCTGGGCGGCCGGTGTGATCAACGGCATTGGCCACTGGTGGGGTTACCGCAACTATGAGACCCGCGACGCGGCCCGCAACATCGTGCCGTTCGGCCTGTGGATCGGCGGTGAGGAGCTGCATTCCAACCACCATGCCTTCCCGGCGTCGGCGCGTTTCTCCAGCCGCTGGTTCGAGCTGGACCTTGGCTGGAATTACATCCAGCTGCTGGCGCTGCTGGGACTGGCCAGGGTCAAGAAGGTCGCGCCACGGTCGGTGATGCTGCCCGCCAAGGACGGCATCGACATGGATACGGTGCGTGCCGTTGTCATGAACCGCATGTATGTGATGTCCGACTACGCCCGTGCCGTTATCCGCCCGGTACTGCGCCAGGAGCGCCGGCAGGCCGACGGCGCCTGCCGTCGCTACCTGAGGCGCGCGCGCCGCCTGCTGACCCGCGAGGCGGCGCTGGTCGACCGGCGCGCGCGCGGGCGACTGGAGCAGATCCTCGAGCGTTTCGCCAATCTGCGTACCGTGTATGAATACCGCCAGAAGCTGCAGCAGGTGTGGAGCCGCAAGGCGACCAGCCAGGAGAGCCTGCTGATGGCACTGCAGGACTGGTGCCGGGACGCCGAGGCAACCGGCATCCAGGCGCTGCAGGATTTTGCGCGCAACCTGAGCCGCTACAGCCTGCAGACAGCCTGACCCGGTCGGCAGGCCGGGATCAATAAAAAACCCGGCCATGCCGGGTTTTTTATTGCCCTGTTGAGGACAC
>JBFELL010000117.1:0-8864 GCA_041552135.1 Gammaproteobacteria bacterium
GATAATCGCCGCACTGAAGCCAAAAATTGCCAGCAGTGCAACATAGCTGCTCCCGCCCCCCAGCCCGACAGAGGAATAGGCCAGCGCCACCAGAAAAAACACCGTGACAATGACATAAGGCGATATGAAGACTTCGGCCAGAATCGCTTCTCCAGCATCAGGGGTGCGACGGACGGTACGGACTTGATTGTACACGCCCCGTCGGGCATGTCGCTCACCCTCCTTCGCCCGGCCTGCCGCACTTCACACCACCCGCCCAAACAAAGGGGACAGATTTATTTTTAAACAAAGGGGACAGATTTATTTTTCGCATCGAAAATAAATCTGTCCGCTTTGTTTTGTCCCCTTTGTTTGCTCGTGTGTGCCCCCTTTGCTCGAAGGCCGCCTCTGCAGCGGAGTTATCCGATGACGGGGTCAATGCTGCCAGACGGCAAATCCCTGTTCGCGCAGCCAGTCGGCCAGCGCGGCTTCCTTTGCCGCATCGTCCAGTCCCTCGCCGTCAAACCCCTCGATGAGTTCCAGTGCCAGCTCGATGCCGTACTTGCGCGGGTACTTGCTGCTGCGGTAGCCGGCCCGGTGCTGCTCGAAGCGATCGCCCGGTGCGTGGATGGTGATCCCGACATACACGCAGGGCATGCCCTCGCGGTATCCGGGGTTCTCCTGGCGGAAATCCCGGTCCCAGAGCACCTCGGGGTCCAGTGTTATGACATAGAGATTGCGACGCTTTTTCTTTCGCGCTGCGGCGCGGGCCTTTTTCTGCCACTGCAGGATCTTGCGATCCCGTTCGAGGTCATCCATGTCTTGCAGCAAGCGCGGCATTGCCCCGGGCAATGAATTGTCCGGCCGGCAGCGGCGGTGACAGGTTTCTGGAAGACATCTTCACGGCAACAGGTATCGTCTGCTCGCTGGAATGTGTGGCGCAGTACAATGATGGCTTATAGTAGACGCAAACAGATCCCGGCACCACTGACCATACGACGCCCCCGGACACGAGGCCACCGGGATTATGTCCCCCTTCCCGCGCGAGGCCATACCATCATGTTCAACCGCTACACCCTGATTGCCCTGGTCGGCCTGGTCGTGCTGGCCGGCCTGTTGCTGCTACGCACCGGCGAGGTGGACGTGATACTGGCGCAACTGCAACAGCTTCGCGAGCAGGCCGGCATCACCGCGCCGGAAAGCGGCATCGAGCAACTGGCCAGGGCCAACCGGATTGCCGGATTCTTCAGCGAGTCAACGCTCTTCGACCTGGGCAATGCCGGCCATGGCACGACGGCCATTGCCAGCCGGCAGGAACTCATTCGTCAAATCATCATGCTGCGCGCCAGGCTCGCCTCGCTGGAACTCGACCTGCAGGAGGTGCAGGTGCACATCGACGGCGACACGGCCCGGGTGCAGGCGACGGGCAGCGCCCTCGGCTCGCTCACCGGGCAACAGGGACAGTTTCTGGAAATTCACAGCGGTATCATCACGCTGGCGAAAGAAAACGGCGACTGGCTCATCACCGGCGCCACGCACCTGCAGGATGAACGGCTAAGGGAACGCTGATCATGCCTCCGGCCATAACAGTTACTGCGGCCATCTTGCTGTGCGCGCTACTGGCGTTCGGAACAGGCCTCGCGCCTGCCGGCACACCCGGCGATGACCGTTCATTGTTCGATACTCACCTGCATTACAGCGCATCTGACTCAGGCGCCTACAACCCGTCAGCGATCATTGCCATCCTCGACCGCAATGGTGTATCGCGCGCTGTCGTCACCGGCACACCACCGGAACATGCCGGCGATCTGTTCCGGCATGCCCCGGCGAGGATCGTGCCCTTCCTCGGCGTCTACCGGCATCCTGCCGAGAAGGAGACGTGGCACCGGGATACTGCCCTGCCCGCCCATGTCGCGGCACAGCTTGCCACCGGGAGCTGGCGTGGCATAGGCGAACTGCACCTGTTTGCCGGAAACCGTCACAGCCCTGTGTTCCGCCAGCTGGTCCGACTGGCCGTGCAGCGCGATCTGCCCCTGCTACTGCACTGCGACCCGGCCGTGATCGACAGCCTGTACGATCACTCACCCGATGCAACCGTGATCTGGGCGCATGGCGGCGCCTATCCCTGGCCGCCGTTGATCCGCGACTACCTGGAACGCTATCCGGAGCTCTACGTTGACCTGTCCGTACGCGATGCCCGCATCGCTCCCGGCGGGACGCTGGACCCTGCCTGGACGCCTCTGCTGCTGGAACACGCCGACCGCTTCCTGATCGGTGTGGATACCTTCAGCACCCGTCGCTGGCAGCAGTTTGACGCCGTGACCCGGGAGATTCGCGGCTGGCTGGAACAACTGCCCGAGGATGTAGCGCAGCGCATCGCACAGCGCAATGCCGAAGAGCTGTTTGCTAAACGAAATGACGCGCCCTGATTCGCCGCATCGGTCCTGAGGATATGTGCGGCTTATCAGCCTGCAACTTCATTCAACCCTTCGAGGAAGAATAACGGTGGTGAGGCACAAGCAATGCAATCGCTTGGCGCCTGCATATACTGACCCGCACTCTGCCTGTCCCCTGCAGACGATAGGCAGACCGGTTCATCATGCTAGTGCCCGCACCAGGGCGTGCGGCGCTCCGAGCTTCGCGATCTGCAGGATCCATAACTGCAGGGTGAACGTACTCACGCGACAACACGCGATACATCCCCTATCATTCCTGCACAAAACCACAGGGAGACCCCATGAAAATTTCCATCATCAGCGGCAGCCATCGCAATCCTTCACAAAGCGAGAAGGTCGCCCGGCACATCGAGCAGACCCTGCAGGCCGAGCACACCGGTCTGGAAACCTGGCTGTATACACTGGCCGACAATCCCTTGCCCCTGTGGGACCAGACGCTATGGGAGGACAGCGCGGAATGGAACGAGCGCCTCGCACCGCTGAAACAGGAACTGTCATCCAGCGATGGCTACGTCATCGTGGCACCGGAGTGGCATGGCCAGGTACCGGCGGGGCTGAAGAACTTCTTCCTGCTCTTCAACCGCTTCGAGCTGGGACACAAACCGGCACTCATCGTCACGGTATCCAGCGCCGATGGCGGCGCCTACCCGGTCGCGGAGCTGCGCATGAGCAGCTACAAGAACAACCGCCTCTGCTATATCCCCGAGCACGTGATCGTGCGCCATGTCGAGAAGGTCCTGAACGGGAGCGAAGAGGACAATGACAGCGGCGCGGATGCCTATTTCCGCGAGCGCATCAGCTGGGCGCTGGGCATCCTGGCCGGCTATGCCGCCGCCCTCAAACCCCTGCGCGAGAACGTGCAGATCCACCACGACAGGTTCGGCAACGGCATGTAAGCGCAAACGGTGCTTCCTCCCCGGACTATTCCCTGCCATTCAGGAAGATACGGCCTGCCGCGCAGACGGGGCACACCGCAGCCGGGGTGCCGCACCTGCGACCGGCGGAAGCGGCCGGGAACCCTGCCCGGCGGCCAGGGTCGAATGGGTCAGGCCCAACGATAGCCGGACGGACGGATCATGACATACACACCCTTCATGGCGGGTTTTGACCAGTTGCCGGAGACGCTGCCGATATTCCCGCTGCCCGGTGCCGTGGTCATGCCGGGCGCCGACCTGCCACTGAATATCTTCGAGCCGCGTTACCTCAACATGGTGGCGGACGCCATGAGCAGCCATCGCATGTTCGGCATGATGCAGCCCGACCCCTCGAAGCCGGACCAGCCGGAGGCCGTGTACCACACCGGCTGTGGCGGGCGCATCACCGCCTACCAGGAAACCGGCGATGGCCGCATTGAACTGGTACTCACCGGCGCCTGTCGCTTCAACATCCGGCAGGAAATGTCCAGCACCCGGGGCTACCGGCTGGTAGTGCCTGACTGGGAGCCCTACCGGACGGATTACGAAGAGCCGCTCAACGGGGCAGTCGAACATCATGACCGCCTGATCTACCTGCTGAAAAACTATTTCAACGCCACCCAGCTCGATACCGACTGGAAGACGGCGCTGACTATCCCGCCGGACCGCCTGGTCAATACACTCACCACCCTGCTGCCGCTGGGCAGCCTGGAAAAACAGGCCATCCTCGAGGCCATCACACCCCAGGACCGCGTCGACACCCTGATCAGTGCCCTCGAGATGCAGGTCCACGAGACGCACACCACACCCCGACACTGAAGGACAGCCCCCGTCCGTCGCGCAATACCCGCATCCATGTCCTAAGCTTTATAAAGGGGTGACAGATTCAAGGCAGGGTCGTGTCCGCCATGAAACGCAGGCAATTCATCAGGCAAGCCATAGCCACATCGCTGGCTGCTGCCCTGGCCGCACCGAAGCACGCCATGGCAGGACCTCCCGGGGCTGCGCAACGGCACGATGGTGACACGATCACGCTGTTCCTGGCCGGCGATGTCATGACCGGGCGCGCCATCGACCAGGTGCTGCCCCATGCCGGCAGCCCACGCATTTTCGAACCCTACAGCAGCTCGGCCCTGGACTACCTGCGTCTGGCCGAGCGGGCCAGCGGCGCGATCCCGCGTCCGGTGGACTTCGACTATATCTGGGGCGAGGCATTGGCCGTTCTGTCTGCCGCCGCACCGGCGGCACGCATCATCAACCTCGAAACCGCCGTGACTCGCCGCGGCCAGCCCTGGCCGCGCAAGGGCATCCAGTACCGCATGCACCCGGACAACATTCCCTGTCTGACGGCCGCGGCAATCGATTGCTGCGTACTGGCCAACAACCACGTGCTGGACTGGGGTTATCCGGGCTTCGAAGAGACCCTGGACAGCCTGTCCGGCGCGGGATTGTCTGTTGCCGGTGCAGGACCGGACCTCGAATCGGCGCAGGCACCTGCCACGCTGGCGCTGCCCGGCGACGGTCGGCTACGAGTGCTGGCCTGCGGCCTGCAGAACAGCGGCATACCCGCAGCCTGGGCAGCGACTGCCGCGCGGCCGGGCGTCAACCTGCTGCCCGATCTGTCCCGGGCGACGGTGAGTCGCATCAGTGCGGCCATCGCAGCCCGCCGGAAGCCCGGCGACATCGTCATGATCTCGATCCACTGGGGGGGCAACTGGGGCTACGAAATCCCGCCCGATCACCGGCGTTTCGCTCACGCACTGATCGACGCCGCCGCTGCGGACATCGTGCATGGCCACTCATCGCATCACCCGATCGGTATCGAGGTGTACCGGGGGAGACCCATTATGTACGGTTGCGGCGACCTGATCGACGACTACGAAGGCATCAGCGGCCACGCCAGCTACCGCCATGACCTCGCCCTGCTCTACCTGGTGACACTCGATCGCGGCACGGGCGAGCTGCGGCGCCTGGAGATGGTCCCGATGCAGCGCAGCAGATTCCGCCTCGTCCATGCCAGCGCCGGTGACAGGCAGTGGCTGCAACGGGTGCTCGACCGGGAATGCCGGCAGCTGCAGGCACGGGTGGCCGGATCCGGCAATGACACATTGCAGCTGCAATGGCGCTAGGGCAGCGTGCCGGCGCGATCAGCCCGACAAGCCTTCGCGGCAGGAGACCGCGTCTACGGTGCGCTGTCGCGCCCCTGCAGCGACAGGCGCAGCAGCGACCGGTTCTGGTCGATGAAGAACTGGAAGTGCCGCAGGAAATTCATCCCCAGCAGGCCGTCGATATCCGTCCGGTTGCCGAGGTCGAGCACGCCGATCTCGAGATGCGGGACCTGCCACTCACCCACTGACAGGGTGTCGATACGATATATCGGCGCACGTACCCGGCCATTCGCCGTACTGAATACACCGGTCCGGCCGGTGTCGCTGTAGCGGATGCCGCGCTGCCCGAGCGCCGCCGGTGTCACGATCGTCATCGAGGCGCCCGTGTCGATGAGCAGGTTCAGGCTGCGGCCCCTGCCGGGCGCGGCCTCGACCAGGAAGTGATTGCCGCGGCGCTGCAGCGGGATACCGGCGACCCCGGCAGCCGGCGCTGCCGCCTCATCCGTGCGGTCGGCAAGACGGTGCTGCAGCTGCACGAGCATGGACGTGACCTGCGCACCATGCACCGGGTCATGTGCCACCAGTTGCAGTGAACGCAGCGCCGCACCCGTGTCGCCGAGCGCCAGCTGCGCACCGGCAAGCCCGATGAAATGTTCTGCATGGTCGGGCTCGAGCTGTGTCAGGTGCTGGTAGAGTTCCAGCAGGCCGGCCTGGTCGCCGCCGTCGTGCAGCACCTTCGCCTCCCCGCTGGCCAGTACACGGATGCGCCGCGTCAGTCGCGAGCGTGTCTCCGGATCCCATGCATGGCCCCTTGCCTCGTAGAGTCGATCGATCGCCGCACGCCCGTCACCCATGCCGTAGCTGACCTCCGCCAGCAGCGCGCGCACCTCGACATCGCGCCAGGCGGCCACCAGCAGGCGCTGCAACAGCGCCTCTGCCGGCACGTAGCGCTGCTGCCCGAGCAGTTCCCGCGCATGGCCGAGCAGCTGTTCTCTGGCGAGCTGCGCGCCGGCCTCGTCCGCCCGTCGCGCCAGTGCCTCGTAGTATCCGACGGCGTCATCAAACTGACCGGCAGACAACAGCGTCTGCAGCACATCGACCGGTGCGTCAACAGCGACGGGCAAGCCCCGGGGCGGTGGCGTGTCGTCGAGCGGCCCTGCCGGTGCCTGCACAACCGGCGCGACCGGCCCATGCCCCCAGCGCTCATGGGAATACCAGCCGAGCAACCAGCCGGCTATCAGCAGCCCCAGAGCCGCGAGCAGCGTACGCATGCGCTAGCGACGCAGCCGCCGGTGCAGCACCACGACCAGCACCGCGACCAGCACGAACGCCAGCAGCACCAGCCCCAGGTAGAACTCGCTCCAGGTCAGCGCCGGCGCCTCACGGAACACCACTGCCCGATCCAGCGGCAGGTACTGCGTGGCGACGCGGTGAAGGTCAGCCGCCGTGACCTGCTCGATGCGGGCCTCCCGGTCGACCAGGCTGCCGCCGGTCTCGTATTCGAACACGGCGTCCGCGTAGTAATCCGCCAGCTCGCTGCTGGACTCGTAGCCCTGCACCATCCGCAGCAGCAGCTTGCGCTTGGCCAGCTCCACCGTCGCGGCATCCAGCGGCTGTTGCAGCTGCGAGATCTCCGCCTGCAGCAGCTCGAGCACCCTGTCCTGTCTGTCCAGCTCGACATCGGCATAGGCGAGGAAGACACCGTAGTCACGCAGACTGCCCAGCTCGCTGACCGGTGAATATGCCAGCCCGCCCTCGATGCGGATCGTCTCGTACAGGCGCGTATCCAGGTATTCAGCAAGTACGTAGAAGGGATAATAATCCCCCGAGGTCATACCGACGGCACGAAACACCAGCCCGACCTCGGCACCCGACCCGAGTACAGGGTTGAATGTGCTTTCCACGGCCGCAAACACCTGCGGTGGTGGCGGGACCCGCCACGTCCTGTCAGGCACGGGCTGCGCCGCAATGGCGCCGAATGTCGCGTTGATGGCAGTGCGCATCGCTTCGACATCGAAATCGCCGACCACCACCAGTGCCATGTTGCCAGGCACGTAGTAGGTATTGAATGCCTCGATGATGTGCTCGCGGGTGATATGCGCGGCAACCTCCAGTTCGTCGCAAACGTAGTTGCTTTCCGGAAGTGTTTGCCTGAGTGCCTTGTCGGTCGCGCTCCAGCCGACCCCCTTGCGCCGCATCCACTGCTGGATGGCCGATGGCCGCCCGCCCGCTTCCCGCTCGACGATGCCGCGGCTGGTCTCCACGTCGGCGGATGACAACAGCGGGTCGGTCATGATCTCGTGCAGCACCTCCAGTCCCTTGAGGAAATACCGGCCGTAGATGTCCAGCGCATAGACCGTCTCCTCCGCGTAGGTATAGGCATTCCAGTAGCCACCGTGCTGTTCCACCAGCTCCTCGAGCTCGGCCTCGGTGTGGCGCGATGTGCCGGCAAACAGCAGGTGCTCAAGGAAATGCGGCGTCTCCTGCCAGCCACAGTCATAGTCATGCTGGCCGACACCGACAACAACGCGAAAGGCGACCGTGTGCGCACCGTGGCGCGGCTTGAGGATGACGCGCAGGCCATTGTCGAGCACACGGTGATCGACCTCGTACAGCCCCGGCGGAGTGTATTCACCTGCCGTGGCGCCACCGGACAGCAGGACGACACCGGCAATCACCTGAAGAAAACGGCGGACCAGTGGATTCATGCGGGGCCATGCAGGTGAGTCATATCGTGTCCATTGTTGCAAATTATGCCTGCAGCATAAACACTCCGGTGGCACACCGCCCGGCAGCTGCCGGGAAACTGTTACCAACGGGGTACAAAGCAAGCTGACATCACCTGCTCTGTACCCGATTGGTAAAAAAGTTTACTACCACTACCCTGTCCCGCCCCCTTCAAAGGGGGCGGGTACGCAGGTCTGAATGCCGGGATACTGATGCACTCCCTGGTAAAAACGGGCAATACAGACCATGATATCCTCAGCGGCGCTCATACCCCGTCAACCGAGGGCGTACGATAAACATCCAGGACATCACACTCAGCGCCGTTGATATCGCGATCGTTGCCGTCTACTTCATCGTGGTGTTTGCCATCGGCTTTCGCGTGGCGCGGCGCACCCACAGCGCCGAGGACCTGTTCCTGGCCGGGCGGCGACTGGGCTGGCTGCCGATCGGCCTGTCACTGTTTGCCTCGAACATATCCAGCACCACAATGATCGGCCTGGCCGGCGCCGCCTATACCTGGGGCATCGCCGTGGCGAACTACGAGTGGATGGCGGCCCCGATCCTGGTGGTATTTGCGCTCATCATGGTACCGCTCTATCTCGATGCGCGCATAGGCACGGTGCCGGAATTCCTGGAATACCGCTATAACCGGTACGTACGGCGCTATTTCTCCCTGCTTA
>JBFELL010000118.1:0-8845 GCA_041552135.1 Gammaproteobacteria bacterium
GATGGCGTACTGCAGGGCGTCGATCTCGGCCCGCTGTGTCTGGTAATCCCCTTCCAGGCGTGCCAGCTCACCCAGGCGCGCCTCGGTCTCGGCGTCGAAGTCCGACAGCTTGTTCTCCTGCTGGAAGGCCAGCATCTGCTCATCGATCAGCCGGCGTTCAGCGCGCGCCTCATCGAGCCGCTCGAGGAAATAGTGGTAGGTCTCCTCGGCATCGTCGCGGCGCATGTCGCTGCTCTTCTCGAGGAAGACGTCGGCCAGGTGGTTGGCGACGCGTGCCGCGGTCTGCGGGTCCTCCCAGTTCACGACCAGGTGCAGGATGTCGGATTCCTTGCCGAGCTTGACGTCGATGGCGGCGGAGAGCGCCGTGCGCTTCATATCCAGCTCGGCACGTTCTATGACCTGGTCCAGCGAACTGGGCAGCTTGAGCGTGTCCAGCAGGGTCTGCAGGTTGTACTGCTGCGGTTTGAAGGCCTTGCCGCCGCTGACGGAAAACTCGTCGCTGGTATCGCGCTTGATCAGGGTGGCGACCGCGGTCCACTGGTTCTCGATGGTGGTGAAGGCGAGCAGGCCGAAGCCCAGCACGACGGCCGCGGCGATGCCGCCGACCAGCACGCGGCGCCGCCAGCAGCCCAGCAGCAGGCGCCGGATGTCGATGCCCGGCAGGGTGCTGCGGGTCTCCTCCTCCTCGTCATCCAGCAGGTCCTTGAACGGCAGCGGCATGGCGGCGGCCGGCTCGGGCGCAGCCGCTGCGGGGCCGGCGCTCGCGGCGGCCTCAGCCTCGGGAGCAGCCTGCGGCTCGCTGCGCTCGTCCGCGGCCTCGGCGATGTCCCATTCCAGGGCGCCGGGATCGCTCGTACCCCCGCGCAGGGGCGTGTCGCTGCCCGGGTTGCGGCGGTTGCGGTCAATGCTGAATTCGTCGCTCATGCCGGGATCGCGCAGGGATCGAGCAGGCCGCCGTGGCGCTGCAGGTCGTCGGTCACGCTATTGATGATGGTCGCATCCAGTGAGGCGAGGCCGTTGGCGCGGGCATGATCCAGCGCCAGCTTGCAGATGCGGTTGATTTCACGCGGCACGCCGCCGCTGGTCTCGAACAGCCGCCGCACGGCATCGTCCCCGAACGGCATCGGTCCCTGCAGGCCGGCGACCTGCAGGCGGTGCTCGAGGTAGCGCCGGGTCTCGTCATGCGACAGGGCATTGAGGTGATAGCGCAGGCTGACCCGCTGGTCGACCTGTGGCAACTGCCGGATGATGCTGCGCAACTCCGGCTGGCCGATCAGCACCAGGGTGAGAAAGTTCTGCCGCTCGGAGGCGATGTTGGTCAGGCCCTTGAGGGCCTCGATGCTGGCCGGGCTGAGCTGCTGCGCCTCATCCAGCAGGATCACCAGGTGCCGGCCGGACTCGGCGACCTGGCGCATCAGCAGCTGCTTGAAGGTCGACAGGCGGCTGTAGCGATCCGGCAGTTCGGCGGAGTTGACCCGCTCGCCGCGCATCTGGCTGATGATCTCCAGCAGCAGGTCGTCGAATTCCAGCAGGCAGTTCTCCAGGCTCACCACCAGGTGCGCCGGTCTGGCCAGCTGGCGGTGCAGCACGGTACGGGTCACGGTCTTGCCACAGCCGATCTCGCCGGTCAGCAGGCCCATGCCCATGTTGCGATCCTCGACCAGGAAGCCGAGGCGCGACAGGGCCTCGGCATGGCCGCTGGAGGCGAAGAAGTAGTTGGTGTCGCGGGTGTTGTCGAACGGCTGTTCGCGCAGCATGATGCCTGCGGCCTGCCGGTCGCCGCTGCTGCCGTCGTCGTTCGCCTGCGGTTCTGTCTGTGTCTCAGCCATCATCTTCGGGTTTGTCATGGTTGTTCATGAAAAAGTGCAGCCGGGTCGGTAACGGCGGCACCCGGATATGTTTCGTCTGGCGCATCTGCACCGGGTGGTCGGGCAGCGGCTCGACAATAACCTCAATGTATCGGGTATCGCTGTCGTAGGCCAGCCCGTAGACCAGCGGTGTGTTGCCGACGTACTTGCCGTCGATGTAGACCCAGGCGGTGGTCGGGGAGGAATCGATCTCGACCGGCGCGATGCTGATGCCCCCCGGTCCGCTGAAGGGCGACAGGGCCTGCAGCCGGTCGCCGGCGCAGCCCGAGGTCGCCAGGGCCAGCAGGGCGATAATTGCGCTGCGTGGCCTCATGCCGCGACCGCCTCGTAGCACTGCTGCAGCACGCCGCTGGCGGCATCGTCCCAGGAGAAGCGTTGTGACTGCTGTCGCCCGCGCCCGATCAGTTCCTGGCGCAGCGTGGCGTCGTGCAGCAGGCGATCGAGCTGGGTAGCGATATCGGCGGGGTTGCGCGGGTCGAACAACAGCGCGGCATCACCGACCACCTCGGGTATGCTTGAGACGCTGGCGGCGCACACCGGTGTGCCCGCGGCCATGGCCTCGAGCAGCGGGATGCCGAAGCCCTCGAACAGCGAGGGGAACACAAACACGTCAGCCGCCGCGTAGAGTTCCGGCAGCAGCCGGTTCTCGACAAAGCCGGCCAGGATGACATCGTCAGCCAGACCCAGTTCACCGATGCGCGCCTCGATCACCTCGGCGCCGTTCCAGCGGCTGCCTGCCAGTACCAGCCGGTGCGTCAGGCGACCGCGCTGCTTTAGCAGCGCCAGCGCCTCGAGCAGGCGCACGTGGTTCTTGCCCGGGTGCTCCAGGCGGGCGGTGTAAAGGATGAACGGGCCGTCGATGCCCAGCTCGCGTGCGATCGTCTCGCGGGCGCTGTCGCGGCAAGAGGCGGCAAAGCCGGAGAGGTCGGCGCCGTTGTGGGCGACCCGGATGCGTTCCGGCTGGATGCCGGCATGCTCGACCAGGTCGCGACGGGTGGACTCGCTGACCGAGACCACGCGCGTCAGTTTCTGCATCATCACCGGCAGGACGCGCCGGATATAGAACATGCGCAGCGGGTCATACTTGCCCTCGACATGCAGTTGCGAGAGGTCGTGGATGGTGCTGACGCTGGGCATGCCGTACCACAGCCCGAGGCGGCGGTTGCCGGCAGGCAGGTAGGCGCAGTCGCAGTGATGGCGTTTCAGCAGCACGGGGAAGATAAACAGGTGCCAGAGTATGCTTGCCACCGGATGCGCCATCCAGTCGGGCACGGTGACAATGTGGCTGCCGGCCGGTGCGGGCTCGAACAGCGTGCGTTCGGCGGCCGGCATGAAGATCACGCAGTCCACGCCCGTCCCGGGCTGCGGCAGGCGCTGCAGCACGTTGATCATGTACTGGCTGATGCCGGACTTGCCGCCATCGGCGGCGAATGCGGAGATACCGATTTTCATGCCACTTCCTCCAGTAGCGTTTGCATGGCCTCGAGATAGCCGATGTGGGTGAATCGAGTGGTCGTGACCTCGGCGGCGCGCCGGCCGAGGCGGCGGGCCTGGTCCGGGTCACCGAGCAGGTCGCCGATGGCCCCGGCCAGCCCGTCGATGTCGCCGGCCGGCGCCAGCAGGCCGTTGACGCCGTGGCACAGCCAGTCCGGTATGCCGCCTGCCGAGAAGCCGACCACGGCGCGGCCGCGGGCCATGGCCTCGACGCCGACCATGCCGAACGGCTCCGGCCAGCGTGACGGCACGACGGTGAAGGCCGCGCGGGCGTAGTAGCGTTCGAGTTCGCGGTGGGGCACCCAGCCGGCGAACTCCACCTGCCCGGCGATGCCGAGCGTTGTCGCAAGCCGGCGGCAGTGCTCCTCGTGGTTGCCGGTGCCGACGACGGTGAGGTGCCAGGGCTGCGCCACGCGGGCCAGGGCCTGCAGCAGCAGGTCGACGCCCTTGCCGCGAATGACCTGGCCAACGAACAGGATTTCATGTTCGCTCTGGTGGGGCAGGGGCTGGATCTGCGCCAGCGATGCCGGTATCGGGTGTATGACCTGGATGCGTTCCTCGGCAATGCCGTTCATGACCAGTTCGTCCTGCATCCAGCGGCTGCCCACCACGAAGCGTCGCATGTCGCGCTGGGAGCGGATGCCTGCTTTCTGCGGGCCGACGGTGCGGATGGTGACGGGCAGGCCGCCCGCGGCCGGGTTGCGGTTGACAAAGCAGAGATTGGAATAGCACTGCCAGCCGGCCGGCTTGTCGCAGATACGACCGCTCAGCGGAAAGTACTTGTGGCGGCGCAGGCAAACCAGGTCGTGGTCATGCACCATGCGCACCGCGGGGTGTGCGCGGCTGATGGTGGCAACCAGGTCCGGGTCGGAGACCTTGTGCAGCAGCACGACGTCCGGCCTGAAACGCGCCAGGATATCCAGGCCGGTCGAGCTGTCGCTGAACGGCGCGAGGAACTCGCTGTCGGTCTGCGGCTCGCTGTGCAGCAGCGCCTGCTGCCAGCCGCGCGCGGCCAGGCCCTGCGCGGTGTCGTGCAGGATCTGCTCGACGCCGCCATGGAATGTCGCCCGTTCGTGTACGTGCAGCAGCTTCATTGCGCCTGCCTCCTGCTGCCGGCCAGTTCACCGTAGAGCGACGACAGCTGGCGGCTGATGACGCGCCAGTCGTACTCCTGCCGGGCCCGGCACTGGCTGTTGCCGGCAAGGCGGCCGGCAAGCGCCGGGTTGTCCATGACGGCGAGTAGCTGCCGTGCCAGCGAGGCCGGCTGTTCGGGGTCGGCGTGCAGCACATCCTCGCCGTCCCGGGTAAAGGAAGGGATGCCGCCGACCCGGGCGGCCACGACCGGCAGGCCCGCGGCCCAGGCCTCCAGTATCACGATACCGAAGGGCTCGTGCAGCGAGGGCAGGCAGAACACCTCGGCGGCGTGGTAGGCGCCGCGCAGCAGCGGGTCGTCCGCGGTCAGGCCGGGAATGAGGCTGACGCGCCCCTGCAGTCCCAGTCGCTCGATGCGCTGCAGCAACTTGCGCCGGTAGGCCTCGATGGTGACCGGTCCGACCAGTACCAGCTGGGCGTCCGGCTGGTGCTGCAGGATGTCGGGCAGTGCCTTTACCAGCGCCAGCTGGTTTTTCTGGTAGTCGATGCGGCTCACGCACAGGATGATGCGGCGCCCGGCCGGGATGCCGTAGTGCCGGCGGAAACGCTCGCCGTCGCCGCTGGCAAAGAAGTCGCTGTCCACGCCGTTCGGCAGCAGCTCGATGCGCTGGCCGGGCAGGGCGGCACGGGCCGCGCGGTACTCGTTGTCGCCGACGCACAGGACGGCGGCGGCGTCCTGCAGGACGCGGCGCGAGCCGAGCAGGGCGCCGAACGGCTTGCCCCATTCCAGGCTCTTGCGGATCGGTGCCAGCATCTGCTGCATCTGGCCGGTCGGGATATCGTAGTGGCCGCCGTGCAGGGTGATGACATAGGGAATGCCGCGCAGGCGCGCCGCGGTGCGCACGATGCCGCCGAGGCGCTTGCCCGTGTGGGCGTGCAGCAGGTCGACCTGCGGTTCGCGCAGCAGCGACCAGAGCAGTGATAGCGACAGCAGGTTGCCGCCCTTCTTGTCCATTTCGTGCCGGTCGTCACGGCTGAGTCCCAGAAAGGGGTAGCAGTAGGCGTGGCGGCGGACCTCGACGTCCTGCAGGCGTTCGCGGCGCCTGTCTGACAGTGCCAGGGTGGTGAAGATCCGCGTCGGGTGGCCGGCTGCGTTCAGGGCGCGGCTGTTCTGCAGGATGGTGGTCTCGGTGCCGCCCCATTCGTCCGCGACGAAACGCCGCGGCACCTGGATGCTGCGGATGCCGGCCCCGGTGGCCCCGGTGGCCCGCGAGGTGTCGGTCGGCTGGCCTTGCCGTGCTGCCGCCAGTGCCAGGCTGTGAGCTGCTTCAGGCATTGACGGCCTCCTGCGGAACCGGGGCGTTGCGGCGCTGGCGGATGACCCGCGCCGGTACACCCGTGACGATGCTCCAGGGCGGCACGTCGCGGGTGACCACGGCACCGGCGCCGACAATGGCGCCGTGGCCGATGCTGATGCCCTGCAGGATGACGGCGTTCATGCCGATCCAGACATCGTCCTCGATGCGCACCGGGTCGCAGTGGATGCCCTGGTCGTTGATCGGGATGTCGCAGCGCTCGAAGTGGTGCGACACGGTGTTGATGGAGCTGTGTCCGGCCACCAGCACATTGTCACCGATGCTGACATCGCCGTTGCCGTAGACCAGGCAGAACGGGCCGATCCAGCTGCGCCGGCCGATGCTCACCTGCCCGCGGTTGGCGGCGATCAGTGCCGACTCGTGCACGGTGCTGCCGTCGCCGATGCGGATGCCGGCGGCCTGGTCGGTGTTGGCCCGCAGCGTGGCCTGGCCGGCGATGCGCACGCCGTTGCCGAGCTGGATGCGTTCCGGGTACTGCAGGCGGGCGCCGGGCTCTACCAGGGTGTCGTCGCCGAAGCGACCCAGTCGCAGGCGCAGCCAGGCGCGGCGCAGCAGCAGGGAAGGGGCACGCAGCAGTCGCAGCAGGGGCTTGATGGCCATGTTATTCAGTCTCCAGTCGGGCGGCGGGTGCGCCGCGCAGCAGTTTGCCGAGCAGCAACGTGCGCTCGGTGCGGGACAGGCCGGTGAAGAAGAAGCCGGTCAGGTAGACCAGGCCGCATGCTACGACCTTGAAGCACAGCAGGCCAAGGCTGTCTGTCGCCAGCCACTGGTCGAGTGCCGCGGCGACGCCGAGCATCGGCAGCAGGGCGGGCAGCGACGGCCAGACCACTGTGCCCAGGAACGCAGTCGCGGAGACGCCGCTGTGGCGGCAGGCGCGCGGCAGGATGAATGCCGCCTCCACCAGCAGCACGGCGGCGAGCGTGCCAAGGGCGGCACCCGGCAGGCCGAAGGCGGCGATCAGCGCCATCGACAGCAGCAGGTTGAGGGCGGCAGAGATCAGCATGGCGATGGCCAGGAAACGGTGCTGGCCGGTCATGCCGAGGATGTTGGCGGCGTTCAGCTGCAGCGTCACCGGGATCAGGGCGAGCAGCAGGATGCGCAGCAGGTCCGCGGACTCGGCAAACTCCGCGCCGAGCCAGAGCTGGATGAACTCCGGGGCGTAGTAATACAGCAGGCCGATGCCGGGCACGGCCAGTGCCAGCAGGAAACGCGTGCCGTCTGTCATGATGCGGCGGATGGCGTCATGGTCGCCGCGGCCGTGCAGCTGCGAGACCAGCGGCATCAGGGCGTTGGAGAACTGCTTGTTCAGCAGGAAGGTGTACTCGCTGACCCTGGCCGCCACGGCATACAGCGCGACGGCCGAGAGCGGCAGGAACAGCTTGATCACCACCGGGTCGAGCCGCAGGGTCACCAGCACGGCGACATTGGCCATGAAGGCATAGACCGAGAAGGACAGCAGCGGCCGGATGTTCTGCAGCGACATCAGCCGCCAGCTCAGCGAGAAGCCGGGCAGCAGCCGGTAGGCCAGCGGGATCAGGGCCAGCGAGGTGCCGACCATGGTCAGGGCGGTGCTGATCGCCAGCCCGGTGATGCCGTGGCCGGCCTCCAGCAACAGGTAGACCAGGCCGGCGTTGACGAGCACCATGACCAGCTCGACGGCATTGACGATGTGCATGCGCCCGGCGCCGGACAGGGCCGCCTTGAACAGGCTCGCGGGGAAGTTCAGCGACACGGCCAGGCCGAGTATCCAGATGACCGGCAGGAACAGGCCGTGCTGGCTTTCCGACAGATCAAACCAGCCGGCGGCGGGGGCGGCGAGCGCCATGACCAGCACCAGGCTCAGCAGGCCGATGAGCGTATAGAGCAGCAGCAGGCTGGCCAGGGCGCGGTTGCGGCCGGCCTCGTCGCCGGCACCGGTCGCCTCGGCGACCGTCTTCACCGCGGCGGTGGCGAAGCCGAAATCCATCAGGCCGAAGATCCCGATCACCGCGAAGATCAGCGACCACAGGCCGAAGGTATCCATGCCCAGCTGGCCGATGATGTACGGCGTCATCAGGAAGACCACCACCATGCTCACGGCAAAGCGCAGGTAGTTGGTGGCGATGTTCAGGATCCAGTGCATCGGTGCTGTCCGCGTTGCCTAGACGCCGGCCTCGGCGCGCATGATGTGGAACACGTCGGTGATGCACTCCGAGCGTACCGGCGGCGGCACGTTCGACAGCAGCGAGGCGTCCGAGTCCGGGTGGTCCGGGTGGTAGCCGTGCATGCCGGTAATGGGCCTGGTGCCCATGTGGCTCGGCACGATGATGACGCCGGCATCGAGCAGGAAGATCAGCTCGCCGTACTGCTGGCCGTCGAAATCGCAGCCCAGCGCGGCCAGTTCCTCTTCCGGCAGGATGCGGCCCTCGGGGATCGTGTTGAGCAGCGCGGTGATCCGCCGGCGCGCCTCGTCGCTTTTGAACCAGAAGCGTGCCATGGTCGAGTCGTAGGTCGCGATGAAGTCGCGGCCCTCGTTCAGGCCGAGTTCGTCCACCCGGCGGCCGATGTCGACGGTGTGCTCGACCGTGGCCATGCCGTGATCGGAGCACACGAACAGGCGCACCTCGTCGTAGTGCTCGCGCGCCAGCGCCATGAGTTCGCGCAGGCGCTGCTCGTACCATTCGAGCTTGGCGTCGACCTGCTCGCTGGACTTGCCGACCTGGTGCAGCAGGGCGTCCATCGAGGCCATGTAGTGGAAGGCACACGGGATCTCGCATTCAGCCAGGCTGGCCTTCAGCGACTCCAGGTTGGCATCCTCGCCCTGGCGCCAGTCGGAGCAGTGATACTTCGTGCCGGAACGCTCGAGGCGGTCGAAGATGCTCTCGCCCTTGTTCATGCCGCCGGGCCGGAACAGGTCGCGCTTCTCGCAGTAGTCGAAGCGGTCGATCAGCCGGAAGGGCATGTTGTAGAGCTGGAAATAGCCCTGGAAGCCGTAGGCGCGCTTGACCAGCTTGCTGATCCAGTTGCGTACGCGGC
>JBFELL010000119.1:0-8821 GCA_041552135.1 Gammaproteobacteria bacterium
GCCGGCCTGCGGCCGCCCAAATTTACTCCAGGCAAATTTGTCGAACCTTCCACGGTTCTCATCCGACTCCCCAACAACCAAAAAACCCGCCACAAGGGCGGGTTGTTTGGCTGTATGGCTGGCGGACTAGGATTCGAACCTAGATTAGAGGAGTCAGAGTCCTCAGTCCTGCCGTTAGACGATCCGCCAGTATAAATCCGATCAACGCTTGGAGAATTGCGGTGCTCGACGTGCCTTGTGCAAACCGACCTTCTTGCGCTCCACCTGGCGGGCATCGCGGGTAACAAAGCCGGCACGCCGCAGCGGGGAGCGCAGCTCACCGTCATACTTGATCAGCGCTCGGGTTATACCATGACGTATCGCACCCGCCTGACCGCTGATACCACCACCCTTGACCGTGACAGCAATATCGAACGTGTCCTCCATATTTGCCTTCTCGAGCGCCTGGCGCACGATCATGCGCGAGGTTTCACGGCCAAAATACACGTCCAGCGGACGGTTGTTGACGGTAATGCTACCGGAACCCTTGCGCAGGAATACCCGTGCTGTGGATGTCTTGCGTCGTCCGGTACTGTAATAGGTTTCGCTCATGTTTGTGTTACCTGATCCTGAATTCCAGTGTTTTATATTTCCAGCGCTCTGGGCTGCTGGGCAGCATGCTGATGCTCGGGGCCTGAATACACCTTCAGCTTGCGGAACATGGCGCGCCCCAGCGGATTCTTCGGCAGCATGCCCTTGACCGCCAGCTCGATGACACGGCCCGGCGCACGCGCCTGCAGCTTTTCGAAACTGATGGACTTGAGGTTACCCACGTAACCGGTATGGCGATGGTATATCTTGTCGGTTGCCTTGCGCCCGGTCACCTGCACCTTGTCGGCGTTGACAACAATAATATAGTCACCGGTATCCACATGCGGGGTGTATTCCGGCTTGTGTTTGCCACGCAGGCGGCGGGCAATCTCGGTTGCCAGGCGACCCAGCGTTTTGCCGGAGGCATCAACGACATACCAGTCGTGGTTGACCTCATGCGGTTTCGCGGAAAATGTCCTCATCAGAGTAAGCTCCAGACCCTGCCCGAAATAAAGAGCGGGGATGTTACATTAAGAGGCCGGGAACTTACAAGGCCAGGGCGCTGTTTTCCCGGTGAATATTCCGAATTACCAGGAAAGACCGAGCGTAAACAACAGGCTGGCACCACCTTGCCCGCGCCCTGCCAGACGGCCCGCTGCCATACTGCAGGCAAAAAAAAAGCGCGATTTAGGAAACCGCGCTTTAAAACCTCCTTGGGGGGAGGTGGAGGAGCACTGATCGGCCAAGAAGATAGGGGGGCAGACCAATCAGTGTGTTAGTATTTTCTAATATACTGTCCTGCTTGTCAAGTCCGAACAGGATGGCCTGCCGCGATCCGACACAGGAGATTCAGACGATTGATTAGGCATGATTTTTTCAGATGAGCGGCACAAGGCCCGCACAGCCGGGGAAAATCTTCCCGGCAACTTACAGCTTCAGACGCTCGACTATGCGCCCCTTGACCAGGTGCTCGTCGATAATTTCATCCACATCCTGTCGGTCAAGGTAGGAATACCAGACCGCCTCGGGGTACACGACCATGACCGGGCCGTCTTCGCAGCGATCCAGGCACCCCGCCGTGTTGATGCGCACCCCGCCCTGCCCCGCGATACCGAGCGACTTGCAGCGCTGCTTGGCGTGGTCCCGCATCGCCCTGGCGTCGAAACGCTGGCAGCAGGCACTCCCATCGGCCCTGAGGTTGGTGCAGAAAAAGACATGATGGCGGTAGTAGGACATGCCTGAACGATACCCGACCCGGACACCGGGGTAAAAGCCTGGCGGGAAGACGGCTGCCTAACGTGCTATCTTGATCCACATGCCGGAACGCCAGCTGACATTCCTCGACCGCTGCATCCTGCAGGCCGACCAGGCCCTGCGCACGATATTCGCCGAGCCGATCGGCTCCGGCCGCGCCAACCCCGCGCAGCCGGACCGGGACGATGCATTGTCTGCCATGGAGAAGGCCGAAAGCATCTCACTGATGCGGGTCAACCACGCGGGCGAGGTGTGCGCCCAGGCGCTCTACCAGGGACAGGCCCTGACGGCACGCAACAGGGAGGTCAGGAAGCAGATGGAAAGCGCTGCCATCGAGGAGAACGACCACCTCGCCTGGTGCCGGCAGCGCATCGGGGAACTCGGCGGGCAGACCAGCCTGCTCAATCCGCTCTGGTACGGCGGCTCACTCCTGATTGGCGCGGCAACCGGCATGCTCGGCGACAAATGGAGTCTGGGCTTTCTGGCGGAGACCGAGCACCAGGTTGTCAATCACCTGGAAGGTCACCTGCAGCGACTGCCACAGGGCGACAACAGGTCCCGCGCCATCCTCAGGCAGATGCAGGCAGACGAGGCACAGCATAAGGCAACGGCCGAGCACGCAGGCGGCCGCGAGTTGCCCGCGACCGTGAAGAAACTCATGGGCCTGACGTCGCGCATCATGACCGGTACAGCCTACCGAATCTGACTGACGGGGAACGGCCGTCCGCCCTACATGATGTTCCCCGTCATGTTCCTGCCGTAGAACATCTCCAGCATCTCCCGCTTGACCTGCGCATGGATCTTGCGCTGCTCGGCAGTCGTCAGTGCTTCCTTGCCGACACCAAAGAGATAATCATCGATGTCGAACTGCTTCAGCATCATCCTGGTATGGAAGATGTTCTCCTGGTAGACATTGACGTCGATCATTTCATAGCGATCGCGGGTATCACGCGACAGGTAGTTCTGGATGGAGTTGATCCGGTGGTCGATAAAGTGCTTCTTGCCGCGCACATCACGGGTAAAGCCGCGCACCCGGTAGTCCATGATGACGATGTCCGATTCGAAACTGTGAATCAGGTAGTTGAGCGCCTTCAGGGGCGAGACGCGCCCGCAGGTTGACACATCGATATCGACACGAAAGGTGCTGATACCCTTGTCCGGGTGGCTTTCCGGATAGGTATGCACCGTGATGTGACTCTTGTCGAGATGCCCCACCACGGCATCCGGCAACGGGCCCGGCGCCATGGTGTTGGACAGTTCCCCGGAAGTGATCTCCTCCTCGGCAATCAGCATGGTCACACTGGCGCCCTGCGGCTCATAGTCCTGGTGCGCGACATTCAGGACAGTGGCACCGATGATCTCGGCGACGTCGGTGAGAATGTGTGTCAGGCGCTTCGCATTGTAGACATCGTCGATGTACTCGATGTACTCGCGGCGGTGTGCCTGCAAGTTCGCATAACAGATATCGTAGATATTGAAGCTGAGCGTCTTGGTCAGGTTGTTGAACCCGTGCAGCTTGAGCTTGCGCATTACAGTACTACCCTGCGTGTATCAGCTTTCGCCCTGCCCGGACTGCACGATCCGGTAATCGTGCGTAATCTCCGCCGCCTTGCCAAGCATGATGGATGCGGAGCAGTATTTTTCCGCGGACAACTGCACGGCACGCGCCACCTGTTTTTCGGACAGGTTCTCACCGCTGACGATGAAGTGCACATGAATCGCCGTGAACACCCTGGGCACATCATCGGAGCGCTCGGCCGAAACCTCGACCACGCAATCAGAGACCGCCTGCCGGGCCCGTTTGAGTATCATCACGACATCAAACGCCGTACAGCCCCCCATGCCGATGAGCAGCATTTCCATCGGCCGGATGCCAAGATTACGCCCCCCGCTTTCCGGCGGCCCGTCCATGACAATGGCATGACCGCTGCCGGATTCGCCCACAAACGTGGCTTCCTCCACCCATTTGATACGCGCTTTCATGATCACCTCTGCTGCAGGGATTGTGAAGGCTATCACACAAATCGCCATCCCATCCGTATGTTCTAAAGCTATCCCCGGGCCGACCGATAAGAAGTCATGCACGCGATACCCCTGACATTCGACGCCGACACCACCCGCACGCCTGGAGTAGAGAATCCCTGCGTCGGGCGCTTCCTGGAACACTGCCACCGACGCAAGTATCCCGCCAAGAGCGTCATCATCTATGCCGGCGATACCCCCGACGTTCTCTACTATATCGTCAAGGGGTCGGTTACCGTACTCATGGAGGACGATGAGGGCCACGAGATCGTGCTGGCCTACATCAATTCCGGGGGTTTCTTCGGGGAAATGGGCCTGTTCGGCGAGCAACCCAATCGCAGCGCCTGGGTGCGCACCCGCAGCGAGTGCGAAGTCGCCGAGATCAGCTATTCACGCTTCCGCGCCCTGGCCAAGGAAGACCCGGACATCCTGCTGGAGCTCACCGCCCAGCTGGCCACGCGCCTGCGCAAGACCAGCCGCAAGGTCAGCAACCTGGCCTTCCTGGACGTAACCGGCCGGGTGGCGCACACGCTGCTGGAACTGTGCAAGGAACCGGATGCCATGACCCATCCCGACGGCATGCAGATCAGGATCACGCGCCAGGAGATTGGCCGGATTGTCGGCTGTTCGCGCGAGATGGCCGGCCGGGTACTCAAGGCCCTTGCGGAACAGGGTCACATCTCGGTGAAGGGCAAGACGATCGTGGTGTTCGGCACCCGCTAGCGAATATCCGGGCACGCCTGTGCCCTCGGGCCGGGAACAGTGGCCGCCCCTCCCGGCTCAGCCAAACAGTTGTGCCAGCTTCTCCCCCGGATCCGGGGCCTTCATAAAGGCCTCGCCGACCAGAAAGGTATGCACCCCGCGCCCGCGCATCAGCGACACATCATCGGCGGTATGAATACCGCTCTCCGTCACCACCAGGCGATCGTCGGGAATCTGCCCGAGCATGTCCAGCGTGACATCCAGGCTGGTCTCGAACGAGCGCAGGTCGCGGTTATTGATGCCGATCAGCGGCGCCGGCGTCTGCAGCGCCCGCTCCAGCTCCGTCGCGTCATGCACCTCGACCAGGCAGTCCATCTGCAGGTGTTCCGCCAGTTGCAGCAACTCCGCCAGCATGGCGTCTGCCAGGGCCGCGACGATCAGCAGGATACAGTCCGCACCGATCACGCGCGCCTCGTAGACCTGGTAGGGGTCGATAATGAAATCCTTGCGCAGCACCGGCAGTGCGCAGGCCGCCCGCGCCTGCTGCAGGTAGGCGTCCGCCCCCTGGAAGAAATCGATATCGGTCAGGACCGACAGGCAGGTCGCCCCGCCCCGCTCGTAGCTCGCGGCGATCTGCGCCGGCTCGAAGTCCTCGCGCAACACACCCCGACTGGGTGACGCCTTCTTGATTTCGGCGATGACTGCCGCTCGACCAGCCGCAACACGGGCGCGCAGCGCCGACAGGAAGCCGCGCGGCGCATCTGCCTCCGCCACCCGCCGACTGAGTTCCTGCAGGCTGACGGCCCGGTTGCGCGCATCGATCTCCTCCATCTTGCGGGCGAGGATCTTCTTCAGGATGTCGGGAGTCTCTGTCATGGCATCTGCTCAGAAGGCGTTAGTCACACGAATCAGCGAAGCGAGCGTTTCGCGCGCCCTGCCGTTTGCCAGCACCTCACCTGCCCGTTCGATACCCTCGGCCAGCGACCCGGCGATGCCCGCTGCGTAGATCGCGGCCCCGGCATTCAGCATGACAATATCGCGCGCCGGACCGGGCCTGTCATCCAGCACTTCGTTGATTATCGCCAGGCTCTGCCCGGCATCGGCAACGGTGATAGCCGACAAGTCCGACAGCTCCAGGCCGAACTCCCCGGGAGTCACCGTGTAGACCGTGATATCGCCGTCTTTCAGTTCTGCAACGCGGGTGGGTGAACCGATACTGATTTCATCCAGCCCGTCCTCGGCATGCACCACCAGCACATGCTCGCTGCCAAGGTGCTGCAGCACCCGGGCGAGCGGCTCGACCCACTGCTCGCTGAACACACCCAGCACCTGGTTGGGTGCAGCGGCCGGATTGGTGAGCGGCCCGAGCAGGTTGAACAGGGTACGCACGCCCATTTCCTTGCGCGGCCCGATGGCATGCCTCATGGCGCTATGGTGCTGCGGCGCGAACAGGAAGCCGACACCGACCTGCTCGATGCAGCTGGCCACCTGTTCCGGCGTCAGGTCCAGCCTCACGCCGGCGGCCTCCAGCACATCGGCGCTGCCGGAACGGCTGGAGACGGACCGGTTGCCGTGCTTGGCGACCCGGCCGCCGGCCGCCGCGGTCACCAGTGCGCTGGCCGTGGAAATATTGAAGGTGCTGGCCCCGTCACCGCCGGTACCGCAGGTGTCGACCAGGTGCGGCCCGCCCGCCTCGACCTGCGTGGCAAGCTCGCGCATCACGCGGGCAGCGGCGGCGATTTCATCGACCGTCTCCCCCTTCATGCGCAGGCCGATCAGGAAGCCGCCGATCTGTGCCGGCGTCGCCTGACCGGTCATGATCAGGCGCATGACGGCCTCCATGTCAGCGGTATCAAGATCGCGCTGTTCAGTGACAGCCCGTATAGCGGCTTGCATATCCATGAGCTCTCCTCGCGGCTTCAGTCAGTAAGGGTTACTGTTCGAGAAAGTTGCGCAGCAGGTCATGCCCGCAGGCGGTCAGGATCGACTCGGGGTGAAACTGCACACCCTCGACCGGCAGGTCCCGGTGCCGCACACCCATGATCTCGTCCATGGCGCCCTGCGCATCCTCGGTCCAGGCCGTCACCTCGAGGCAGTCCGGCAGGGAGGCCGGTTCTATTACCAGGGAATGGTAGCGGGTCGCCTCGAACGGCTGCGGCAGGCCCCTGAACACGCCCGTGTCGCCGTGCACAATCATGGACGTCTTGCCGTGCATGATTTCACCGGCATGCACGATCCTGCCGCCGAATGCCTGGCCGATACTCTGGTGGCCCAGACACACGCCCAGTATCGGCACCTTGCCGGCAAACCGCTTGATGGCCTCCACGGAAACACCGGCCTCGTTCGGCGTGCACGGCCCGGGGGAAATCACGATCTTCTCCGGACCCAGCCGCTCGATCTCGTCCAGCGTGATCCGGTCATTGCGGTGGACCTGAACATCTGCACCCAGTTCCCCGAGATACTGCACCAGGTTGTAGGTAAAGGAGTCGTAATTGTCGATCATGAGCAGCATGGTCACACCCCCGACAGGCCGCGGCTGGCCATGGCAACGGCACGAAAGATCGCGCGGCCCTTGTTCATGGTCTCTTCCCACTCGCTGGCCGGCACCGAATCGGCGACAATGCCGGCGCCTGCCTGGATGTGCAGCGTTCCGTCTTTAATAACCGCGGTACGGATCGCAATGGCGGTATCCATGTTGCCCGACCATGACAGGTAGCCCACGGCCCCGGCATAGATGCCGCGCTTTACGGGCTCCAGCTCGTCGATGATCTCCATGGCCCGTATCTTGGGTGCACCGCTTACCGTGCCGGCGGGAAACGTTGCGCGCAGCACGTCGATCGCGCTCATGCCCTGGCGAATACGCCCGGTGACATTGGAGACGATATGCATGACATGGGAGTAACGCTCGACCACCATCTTCTCGGTCAGCTCGACACTGCCGGTTTCACTAACCCGGCCGGTATCGTTGCGGCCGAGGTCGATGAGCATCAGGTGTTCGGCCAGCTCCTTCGGGTCGGCCAGCAAATCGGCCTCGAGCGCCCTGTCGGCCTCCTCGTCCGCGCCCCGTGGCCTTGTGCCGGCGATCGGCCTGACCGTAATCACGTCATCCTCGAGGTGGACCAGGATCTCCGGCGACGAGCCGACGATGTGAAAATCGTCCATGTCGAGGTAGTACATGTAGGGCGAGGGGTTGAGGCTGCGCAGGGCCCGATACAGGTCCAGCGGCGGGGCCGTATACGGGATCGACATGCGCTGCGACAGGACCACCTGCATGGCGTCCCCCTCGACGATGTAGTCCTTGATCCGGCCGACGGCCGCCTCGAAGCCCTCACGGGTGAAACCGGAAACAAAATCCGTTTCCTCGACCTCGCCGGCGGGCGCATCACCGGCCTTCGCATAGACGGAATTTGCCGTACGCAGTCGACCGGCAAGCTCGTCCAGCCGCGCCTGCCCCTGCGCCAGGGCATTGTCAACCGCCGGGTCCACGTGCGCGACCAGCAACAGCGTACCTGCCAGGTTGTCGAACACGACCAGCTCATCGGACACCATGAGCAGGATATCCGGGCTGCCGATCAGATCCGGCTTGTCGAACCTTGCCAGCCGCGGCTCGATGTAGCGCACCGTGTCATAGCCGAAATAGCCGACCAGCCCGCCGGTAAACCGCGGCATGCCAGGCAACTCCGGCGCATGGAAACGGCCCTGGAAGGTCTTGATCCAGGCCAGCGGGTCATCGACGACGGCACGTTCCACCGTCCTGCCGTCCTGCAGGACGTCGACCTGCGGCCCGCTGATGCGCACCACGGTGCGGGAGGGCAGACCGATAATCGAGTAGCGCCCCCACTTCTCGCCGCCGTGAACCGACTCGAGCAGGTAGGAATACGGCCCGTCCGCCAGTTTCAGGTAGGTACTCAGCGGCGTATCGAGGTCCGCGAGTATTTCCCGTGTTACCGGGATCCGGTTGTAGCCTTCCCCGGCCAGGGAAGCGAAATCTTCAGGTGTCATTGCCCTCACCCTCGAGAATGCCTGCAGCGATGAAACAGTTACTCAAACAGCGTGCAACCGCGCCATCGGCTGCTGAGGTAATTCTTTATCAGCAGGCAGTCCTCTCCGGTGATTGCCGGCATTGCAATCATGCCGCTTTTGCCAGCAGCGGCATGATCTCGGTCATGGTATCGATCACGGCATCCGGATGCGCATCGCGAATGTCCTCACCGTGATTGTAGCCGTAGCTCATACAGACAATCTGGAACCCGGCCGCCCGCGCGGCCTTCAC
>JBFELL010000120.1:0-8814 GCA_041552135.1 Gammaproteobacteria bacterium
CGACCGTGGCTACCTGTCGCCGTACTTCATCAACAACCAGGACAATATGTCCGCCGAGCTCGAGGATCCCTACATCCTGATCCACGACAAAAAGGTCTCGAACATCCGCGACCTGCTGCCGGTGCTGGAATCCGTTGCCAAGGCCGGCAAGCCGCTGCTGATCATCGCCGAGGACGTCGAGGGCGAGGCGCTGGCCACCCTGGTGGTCAACAGCATTCGCGGTATCGTCAAGGTCTGTGCCGTCAAGGCGCCGGGCTTCGGTGACCGTCGCAAGGCCATGCTGCAGGATATCGCCATCCTGACCGGCGGCCAGGTGATTTCCGAGGAAGTCGGCCTGTCGCTGGAGAAGGCCAGCCTGGATGATCTGGGTACGGCCAAGCGGATTGTCATCAACAAGGAAAACACCACGGTGATCGACGGTGCCGGCCGCAAGGAAGACATCGAGGGCCGCGTGCAGCAGATCCGGGCGCAGATCGAGGAATCCACCTCCGATTACGACAAGGAGAAGCTGCAGGAACGCATGGCCAAGCTGGCCGGCGGCGTTGCCGTCATCAAGGTCGGTGCGGCAACCGAGGTCGAGATGAAAGAGAAGAAGGCACGTGTCGAGGATGCCCTGCATTCAACCCGCGCCGCGGTGGAAGAGGGCGTGGTGCCCGGCGGCGGCGTGGCGTTGATCCGTGCCAAGGCCGGCATCGATGCCATCAAGGGCGACAACCACGACCAGGACGTCGGTGTCCAGATTGCCATGCGCTCCATGGAGGAGCCGCTGCGCCAGATCTGCACCAATGCCGGCGAGGACGCTGCCGTGATCCTGAACAAGGTTGCCGAGAACAGCGGTAACTACGGCTACAACGCCGGGACCGGCGAGTACGGTGACATGATCGAGATGGGTATCCTCGATCCGGCCAAGGTCACGCGTTCCGCCTTGCAGAACGCCTCCTCGGTCGCCGGTCTGATCATCACCACCGAGGCCATGGTGGCTGAAGTGCCGAAGGAAGAAGCCGCGGCTGTCCCGGACATGGGCGGCATGGGCGGCATGGGCGGCATGGGCGGCATGATGTAAGACGCCGTTCACACCCGCAGTAACGAAAAGCCCCGTCGTGATGACGGGGCTTTTTTTTTAGCGATGTAGTCGTGCTATCGCGCCGGGGGCGGCGCTCCTACCGGTGATTGCGGGCTTTCGCCTAACGGGTCAGTCCCCGAAGGCCGTAATCCGGCAACGATGTCACGGTTGTCGGGTTACGGTGCTACGCACCTGACCCGACCTACCTCAGGTATAGACCTACGCCGTCGCCATTTCCTCCTCCTCCTCGCCGTCGTCCTTGTCAATGAGGCTGAGGCCGGCCGCGGCCTTCTTTTCGGCAGGCTGGTCCTCGCTGAGATTGATCCGCAGCCGCAGGTTGTTGGGCGAATCGGCGTTGCGCATGGCCTCGTCGAGGTCGATGCGGCCGTCCTTGCAGAGCCGGTACAGGGCACCGTCAAAGGTCTGCATGCCAAGGTTCTCCGACTTGTCCATGATCTCCTTGATCTCGTGGACATTGCCCTTGTGGATCATCTCCTGCACCAGCGGTGTGCCGAGCAGGATCTCGACGGCGGCGCAGCGTTTGCCGTCGACGGTCTTCACCAGACGCTGCGAGACAAATGCGCGCAGGTTCAGCGACAGGTCCAGCAGCAGCTGGTTGCGGCGCTCCTCGGGAAAGAAGTTGATAATGCGGTCGAGTGCCTGGTTGGCGTTGTTGGCATGCAGCGTGGAGATCGCGAGATGACCGGTCTCGGCGAAGGCGATGGCGTGCTCCATGGTATCGCGGTCGCGGATCTCGCCGATGAGGATGACGTCCGGTGCCTGCCGCAGGGTGTTCTTCAGTGCGTCCTCGTAGCAGTCCGTGTCGACACCGACCTCACGCTGGTTGACGATGGACTTCTTGTGCGGATGCACGAACTCGACCGGGTCCTCGATGGTGATGATGTGGCCGGCGCTGTTGGTGTTGCGGTGGTCGATCAGCGAGGCCAGCGAGGTGGACTTGCCCGAGCCGGTGGCACCGACAAACAGCACCAGGCCGCGCTTCGACATGATGACCTCGGTCAGCACCTGGGGCAGGCCGAGTGCCTCCCAGGCGGGTATATCCGTTTTGATATGGCGGATCACCAGCGAGATGGTGTTGCGCTGCTTGAAGATGTTGACCCGAAAACGGCCGATGCCGTCCTCCGAGATCGCCAGGTTCATTTCCGGCTTGCGTTCGAACTCGGCGATCTGCTCGTCGTCCATGACGGACCAGGCGATGGCCTTGACGTCCTCGCGGCCCAGAACGTGCCCGTCTACCGGCGTCAGTGCCCCGTGGATCTTCGCGCTGACCGGCGCACCGGCACTGAAATACAGGTCGGAGCCTTCGCGTTCCACCATGATTTTGAGATATGACCTGAAATCCATTTTTCCTCTCCAGACTGGTTATAATCCCGCAAGAGCCAGTATTGTCGGCAGGCGAACCAACCAACTTGAACAAGCCTATGGTCAACAATGCGTATACACCGATGGCGATCAACCGGGGGCAGGTCCGCGGGGTACCCGGGGCGCTGAAGGAGTCGCTGGGCGATGCCTGGGAGGCGTTTGCGCATGCCGCTTCCGAGGCCCGCCTGCCATTGCCACGCGATCCGGATTTCGCCGCCAGCCTGCTGCGTGTCTGGGCATGCAGCGACTTCGCCTCCGATGTGTGCGTGCAGAACCCCGGGCTGCTGTATGACCTGCTCGACAAGGGTGACCTGCTGTCCGACTACGCCACGGGCGAATACGGGCGAAAACTCGATGCGGCCCTGCGCGGGGTCGGCGACGAGGCCGGGCTCGGCGACGTGCTGCGCGACTTCCGCACCCGCGAGATGCTGCGCATTGCCTGGCGCGATCTGGCGGGCTGGGCCTGCCTCGACGAGGTGCTGGTCGACCTCACCGATCTCGCCGATGCCTGCATAGCCGGTGCCCTGAAGCAACTGGGACGCTGGACGGCAGCCGAGTACGCCAGCGGCAAGCGACAGCCGAAATCCTCCCTGGTCGTGCTGGGCATGGGCAAGCTGGGTGCGCATGAGCTGAATTTTTCCTCCGACATCGACCTGATCTTCGCCTATCCCGACGACGGGAAGGGCTGGCCGTCGTCGAATATCAGTATCGAGGAATTCCACCTGCGCATTGGCCAGCAGCTGATACACGCCCTGGACAGCGTTACCGAGCGCGGCTTTGTCTACCGCGTTGACATGCGGCTGCGGCCCTACGGGGACAGTGGGCCGCTGGTCGCCAGTTTCGATGCGATGGCCGATTACTACCAGCTGCAGGGCCGCGAGTGGGAGCGTTACGCCATGATCAAGGCGCGGCCGGTGGCCGGTCCGAAGGCCGCCTCCCGCGAACTGATGAAGCTGCTGCGGCCGTTTGTCTACCGGCGCTACCTCGACTTCGACGCCTTCGAGTCGCTGCGCAACCTCAAGGAGCAGATTGCCCGCGAGGTCGAACGCAAGGGCATGCAGGACAACATCAAGCTGGGCCCGGGCGGCATCCGCGAGATCGAGTTCATTGCCCAGGCCTTCCAGCTGGTGCGCGGCGGGCGGCAGCCCCTGTTGCAGGAACGCAATGTCCTGATCGTGCTCGAGGCGCTGGCCGTGCTGGGCTACCTGCCGGCCCATGTCACCCTGCAGCTCACCGAGGCCTATGTCTTCCTGCGACGCGTCGAGAACCGTCTGCAGGCAGTTGCCGACCAGCAGGTGCACGAACTGCCGCAAGACGATACCGGCCGCCTGCGGCTTGCCTATGCCACGGGCTTCCCTGACTGGGAAGCGTTTGCCGGGGTGCTGGCCGGCCACCGGCGCCTGGTGCAGGAGCATTTCGAGCAGGTGTTCGCGGCGCCGCAGGACAGGGAGCCGGCAAAGCGTGGCGAGGACGTACCGGACCTGGAGGCGGTCTGGACCGGCAGGCTCGAGGCGGAGGAAGCCATTGCCGAGCTCGGCCGCGCCGGCTACCTCGATGCCGGTGAATTGCTTTCCTGGCTCGATGGCTTTCGTAAAGGGCCGGTAACCCGTTTCCTGGGCGAGCGTGGCAGCCAGCAGCTGGACCGGCTGATGCCCATGCTGCTCGGCAGTGCCGCTACGGCGGCGCGGCCTTTCGAGACCCTGAAACGGGTCGGTGACCTGCTGGAGGCCATCTCCGGGCGTACTGCCTATCTGACCCTGCTGGTCGAGCATCCAATGGCCCTGTCGCAGCTGGTGCAGCTGTGCTCGGCCAGTACCTGGGTCGCGGCGGAGCTGGCGCATTACCCGATCCTGCTGGACGAGCTGCTCGACCCGCGCACACTCTATACCCCGCTCGACAAGGCCGGCCTGCAGGGTGTGCTGGAGGCCCGCCTGGCCGGTATTCCCCCGGATGACCTGGAACAGCGCATGGACCGCCTGCGGCAGTTCCGTCATGCCGCCGTGCTGCATGTTGCAGCCAGCGATATCGTCTCCGACCTGCCGGTCACGGCGGTCGGTGATCATCTCACCGACGTTGCCGAGGTCGTGCTGGAGAGCGTGCTGCGGCAGGCATGGGACCACCTGGCGGTGCCTCATGGCCGGCCCGCCTACGAGATCAGGGGCAGGCGCCGCGAGGCGCAGTTTGTCATCATCGCCTATGGCAAGCTGGGCGGGCGGGAGCTCGGCTACAGTTCAGACCTCGACGTGGTCTTCCTGCATGACAGCCAGGGCAAGAAGCAGCGCACGACCGGTCCGAAGGTGCTCGACAACGGCGAGTTTTTCACCCGCCTGGGCCAGCGCATCATCCACCTGCTGAACACCTTCACCGCCGCCGGCATCCTCTACGAGGTGGACACCCGCCTGCGACCGAATGGCGCATCCGGCCTGCTGGTCAGCAGCCTCGAGGCCTTTGCCGATTACCAGCGTCGCAGCGCCTGGACCTGGGAAAGCCAGGCGCTGGTGCGTGCCCGGGTGGTGGCCGGCGACCATGATCTTGCACGCCAGTTCGAGCGTGTTCGCAGCGGCGTGCTGGCCCGTCCGCGTGATGCCGGCAAGTTGTGCCATGAAGTGGTGGAGATGCGCGAGCGCATGCGGGACGAACTCGACACGTCCCGGGGCGGGGAGATCAACCTCAAGCACGGCCGCGGCGGTATCGTTGATATCGAATTTATGGTTCAATTCGGCGTTCTGCTCTGGTCCAGCGAGCATTCGGACCTGCTCAAGGCAACCGACACCCAGCACCTGCTGGGTGTGCTCGCCGAGACGGGCCTGCTCTCGCTGGATGATGCCGAGGCGTTGCGAGCGGCCTATTGCGCCATGCGCCGGCGGATCAACCACCTCGCGCTGCAGGAGGAATCCCCTCTGGTCGGGCTCGACGAGCTGGCTGACGAGCGGGCTGCTGTCGCCGGGATCTGGGACAAGCTGATGGCGGCCGGCCAGGGCGGCTGACGCCGTGCCGGTAGTGTAATTATTTACAACAGCGTTGGCAGGAGCGGCTTCGGCCGCGATCTGTGGATCCGGCCGCATCGCGAATGAATTCGCACCTGCCCGTCGGGTTCGGGAATTTCTGGAGATTGAAGTATGTCAATGGCAGACCGTGACGGCGTCATCTGGATGGATGGCGAACTGGTACCCTGGCGCGAGGCACAGACCCACGTGTTGACGCACACCCTGCACTACGGCATGGGCGTGTTCGAGGGTGTGCGTGCCTACAAGGCCGATCAGGGCACCGCGATATTCCGGCTTGACGAGCACACCCGCCGGCTGTTCGGTTCGGCCCATATCATGAATATGCCGGTTCCGTGGGACCAGGACGCCATCAATGACGCGCACCAGGCCGTGGTGCGCGAGAATGGCCTGGAGACCGCCTACATCCGGCCCATGTGCTTCTACGGTTCCGAGGGCATGGGCCTGCGCGCGGACAACCTGAAGGTGCACGCCATTGTCGCGGCCTGGGAGTGGGGCACCTATCTTGGCGCGGAGAACATGGAGCGCGGTATTCGTATCAAGACCTCGTCGTTTACTCGGCACCATGTCAACATCACCATGTGCAAGGCCAAGGCCAACGGCAACTACATGAACTCCATGCTGGCCCTGAACGAGGCGCTGACCAGCGGCTACGACGAGGCCATGCTGCTCGATGCGGACGGCTTCGTGGCCGAAGGCAGTGGCGAGAACATCTTCATTCTGCGCAATGGCGTGCTCTACACGCCCGACCTGACCTCGGCGCTGGAGGGCATAACCCGCGACACCATTATCCACCTGGCCGGCAAGGAAGGTATCGAGGTGCGAGAAAAACGCATCACGCGTGACGAGGTCTACCTTGCCGACGAGGCCTTCTTCACCGGCACCGCCGCCGAGGTCACCCCGATCCGCGAAGTGGATGACCGTGCCATCGGTCACGGCGGCCGCGGGCCGGTGACCGAGCGCCTGCAGTCGCAATATTTCGACCTGGTGCACGGCCGGCTGGACGGGTATGGGGACTGGCTGACGGTGGTCTAGCCTGGATCCAATTCACCGCAGAGACGCAGAGTAAACAGAAAAATTATCACCGCAAAGGACGCAAAGAAATAATTTTGTCAAAAAACCCGATGCGTTCCCGCTTAATCCCCTCTCCCGCTTGTGGGGGCCAGGGTGAGGGTGTAGAAATTCGTATGGATTCCCGCATTCGCGCGAACAACATGGTTTATCAAGAATCATTTTTCACGATAGTGGTATAAATTCTGCCTCGCAAGCCGGTTTCGCCCCATGATTTAACGGGTAGATTGATTATTTCATAATGCTTGCGCAGTTCACCGTTCGTGAGGCCCTGGCACAGTCCTGCGGGAGCGCCGCCCCCGGCGCGAATCGCGGCGAGGCGCCGCTCCTACAAGAAACTTTATTGCAATGATCGGGTTTTCTTTGCGCCCTCTGCGTCTCTGCGGTGAACATGCAGTGATCAGTCCCCCTCACCTGACTGCTGTAATCGGTAGAGTCGCGCATACAACGGATTCTGCTCCAGTAACTCCGCATGTGTACCGGTACCGGTGATCCGGCCAGCTTCCAGCACGACGATAAGATCGGCATCGACGATGGTCGACAGCCGGTGTGCGATTACCACTGTCGTTCTCCCGCGGCGCAGGGTATCCAGCGCCGACTGCACGATGCGTTCCGATTCGCTGTCCAGCGCGGAGGTGGCCTCGTCGAGCACCAGGATCGGTGCATCCTTGATCATGGCACGCGCAATCGCGATTCGCTGCCGCTGCCCGGCCGACAGGCGGATGCCGTTCTCGCCGATCAGGGTGTCCAGGCCGTCGGGGAGCTGGTCGCTGAATTCGAGTATATGCGCCTTCTCTGCGGCCGACCGGATGGCCTGGCGGTCCGGTTTCTCCAGGCTGCCGTAGGCGATATTGGCGGCGATGCTGTCGTTGAACAGCATGACGTGCTGGCCGACCCAGGCGATGTGTCGCCGCAGGTTGGCAAGTTGCATCGAGCGGATGTCGATGCCGTCGAGCCGTATTTCGCCGGCCGCCGGCAGATAGAAACGCGGCAGCAGGCTGGCCAGGGTCGTCTTGCCACTGCCGGACGGTCCGACCAGCGCCACCGTCTCGCCGGCCGGGATGTGCAGGTTGATGTCGTACAGCGCGGGTGTCTGGCTGCTGGCGTGTGTATAGCGTATGTCCCGGAACAGGATGTCGCCCTGGAGCGTGTCACGCGTTACCTTGCCGGTGTCCGGTTCCGTTGCCGCGTCCAGCAGTTCGAAGACACTGGCAGCCGCTGCCAGTCCGGACTGCAGGTGGACATTGACGCGTGTCAGCCGCTTGATCGGCGACAGCGACAGTGCCAGTGCCGTGATCAGCGAGACGAAGGCACCGACGCTGAGCCGGCCGTCAAGCGATTGCAGCGAGGCGAAGTAGATTACCAGCGACAGGGCGATCACCGTGAGCATCTGCACCAGCACCACGTGGGCCTCCGAGGCGGTGGCGACCTTCATGTGGTAGCGCCGGATCAGGTTGTTGAAGCCGCGAAAGCGGCCGCCTTCGTAGTCGGCGCCGCCGAAGATGCGGATCTCCCGGTTGCTGTGGATGCTTTCCTGCACCACCCGGGTAAGGTCGCCGACACTGTCCTGCAGCGAGTGGCTCAGCCGGCGCAGGCGGCGGCTGACCAGGCGGATGACCAGCGCCGTCAGCGGCGCGATCAGCAGCACCACCAGCGACAGGCGCCAGCTGATATAGAACGACCACGCCAGCAGTCCGGCCACGGTAAGGCTGTCCCGGACCAGGGTCACGATGACCTCCGTGGCTGCCTGCATGACCCGCTGCACATTGAAGGTATAGCGCGAGATGATGTTGCCGGAGGTGTGGTTGTCGAACCAGCTGACCGGCAGTGACAGCAGCCGCCGGAACATCTGCGTGCGCAGGTCCATCACGACCCGCGTGGCGACCCATTGCATACCCACGGTGCTGGTGAACCCCGCCAGGCCGCGAACCAGGAACACCAGCACCAGCAGCAGCGGCAGTATCAGCAGTCTGTCGGTGTTGCGGGCGACGAAGGTCTCGTCGAGCAACGGCTTGAGCAGGGCCGCCATGAGCGGCTCGGTCGCTGCGAAGACGACGGTCCCGACGAGCGCCAGGGCAAACATGCCGCGGTACGGCAGGACATGCTGCAAGAGCCGGAAGTAGAGTTGCCTGCTGTTCATGCGGATTGCGGCCAGGTGTCCGTCGTTCTGCTTATGCAGCTTTGATGGTACATCATGTTATTGAATGAATTGTATTTTAGAGTCCCCGACAGGGGATCCGTAAACCCCCCCGCCTTCAGGCGGCGGATCAGAATGCATGGAAAAGCTATTCA
>JBFELL010000121.1:0-8792 GCA_041552135.1 Gammaproteobacteria bacterium
CCCTCTCCCTCAGGGAGAGGGTTGGGGAGAGGGGATCATATAAAGCGCCTCTTCCTGATTCATATCCCCTCATCCTGGCCTTCTCCCGCAGGGAGAAGGCATACTTCTTTTAACCTTCGGGCCAATATTTATCATGAATGGCTTTTCCATACATTCTGATCCGCCACCTGAAGGCGGGGGGTTAACGGATCCCCTATCGGGGACGCTAAAGGGCACCCTTGTCACCGGATTGCGACAGCGACAAGTCCCTTAAATCAGTCAGATGGACGAGTTATAGCAAATAAAGTCGCATATCGGCGACGATTGTGCCCGGGCCGACCAGCGAAGGTCATGCGTGATGGGCCAATCTATCGATAGCAGATTTATTCCGATACTGTTTTGCCGAACAAAAAATCACATTGGCAGGAAATTTGCCCGCCTTACCCGACTCGCAGGGACACATCGACCCCGGCCTGCGCCACCGCCGCAGACCCGCCCGTCCATGCAGACACAGACGGCCGGAACAAGAGCGAAGGTTCGGGAGTTCGGGGAGGCAGCACATTTTTGTGAGCCCGTTCACAGGGCTGTGAACGGCGTCGCGGATTTCGCTCAAATTTACGGTCAGGCTAGCGATAAGCAACAGGTAAATACAACCATTTCCCGGCCCGATCATCACCCGAGGTAGCGTATGTCACTTTCACGAATCCACCAGATCCTGGCTGGCGCCCTGGTTTGCACCTGTATCGCATTCAGTCAGCCGGCATTTGCCGGTGCCACGCAATGGGCCAAGGGCCACATCCTCGTCAAGCCGAAGGCCGGCATCAGGGAAGAAACCTTCGCGGCAGCCCTGTTGCAGGAGGGCGCTGGCAGCATGGGCAAACTCCGCGCCATGAACGTCCACCTGGTGAGCGTCCCGCCACACGCCGAACAGGCCATGGTCCAGGCACTTTCACACAACCCGCATGTCGAGTACGCCGAACTGGACGAACTGGTTGCCCACGAGGCCACAACCGCCAACGATACCTACTACAGCAATGCCTGGCACCTGCAGACCATGAATGCACCTCAGGCGTGGGACCGGTCACTGGGTGACGGCGTGGTGGTCGCCGTGCTCGACACCGGCGTGGATCCGGACCATCCCGACCTGGCCGGACAGCTGGTTCCCGGCTGGAATGTCTACAGCAACAACGCCGACAGTACCGATGTCTATGGACATGGCACCAAGGTGGCGGGGGTGATCGCCGCCCTTGGCAACAACGGCATGGGGGTCACCTCGCTGGCCTGGAACGCAAAGGTCATGCCGGTGCGCATCAGCCAGGACAACGGCTGGGCCTATATCAGCACCATCGCGAACGGCATCACCTGGGCTGCCGATCATGGCGCAGATGTTGCCAACATCAGCTACTACGTATCGGATTCATTGTCAGTGCAGAATGCCGCCAACTACCTGCGCGGCAAGGGCGGCATCGTTGTCTCCTCCGCCGGCAATGACGGGGCCAGCCTCAGCTCCCCTGACACGGACGCCATCATCACGGTCGGCGCGACCGACTCCGGCGACAACAAGACCAGCTGGTCGAATTACGGCGTCAGCATTGATGTCACCGCGCCGGGCGCCGGCATCTGGTCCACCCGTGACGGCGGCGGCTATGGCAGCGTCAGCGGCACCTCCTTTTCCAGCCCGGCGACGGCCGCAGTCGTCGCACTGGTCATGGCGGCCAACCCGTCACTGACACCGGCCCAGGTCGACAGCGTCATCACCGGCAGCAGTGTCGATCTCGGCTCACCCGGGCGGGACGCCTACTTTGGTCATGGCCGCGTCGATGCCGCTGCCGCCGTGGCGGCAGCGGGTGGCACGGAACCGGATCCGGACCCGCAGCCTGAACCGGACACCCAGGCCCCGACCGTAGGCATCACCAGCCCGGGCGGCGGCACGGTCTCCGGTAATGTCACGATCTCCGCCTCGGCGAGTGACAACACGGCAGTGACCAGCGTCAGGTTCTACATCAACGGCGCACTGGTACGATCCGACAGCTCGGCGCCCTACACCTACAGCTGGGACACCACCGGCACGGACAACGGCACAGTGCAGCTTCTGGCCCGCGCCTACGACGAGGCCGGCAACGCGGGCACCTCCCGGGAGGTAACGGTCACGGTCGACAACCCGACCGCCGCCGCGGACACGACCCCGCCGACGGTGTCGATTCTCAACCCGAATGCGACCACGGTCTCCGGCACGGTACGGATCAGCATCTCGGCCAGCGACAATGTCGCCGTCGCCTCGGTAAGCTGCTACATCGACAACACGCTGAAGTCTTCGGCCTCGGGTGAGACCCTGGAGTGCAGCTGGAACGCCCGCAAGGCAATCGGTTTCCATACCATCAGGGCAGTCGCCGAGGACACGTCCGGCAACACGGCGTCGACTTCGCTGCAGGTCGAGGCCGTCAAATCGGGCGGTGGTGGTGACTCCGGTACCACCAAAGGCAAGGGCAAGAAAAAGTAAACACCCCGTACCCAAACGGCAAACGGGACCGTCTGCGGTGCCCGTTTTGCCTCAGGGTGCGTTACGTCGTCAAAACTTCTGCCGCAATGTCATCAGCTGACCTTCATTGCTCATCTGCAGTTTTCCCAGGAACGACATGCCAAGCAGTATCGTTTCCGGCTGCGCGCCCTCCAGCACCACAGCGGAAATATTGCGCAAAACGATTTCACCAACCTTGACAGTGTCCAGCATGACCGCCCAGGCCCGCTCTACACGCGAGGCCGTGGTGACTGCTGCCGGTTCGCCGATGACACGGAAATCGATACCCAGGCGCCGCGCGTGAGCGGCATTCATGGCAATGCGGGTCGCACCGGTATCCACCAGGAAGGTCACCGGCAGGCCGTTGATGCTGCCGACGGTGGAATACATACCCGTACGGTCGCGCCGGATCTGCACCTCGTTCATCGGGCGAGCCTTCTTGCTGGCACTGATGCGACCGTCGAGCGATGCACGGATCTGCTGTCCCTCGACCTCGAGCAGGGCCGACTCGCTGTCGGCCGCGATGAGACGAACACCCTCGGGGCTGCTCTGCCCGACACGCAGCATCCGCTGCCGGCCGTCGATGGTGACCACGGCACGGCCCTTGAACAGGCCGACCACCCGCACATCGGGGGCCGCCACGGCTGCACCGGCAAGCAACAGGCACAACACTGTGAGTGCGGCAGAAATTCTGGATAATGGCATCAGCAACAGTAACCGTAACTACGGACGTGTGAAGGCCATTATGAAACCACTGTACGTATTTCGCCACATCGAATGCGAGGGCCCGGGCTACCTTGCCGGTGTCCTGGCAGGATACGAGATACCCTTCGAGCTTTATGCCGTTGACCGGGAGCAGGCCCTGCCCGCCGATACCCGGGGCTGCTCCGGGCTGATCCTCATGGGCGGCCCCATGAGCGTCAATGACCCCCTGCCCTGGATTGCGCACGAACTCGACCTCATCCGCGAAGGCGCCGACCGGCAACTGCCGGTTCTTGGCCATTGCCTCGGCGGGCAGCTGATCAGCAGGGCGCTTGGCGGCGAGATCACCGCCAACCCGGTCAAGGAAATCGGCTGGCATCCGGTGCGCAGGACGCAGAGCGCGGCCGCGGCTGACTGGCTGGGTGGCATGGCGGATGAGGCAACCCTGTTTCACTGGCACGGCGAGACATTCTCCATCCCCCCCGGCGCCGAGGTCATCCTCGAAAACGACTGGTGCGCCAACCAGGCCTTCGCCGTGGACAATATCCTCGCCCTGCAATGCCACGTGGAAATGACCGCGCCCATGGTCAGCGAGTGGGCGTCGCGCTACGAGGATGAACTGCGGGAACCCTCGGCGAGTGTCCAGAGTGCCGCGCAGATGACAGCAGACCTGGAGGCGCGGGTCACCGCACTGCAGCAGGTGGCCGATCAACTCTACCGGCACTGGCTGCGACCGGTACTTGGCGGGTAAGGGGTTTCACCGCATGGGACAGGCAGGTCGGGCCAGGCCGACCCGGGGCCCGGGTACCAGGCAGGCACCAGATAATCGTCCATATCAAGCCCGCTGCAGGCTATAGCGGTTTCGCTTTAGCGTACCAGGCATAGGCTACGGTACGGCCCCGTGCGAATTGCTATACTTGCGGGCCACGCAGGGCCTTGCGGATAAAAAGGATAAACACTATGCAGATTTCTTCACGCAGTGCACTTGCAGTAGTTGCGCTGTTCCTGATGGGTGTCGGCGGTACGTTGAATGCAACGGCAGTACGTGACACACCGGCCGAGGCACGGCAATACCGGCAATGGGTCGAGGGGATGAAGAGTGCCGAGCGTGGTCCGTTCGCTCGCCTTCGCTGGTTCTGTAACGATGGCCGGGTCATGCCTCCAAGGCCCTATTCCTGCGGTGAAGAGGGCGGTCACCAGCATGGTGAATGGAGTGAGCAGACAAAGACGCTGCGTGGCGAGGGTTACAAGATCGCCAACCTGCTTGCGGGTGTCGATACCGGGGCGTTAACCGGCCAGCCGGACTTCATCGACAGTTATAACCAGTTACTGATCGAGAAGTACCTCATCACCGTCGACGACGGCTGGATCCTGCGGCGTGCCATGTTCTACCGCGGCGCCATCCAGGAAGAGGACGAGGCCGAGGGCGGCCGTGCGTTGCTGGAGGCGCTGAGCTCCGAGCCGGAGTGGTACGGACACCGTTACCCGGCGCTGCGTATCGGTGTGCGCCTGCTGCCGCATGGCAAGGCCAGCGCCTCGGTGCAGAAGGTACGCCAGGTGTCGGCATCACTGTCCGACCAGGACGACGGCTTCAAGAGCCTGCGCGGCAAGATTCACGGCACACCCGATGCCGGTGATGCACAGCGTGTCCGCGAGTATGCCGACGGCGTATCTGATGCGGCCATGAAGACAAAATACCTGGAGCTGGCCGACGAGATCGATCGTGTCTACCAGGCCGCCCCGCTGGCCGAGCTGCTGGAGTCACGCGCCAGGGTTTACGGTGCAGCGCCCTGGCTGCAGGAGATTCTGCGTGATGGTGCCGCGGCATACCGGCAGGATAACAGTGCCGCCAACCGTTACCGGGTAACGGCGAGCCTGCTGGCCGGGCTGCGCGATACCATGCCACGCATCAAGAGCCCCTCGGCCCGGCTCGGTGTGATGGATATCAGCCTGGTCGTCGAGGCAGAGAATTTTCGTGCCAGTGCCGAGCTGCGTGAACAACTGCCACAGGCCTCACGTCACCAGCGGCTGGCCATGCTGCATGCCGCGATTGATGCGGCCTATGGCACCGGCGCCATCAACCGGCGCGGTCACACGGAATTACAAAAGACACTCACGACGCTTGAAGCCGACCAGGTGACACTGGGTGTGTACCTGAAGGCGCTGCGCTACCTCGGCCGCGTGCCTGGCTGGGGTACCCAGGGGCTGCGTTACCAGTTTTACGAGTCAATGCTGACGCTGTCCGATGTTGAGCCGCTGGCGCTGCGCTTTATCCAGGACCAGCTGCGCGGCTCGCCGTTGCTGTTTTATTCACAGCTGCTGGACAGCATGCAGCGCGATGCCAACCAGCTTGCCGGAGTTCGACACAAACTCTTTGGCAAGGAGATCGGTGTCGGTTTCCGTGCGCTCAACCCCGGGCTGGCGCGCGGCGTGTTGCATGCGCGCGCGGACATGCAGGAGCTGGCGTCATTTTCGGCGGACGGTATCTACCTGTTACCGGAAACAGTCTCTGACCTGCCGCCCGTGTCCGGCATCATGACCGCAGGCGAAGGCAACCCGCTGTCGCACGTGCAGTTGCTGGCACGCAATCTGGGTATCCCCAACGTCGGTGTTGATGTCGGCCTGCTCACGACCATCAGGCAACACGACGGCCGAGCCGTGGTCATGGCCGTGAGTCCGGCAGGACTGGTGGAGCTGGACGAGGACGGTGATCGCTGGAATGCGATCATTGGTGAGGCAGAGTCCGGCCAGGACGTGGTGATCCGTCCCGACCTCGAGAAGCTCGATCTCGGCGTGAAGGACTTTATCAATCTCGATGACCTGCGTGCGACGGACTCCGGGCGCACGGTCGGTCCGAAGGCCGCCAAGCTCGGCGAGCTGCGCACCCATTTCCCGGAGGCCGTGTCACCGGGCGTTGCCATCCCGTTCGGCGTGTTCCGCGAGGTGGTGCTGGATCAGCCCTATAAAGGGTCTGGCAAGAGCGTGTTCGACTGGATGGTGGAAAACTACCGCGCCATCGAACAACTACCGGTCAACTCGCAGCAGCGCCATGACAGGACAGAGGCGTTCCGCGCCGAACTGTACGACATCATTGCCGCGGCGCGACTGGATGCAGGGTTTCGGCAGTCACTGCGTACCGCCATGCAACAGGCATTCGGCTCGCTTGACGGCCTGGGCGTGTTCATTCGTTCGGATACCAATGTCGAGGACCTTGCCGGATTTACCGGGGCCGGGCTGAACCTGACACTGCCGAATGTCGTTGGCTTTGACAATGTCGTCGATGGTATTGCCGATGTCTGGGCCTCGCCGTTCACTGCGCGCGCATTTGCCTGGCGACAGTCGCACATGAAGACACCGGAGCATGTCTACCCGGCCGTATTGCTGCTGAAGTCCGTGTCAAATGACAAGTCCGGTGTGATGGTGACACAGGATATCGATACCGGCGATCGTGAGGTGCTGTCGGTGGCCGTGAATGAGGGCGTGGGTGGCGCGGTCGACGGCCAGTCCGGCGAGTCACTGCGCATCGACACCCGTGACGGCTCGGTACGCGTGCTGGCGATGGCGACTGCCCCGTGGCGGCGTAACCCGTCACCGGCCGGCGGTATCGATAAACTGCCTGTCAGTGGTGACGAGTCGGTGCTCAAGCCCGGCGAGATCAGGCAGCTGATTGCCTTTTCGAAGGCGCTACCGGAACGCTTCCCACCAATCACCGATGACCAGGGCAATCCTGCACCGGCGGATATCGAATTCGGTTTCCTCGACGGCCAGCTGCACCTGTTCCAGCTGCGTCCCTTTCTCGAGAGTCGCAAGGCGCGCGGCAGTAATTACCTGAGTACCATGGACGAGTCACTGCAGGGCGCGCTCGACAAGCCAGTCAACATGCAGGAGGTTCCGAATGAATAACAACAGCCGAAGCTGGACGACAGCCATGCTGGTCACGCTGTGCACCACGCCGGCCGTGCAGGCCTACCCGATCGACGGTTTCGACGACACCGGTATACGCCGTATCGAGGGCGTGCGCATGGTGGAAGAGGCGATCATCCCGGGCAGCAAGCAGCCGCCGGGCGCGACGTTGCCGACCGAGCAGGTCGACCTGCGGCTGCTCAATCGCCGCGACATGGACCTGCCGGCCCCGGACCCGGCCTTCACCAGGCAGGTCCTGGGCCTGCTCGGTGAGCACGCAGACCAGTACGGCATCGCCGTGCTCGACCTGTCCGACCCGGACAAGCCACGCTACGCGGAGCATCGCGGCGACCATCGCCAGAATGTCGGCAGTGTCGGCAAACTGGTTGCCGCACTCGGCTTATTCCAGGCACTGGCCGATACCTGGCCGGATGATATCGAGAAGCGCCGCGAGATTCTCAAAACCACTGTTATAACGGCGGATGAGTTCTGCCACTGGGACCATCACAAGATCAGGATCTTTGATGTCGAGAACAGGAAACTCACGCGCCGCACCATGAAGGACGGCGACCAGGGGTCGCTGTGGGAATACCTCGACTGGACGCTGTCGGTGAGTTCCAACTCCGCCGCGGCCATGACCATGCGCGACGCCATGTTGCTGCGCCACTATGGCAAGGACTACCCGGTAGCGGATGCCGAGGCGCAGCGGTTCTTCAAGGAGACGCCGTCGAAGGAACTCACCGCGCTGTTCCAGGCGACCTTCTTCGAGCCCATCACGCGCAACGGCCTGAATATCGAGAACCTGCGCCAGGGCAGCTTTTTTACCCGCGAGGGCAAGAACAAGGTCAACGGCGGCGGCAACAGTTACGGCACGGCGCGCGAGTTGATGCTGTTCGTGCTGCGCATGGAGCAGGGCCGGCTGGTGGACGAGTTTTCCAGTCGCCAGATCAAGCGCCTGATGTACATGACCGAGCGGCGCATCCGTTATGCCTCCTCACCCGCACTCAAGGATGCGGCGGTGTACTTCAAGTCCGGTTCTCTCTATAAATGCAAGCAAGAGGAAGGCTTCGAGTGCGGTGCCTACAAGGGCAATGTGCGCAACTACATGAACTCGGTGGCGATTGTCGAGTATCCCGCAGGTGAAAACCGGTTGTTTTATATCTCTACGCTGATCTCGAACGTGCTGCGCAAGAACTCGGCCGTGGATCACCAGACCATGGGTACCCGGATCCACCGCCTGATCGAGAAGGCGCACCCGGCACCGGAACCTGCGGCTGCAGCGGAAACTGCGGGCGACCGGCAGTAGCGCAGCGGGCTGCATGCTCTTGTAATCGGCTCTGGATTCCGGCCCTTCGCCAGACTACGGCCGGAAAGACGGATGGTCCGGGCCACCCCCTGTTGTCATGCCCGCGCAGGCGGGAATCCGTGGAGTTGCCCCGGCCCTGGATGCCGGTCCACGCGAGACGGTGGATGATATACAGGGACAGGCGGGTTGACGCCATCCTTCTCCTGAAGACAGAAGGATCATACTATTCAGTCCAAGATGGCTCACGTATCTGTAGCGCCGGTCATTCCACTTCCTTTCACCCGGTGAGGGCCGGGGAGAGGGCATAATACCGGCTATCGCACCAGGCACCGATGATTCACCGACTCCTCATAATTCTCATCCTGCTCGCCTCCCTGCCGGCTA
>JBFELL010000122.1:0-8689 GCA_041552135.1 Gammaproteobacteria bacterium
ACCCCCTCTCCCTCAGGGAGAGGGTTGGGGAGAGGGGATCATATAAAGCGCCTCTTCCTGATTCATATCCCCTCATCCTGGCCTTCTCCCGCAGGGAGAAGGAATACTTCTTTTAACATTCGGGCCAATATGTATTCTGAACAGCTTTTCCATACATTCTGATCCGCCGCCTGAAGGCGGGGGGTTTACGGATCCCCTATCGGGGACTCTAAATGCACCGGTCAACACCCGGGTTTATACATTACGTAGAATCCGGGCCGAGAATACACCGCTACGTTGCATCCGGTTGTCCTTTGCGATGCTGTATGGATCTGCAATAAGATGCCCGCATGACAGACATGACCGGACTGGCCGAACAGCTGGGTGAGGTGCTGCTTAAGCAGGGCAGGGTGCTGGCGACGGCCGAGTCCTGTACCGGCGGCTGGGTGGCCAAGCTGGTGACCGATATCGCGGGGAGTTCGCAATGGTTTGACCGCGGCTTCGTGACCTACAGCAACCAGGCCAAGCGGGACATGCTGGGCGTGCCCGGCACCACGCTGGAGACCGAGGGCGCCGTCAGCGAGGCCGCCGTGGCCGCCATGGCCGCCGGCGCCCTGGCGAACAGCCTGGCGGACATCGCCCTGGCGATCAGCGGCATCGCGGGCCCGGGCGGTGAGCGGCCGGGCAAGCCGGTCGGGACCGTCTGTTTCGCCTGGCAGCAACGACAGCATGAGCCGCGTGTCGAGACCCGACACTTCAGCGGCGACCGCAACAGTGTACGCCAAGCGGCTGTTTTTCATGCATTGCAGGTGCTGCTGGATGAGTTCGGCAGCGACTGAGCCGACCCAGCGGCTGTTTTTCGCACTGTGGCCCCCGGGCGCCGTGTGCCATGCCCTTGACCGGTTTTCCCGACACGCGATTCGCAAGCAGGCCAGGCGGGTGCCCGCCGACAAGCTGCATATCACACTGGCCTTTGCCGGCCCGGTCACGGCAGCCGTGCGGGACTGCCTGGTGGCCGGCGCGGACGGCATTCGCGCGGAACCCTTTGACCTGCAGGTCGACACGGTTGGCTACTGGCCGCGTCCGCGAATCATCTGGATCGGCCCCGCCCACACCCCGCCGTCGGCCTGGGCGCTGGCCAGGTCACTGCGCGAGGTGTTCCTGTCGTGCGACCTGCGGCCCGAGACGCGGCCATGGCAGCCGCATATCACACTGGCGCGCAAGGCGGGGCGCGGCCTGAAGGAGACGCAGGCCGACCCGATCGACTGGTCAATCAGGGATTTCTGTCTGGTGGAATCGGTCACGGAGGAATCGGGTGCCAGATACCGGATACTTCGGCGCTGGCCGCTAGAGGGATAGTCCGGTCTGTGGGATAATCCCGCCGGTTCAGCGAGTGTGTCCGGACAGGGATGTTCCACACGAAAACAACCTTTTGGAGGAGCTAAATGGAAGACAACAAACGCAAGGCCCTGAGTGCAGCATTGAGCCAGATCGAGAAGCAGTTCGGAAAGGGCGCCGTGATGCGCATGGGTGATGTCAGTGCTGTCAGGGATGTCGAGGCCGTGTCGACCGGCTCGCTGGGTCTTGACGTGGCGCTCGGTATCGGCGGCCTGCCGCGCGGCCGGGTCATCGAGATCTACGGTCCGGAATCCTCGGGCAAAACCACGCTCACACTGCAGGTCATCGCCGAGGCGCAGAAGGCCGGCGGCACGGCGGCGTTTGTCGATGCGGAGCACGCGCTCGACCCGAGCTACGCCGAGAAACTGGGCGTCGACGTCGACGAGTTGCTGGTCTCCCAGCCTGATACCGGCGAGCAGGCGCTGGAGATCACCGACATGCTGGTGCGTTCCGGCTCTATCGACGTGGTTGTGGTGGACTCGGTCGCGGCACTCACACCCAAGGCTGAGATCGAGGGTGACATGGGTGACTCCCACATGGGTCTGCAGGCCCGCCTCATGTCACAGGCGCTGCGCAAGCTGACCGGCAACATCAAGCGTTCCAACACCATGGTGATCTTCATCAACCAGATCCGCATGAAGATCGGTGTCATGTTCGGCAACCCCGAGACCACGACCGGCGGCAATGCGCTCAAGTTCTACTCCTCCGTGCGCATGGATATCCGCCGCATCGGCGCCATCAAGAAGGGCGACGAGATCATCGGCAACGAGACCCGCGTCAAGGTCGTCAAGAACAAGATGGCGCCGCCCTTCAGGCAGGCGGAATTCCAGATCCTCTACGGCGAGGGCATCTCCCGCGAGGGCGAGATCATCGACATGGGCGTCAAGCAGGGCTTTGTCGACAAGGCCGGCGCCTGGTACAGCTACAACGGTGAGCGCATCGGCCAGGGCAAGGAGAACGTGCGCGAGTTCCTCAAGCAGAACCCCGATACGGCTGCCGAGATCGAGGGCAGGATCCGTGCCGAACTGCTGGGCACCAGCGGTCCGGTAATCGAGGAGCAGGAGGAAGCGGAAGCTGAAGCCTGAGGAGGCGCCGGACCCGGCGGGGGCGCGCGCCTCGGCCATGGATATGCTGGCACGCCGCGAGCACAGCGAGCGGGAAGTGTTCCGCAAGCTGGCCTCGCGCGGTTACGAGGAGTCCGTTATCGGGGAAACCATCGCGGACCTGGTGGCCGACGGACTGCTGAGCAACGCCCGCTTTGTCGAGTCCTTCGTCCATTCCCGGTTCCAGCGCGGCCAGGGGCCACTGAAGATCCGTGCCGGGCTGCGCGAGCGCGGCATCGATGATGCGGCGATCGACGATTGCCTTGATGTGTATGCCGACCAGTGGCGCGAGCTTGCCGGGCAGGTACGGGAGAAAAAATTCGGGCAGTCCGTGCCCGGTGATTTTCGCGAACGCAGCCGCCAGATGCGTTTCCTGCAACAGCGGGGTTTCGATAGCAAACAGATCCAGAGCGCGTTTCGCGATGACGACTGGTGACTGTCGGCTTGCGGCCTTCGGCCTAAGCCGACCTCGGATATAACGGAAGCAAGATGTAGGTCGGATTAACCCCACAGCGGCGTAATCCGACAGGCGGTCCACAAGTGAATCGCTTGCGTAGGTGGATTAGCGGCGAAGCAGCGTAATCCGACGTGTAGCCAGTGAATTTACCTACACCCTTCCGATCAGGACCAATCCAGGATTCCAGTTTTCCATGCCGCCGGGTTACGGCCTGCAAGGCTGTGGAACACTGCCGTAGGTCGCATCAGCCGCGCAGCGGCGTAATCCGACTGCTAAACAGCCATTGTTTCAGGGAGGAAGCAATGCGATATCGCCGCACCCGGGTGCCGGGAGGATCCTGGTTCTTTACCGTCGTAACCCGTGATCGCTGTCCCTTCTTTCGCAAGCCGGCCGGTGTGGCGCTGCTGCGCCATGCACTGCGCAAGGTCAGGTGTGAATACCCGTTCACCATCAATGCCATGGTAGTGTTACCGGACCACCTTCACTGTGTCTGGACCCTGCCTTGCGGTGATGTCGATTATTCAACCCGCTGGCGTCTCATCAAATCCTGCGTTACGCGTGAAAACCTGGGCAACGGTGATTTACACGCAGGCTCCGTTTGGCAGAAACGCTACTGGGAGCATCTCATCAGGGATGAATCCGATTTGAGGGCACATGTCGATTACATACATTACAACCCGGTTAAACATGGCTATGTGGACCGACCGGTAGAGTGGCCCTATTCAAGTGTCGCACGCTATGTCAGGCAGGGTGCATACCCTGTTGACTGGGGTTGCGGTGGCATTGTCTTGCCCGAGACGGTGGGCAGGGAGTAAGAATGTCGGCCTGCGGCCTGAGCCGACCTGCGTGGCGGTAGCGGTATCCGAAACGCCTGGTTTACGTAGGACGGATTAGCTGCGCAGCAGCGTAATCCGACAGGCAGATGTTAATCCCACATGGGTGTTCCATTCCGGTCCAAATCCCTGAATAATAAAGCCAGTCGATTCTATTACTGACCGTACCCGTCATGACGAGCAGCGCGGAACTTCGCCAGGCCTTCCTGGAGTTTTTCAAGGCACACGACCACGCGGTCGTGGCGTCCAGTTCGCTGGTGCCCGTCAACGATCCGACCCTGCTGTTCGTCAATGCCGGCATGGTGCAGTTCAAGGATGTCTTCCTCGGCAAGGAAAAACGCGCCTACCAGCGCGCGACCAGCAGCCAGCGCTGCGTGCGTGCCGGCGGCAAGCACAACGATCTGGAGAATGTCGGCTACACCGCCCGTCACCACACCTTTTTCGAAATGCTGGGCAACTTCAGCTTCGGCGACTATTTCAAGCGCGAGGCGATTGCCTATGCCTGGGAGTTTCTGACCGGCGTGATGCAGATTCCGCCGGAGCGTCTCTGGGTCACCGTGTTCGAGGAGGATGACGAGGCGGCAGATGTCTGGCTGAACGATATCAAGGTTGACCCCGGGCAATTCAGCCGCATCGGCGCCAGGGACAATTTCTGGTCCATGGGTGACACCGGCCCCTGCGGTCCGTGCACCGAGATCTTCTATGACCACGGACCGGATATTCCCGGCGGTCCGCCGGGCACACCGGAAGAGGACGGTGATCGCTATGTCGAGATCTGGAACCTGGTCTTCATGCAGTATGATCGCGACGGCGAGGGAGTGCTGCACCCGCTGCCACGGCCGTCCGTCGATACCGGCATGGGGCTGGAGCGCCTGGCAGCGGTCATGCAGGGCGTACATTCCAACTACGACATCGACCTGTTTCGCAACCTGATCAAGGCCGCGGCCGATGTTACGGGCGCCACCGACCTCGACGACAATTCCCTGAAGGTCATCGCGGACCATATCCGCTCCTGCGCCTTTCTCGTCGTCGACGGCGTGCTGCCGTCCAACGAGGGGCGCGGTTACGTCCTGCGCCGGATCATCCGCCGTGCCGTGCGCCACGGCTACCAGCTGGGTACGAAGGCGCTGTTCTTCTACCGGCTGGTCGGGCCGCTGTGCCAGGAGATGGGCGCAGCCTATCCGGAACTGGCAGAGGCTCGCGCACATGTCGAGCAGGTGCTCAGGCGCGAGGAGGAACGGTTTGCCGAGACCCTGGAGCAGGGCATGCGGATCCTCGAGGAAGACCTGGCCGGCATGGATGGCAAGGTGATCGCCGGCGACACGGTGTTCAAGCTCTACGATACCTACGGATTTCCGGTCGACCTGACGGCTGACTATGCCCGCGAGCGTGGCCTGTCCCTTGACATGGACGGCTTCAACCGGGAGATGGGGGCGCAGCGCGACCGTGGCCGGGCGGCCAGTCGTTTCGGTGCAGAATATTCCGCCGGGCTGGATGTCGAGGGCTGCACCGATTTCACCGGCTATGACCATCTCGAGGACGAGTCGGTCATCACAGGCCTGTTCCGGGGCGGTGAGCCGGTGGAGCGCCTGTCTGCCGGCGAGGACGGCATTGTGATTCTCGAGCGCACGCCGTTCTATGCCGAATCCGGCGGCCAGGTCGGTGACCGTGGCAGCCTGCTGGCCGACGGCGGCGTATTCGGGGTCAATGACACCCAGAAGCAGGGTGGTGGCGTGTTCGTGCATATCGGCAAGGTCGAGCAGGGTGAACTACACACCGGCGACAGGGTCAGGGCAACTGTCGACATGACCCGACGCCGGGCCACGGTACTCAACCACTCCGGCACCCACCTGCTGCATGCCGCGCTGCGCACCGTGCTGGGCGATCACGTGCAGCAAAAGGGCTCGCTGGTCGATCCGGACCGACTGCGTTTCGACTTCGCGCACTACGAGCCGGTCACGGCGGAACAGCTGCGCGAGATCGAGGACATGGTCAATGCGCATATCCGGGGTAATGACGAGGCGACGACCCGGATAATGTCCATCGAGGATGCCATGCAATCCGGCGCCATGGCGCTGTTCGGCGAGAAATACGATGACGAGGTACGCGTGCTGTCGCTGGGCGAGTTCTCGGTCGAACTGTGCGGCGGCACCCATGTGCAGCATACCGGTGACATCGGCCTGCTGAAGATTGTCGCCGAGAGTGGCATTGCCGCCGGCGTGCGCCGCATCGAGGCGGTGACTGGCGCGGGTGCCATGGCGTGGGTAAACCGCAACGAGTCACGCCTGCAGCGGGTCGCCGAACTGGTCAGGGGCAGCCGGGATGACGTGGATGAGAAGGTCGCCCAGGTGCTGGAAAAGAACCGTGCGCTGGAAAAGGAACTGCAGCAACTCAAGGGCAAGCTGGCCAGCAGCCAGGGCAGCGACCTGGCCTCGCAGGCTGTTGACGTCGAGGGCGTCAAGGTGCTGGCCGCGAAAATGGAAGGTGCTGACGTCAAGACGCTGCGCGAGACGCTCGATCAGCTGAAGAACAAGCTGGGCTCGGCGGCCGTGGTGCTGGCCGCGGTCAATGAGGGCAAGATCAGCCTGGTAGCGGGTGTCACCAGGGACCGGACTGGCGAGATCAGGGCCGGTGAACTGGTCAATGCCGTGGCCAGCCAGGTCGGCGGTAAGGGCGGCGGGCGTCCCGACATGGCGCAGGCCGGCGGCAGCCAGCCGGAGAATCTCGATGCGGCACTCCGGTCCGTCACCGGCTGGGTGCAGCAGCAACTGTCCGCCTGAAATCCGCTTTTCTCCGCCGGTATTCTGTAGTTTAATGCCCGGCTCTTTGTTGCCCTACCCGGCAACATGATCATATGACGCGGCGCATGGCGCGCCGGGAAGTCACAGGCGCAGACAGCACTATGGCACTGATAGTCCAGAAATACGGCGGTACGTCCGTCGCCAGCCCGGAGCGCATCGGCAAGGTCGCCGATCGTGTCAAGCGCTGGCGCGACAGTGGCAGTGACGTGGTGGTCGTGGTTTCCGCCATGAGCGGCGAGACGGATCGCCTGCTGGGGCTTGCCGGTGACATCACGTCACATCCAACGCCACGCGAACTCGACGTGCTGCTGGCGACCGGCGAGCAGGTGACGATCGCGCTGCTCAGCATGGCGCTGGCCCAGCGCGGCTGCCCGGCCCGTTCCTACACGGGCTCCCAGGTGCACATCCGCACTGACAGTGCACACAACAAGGCACGCATCCAGGACATCGATAACAGGCGCATCCATGCCGACCTCGCAGCGGGGAACGTCGTCGTCGTGGCCGGTTTCCAGGGGGCGGACGAGGCAGGCAACATCACCACCCTGGGCCGTGGCGGTTCCGATACCACGGCCGTGGCGCTGGCGGCCGCCCTGAAGGCGGATGAATGCCAGATCTACACCGATGTCGACGGTGTCTATACCACCGATCCCCGCGTCGTGCCGGAGGCGCGCCGGCTCAAGCGCATCACCTTCGAGGAAATGCTGGAAATGGCCAGCCTCGGTTCGAAGGTGCTGCAGATCCGCTCAGTCAGTTTTGCCGGCCGCTACAACGTGCCGCTGCGCGTACTGTCCTCGTTCGAGGAGGAGGGCGAGGGCACGCTGATTACCTACGAGGATGAAGATATGGAAGAGGCACTCATTTCAGGCATTGCCTTCAGCCGTGACGAGGCCAAGCTTACCGTGCTGGGCGTGCCGGACCGTCCCGGTGTCGCGCACCAGGTGCTCGGGCCGATCGCGGATGCCAATATCGAGGTCGACATGATCATCCAGAACGTGGCTCCCGATGGCGCGACGACCGATTTCACCTTCACCGTGCACCGCAATGACTACCGGAAGGCCATGGACATCCTGCAGAAGGGCGCGGATTCACTGGGCGCCAGGGAGGTGTCCGGCGACGACAGGATCGTCAAGATCTCGATTGTCGGTGTGGGCATGCGCTCGCATGCCGGTATTGCATCAACCATGTTCGGGGCCCTGGCAAAGGAAGGTGTGAATATCCGCATGATCTCGACCTCCGAGATCAAGATCTCGGTGGTCGTGGATGAAAAGTACCTGGAGCTCGGGGTAAGGACGCTGCACGAGGCCTTCAAACTGGACCAGCCTGCCCGGGCGTAATGGCCCTATAACCGCATGATCCCTGCGGGTATCGAGAATCATTCCAGCTTGTTGTGTTCAATATAAAATACCTTTACCATCATAAGGTAATGACGTTCAGGTGCGAGTTCTCGTTAAGTGATGCTTGCTTGCTACTGATTATCTGTCGTCTAGAATGATAAAAAGCAGTAGAAAACCGTACCGTAGCATCAGGGATGCTTATCAATAACAAGGAGAAGGGATTATGTTGATACTTACACGACGGGTGGGCGAAACGCTGATGATCGGTGATGAAGTCACCGTAACCGTGCTTGGCGTAAAGGGCAATCAGGTCAGAATCGGTGTCAATGCACCAAAGGATGTTTCGGTTCATAGGGAAGAAATCTATGAACGAATCAAGGCAGAACAGGCACAAGGCGGCAGCTGATCGTACTCTTGCTATTCTGAATTACGTTATACACGTTACCTGGCCGTAAATTCGCTGCTGCTTCATTATTTTCGGTGCGGCGGCGACTCAGTTCGATATTCTCCTCTGGAGGGTAGCGCGGTCGGATTCTTGCGTATTACCACGCGAATGCCGTTATAATTGCGTCTCAAAATTTTCTGTCCGGAGAGGTGGCCGAGTGGCTGAAGGCGCGCCCCTGCTAAGGGCGTATGGGTTAATAGCCCATCGAGGGTTCGAGCCGAGCGCCGCATGTGCGAGACAACGTCGTCGCGAAGCGGCGGCGGCCCCGAAGGGGCGAGGCCGACAGGCCGAGTAATCCCGACCGAATTTTCGCTATACTTCCGGGCTGAGAATTTCGAC
>JBFELL010000123.1:0-8596 GCA_041552135.1 Gammaproteobacteria bacterium
GGAGAGGGGATACGAATACAGTATGACTTCTTATTTATTTGCATCCCCTCATCCTGTCCTTCCCGGCAAATGCTCCCTGCATCGCCTGAAGCGCCTACTTTTGGTGCCCTACCTCCTGCATCCATGCAGTCGTCCCGCAGGGAGAAGGGACGCTACGACTGAATAACAAGCAAACGCCATGCCCGAAAGCCCCCAGCTGAAACCCGTCACCCTCCAGACCCTGCAGCAGATGAAGTCGCGGGGCGAGAAGATTACCTGCCTGACCTGCTACGACGCGAGTTTCACCCGCGTGCTGGAAGCGGCCGGCATCGACATGTTCATCATCGGCGATTCGCTGGGCATGGTGCTGAAGGGGCACGAGACCACCGTGCCGGTCACCATGGCCGACATGCTCTACCACGGCGCCAACGTGGCGCGCGTCGGGCGCCATGCGCTGCGCGTGGTCGACATGCCCTACATGAGCTATGCCAACCCGGAGCAGGCGCTGGGCAATGCCGCGCGGCTGGTCGCCGAGGGCGGCGCGGACATGGTGAAGCTCGAAGGCGGGCAGAACCAGGCGGACATCGTGCGCCACCTGGTCAGTCACGACATCCCGGTGTGCGGCCACATCGGCCTGCTGCCGCAGTCCATCGAGGAACTGGGCGGCTACCACGTGCAGGGCAGGGACGAGGCCGGTGCCCGGGCGCTGCTGGCCGACGCGCAGGCGCTGGAGGCGGCCGGTGCGACCCTGCTGGTCATGGAGTGCATCCCGGCGGAACTGGCGGCGCTGATTACCGCCAGTGTGCGCATGCCGACCATCGGCATCGGTGCCGGCCCGGACTGCGACGGCCAGGTGCTGGTGCTCTACGACATGCTCGGCATCACACCCGGCAAGGTGCCGAAATTCGTGCGCAATTTCCTGCAGGGTGCCGGCAGTGTGCCGGCCGCGATCCGGGCCTATGTCGAGGCCGTGAAGGACGGCAGCTTTCCCGCCCCCGAACATTGCTTCTGATACCATGGCTGTCCCATCAACATTTCTGATTCTTGGTGTAAAGACCTGAGTCCAGTTCAGGAAGGCGAAACCCGATGGGCCGGGAACATGAAAATCACCAAGGATGCCTGTAAACGAATTCCCTCTCCCACTTGTGGGAGAGGGCCAGGGTGAGGGTATTAATCAGGCAGTTGTGCAACGTTGTTGCTCACCCCTCATCCTGGCCTTCTCCCCTTGAAGGGGAGAAGGAATCTAATGGGACCACACGGCTCTGATACCGAATGGATACCGTCAGCACAGGAGATGAACTGCGCCGGGTGGTCCGCGACTGGCGCCGCCAGGGCAACCGGGTGGCCTTCGTGCCGACCATGGGCAACCTGCATGCCGGGCACCTGCAACTGGTGCGCCACGCTCGGGCCATTGCCGACCGGGTCGTGGTCAGTATCTTCGTCAATCCCACCCAGTTCGGCCCCGGCGAGGACTACGCCGCCTACCCCCGCACGCTGGAGGAGGACACGCGGGCGCTGGCGGACGCCGATGCCGACCTGCTGTTCGTGCCGGCGGTCGAGGAGATCTACCCGCCGGAGCTCGCGGCTGCGCCCTATGTCGAGGTGCCGGAGATCGGCGACATCCTGTGCGGTGAATTCCGGCCCGGGCATTTCACCGGTGTCGCCACCGTGGTCGCCAAGCTGTTCAACCTGGTGCAGCCGGATGTCGCCATCTTCGGCGAGAAGGACTACCAGCAGCTGGTCGTCATCCGGCGCATGACGCGAGCGTTGTGCCTGCCGGTCGCGATCGAGGGGGTGGAGACGGTGCGCGAGGCCAGCGGCCTGGCGATGAGTTCGCGCAATCGCTACCTCAGCGAGGCGGAGCGGACCACGGCGGCGACCCTGTACCGGGTACTCGGCGAACTCAGGGCCGCGGTCGAGGGCGGGGCCGGCGATTATGCCGCACTCGAGACGGCCGCCGTGGCACAGCTCGAGCGGGCCGGTTTCCGCCCCGAGTATGTCAGCATCCGGCGTGCCGCGGACCTGGCCAAACCGCAGCCCGGCGATACCCGCCTGCGGGTGCTGGCCGCCGCCAGGCTGGGGCCGGCCCGCCTGATCGACAATATCAGGATATCAATCGGTTAGGGCGGGAACCTGATGTCGGCATGATGCCTGATTGTTGAACTCTGGCGCCCAAGGCAGGATAATCACGCTTCCATTGCCGGCGAGGGAAAGGACCCGCTGAAAAGGTATGCAAATCACGCTGTTAAAATCCAAGCTGCACCACGCCCGGGTGACGCACGCCGAGCTCGAGTACGAGGGCTCCTGCGCCATTGATGCGGCGCTGCTGGAAGCGGCCCATATCCGCGAGTACGAGCAGATCCAGATCTACAACCTGGCCAACGGCGAGCGCTTCACCACCTATGCCATCCGCGCCGAGGCCGGCACCGGTATCATCTCCGTCAACGGCGCCGCCGCCCACAAGGCCAGCCCCGGCGACCGTATCATCATCTGCACCTATGCCGTCCTCTCGCAGCAGGAGGCCGCGGCGTTCAAGCCGACCCTCATCTACCTCGACGCGCAGAACCGCATCCGGGACACCCGTCACGCCATCCCCGTGCAGGTCGCCTGACCTCTACCCGGACTGGTGCTTGCCATGGTCCCGATGGGCCGGCTTGGCTGCGTGCCACTGCGGTCCGGTGTAACGACCTGCCTTACACAATCTCTTCTCTATAGTGAGGGACCTTGTCATGCTCCACCCCTTCGGGGACGCGACACCCGGATGCCCTGATGTCGTCGTTGCAGGTGGGCGGATGCCTTGGCGGGCGGCTCGCGGCTGAAGCCGCTCCTGCCCCTGGCTTCGACCACCCCGGGGCAGGCCCGCAATCATTCGCGATGGGATTATCTATTCCAGTCCTTTATCGCGAATCAATTCGCTCCTGTGGCTGCTCGAACCCACCGGACCGGTTTCGATTCGTGCATAAAAAACGCCACCCCCGGGAGCGAGGGCGGCGCCTCAGTCGCTGTATGTGGCGACTGTCAAAAGCAGCCTAGAGCGGCATGCAGCCCCGTTTCCTGTGCCAGCGGCAGCCTGGCTCGCCAAGGCAGGAGGTCTCGTCACCGTAAATCGAGCAGTCGGCCTGTGTCTGACAGTCGTTGTCATTGCTGTCGATCAGGCCATCGCAGTCATTGTCGATACCGTCAGTGCAGCTCGATTCCTGCGTTTCCTCGCCCGGTGTGGGTGTGCACGCGACTGCATCCATGCACTGGCCGTTCTTCGGGCTGCCCTGCCATTCGCACAGCGGCTCGTTGTTGCAGCTGCCCTTGTCCGGAATCAGCGCGCAATCCACTGCGCCGGCCGATCCGAGCGATACCACGATGCTGACCTCGGAGCCTTGCTGTACGTCCGTGTCCGCTGCCGGTTGCTGGCTGATCACATAATCCAGGGGTATGTCATTGCTGTGGTCGGTGCCCACGGGTTGCGCGACCACCAGGCCGGCATCGGTAATGAGCGTCTCGGCAGTGGACCAATGCTCGCCAGTGACATTCGGCACAGTGGTGGTCTGCCCCGGCTGTGTTGCCGTTGCGCAGAGAATGTTGCTGAAGCCGGATTCACAGGTGGCTGTGGTGTAGGAGGTGATCTTGTAGCAGTACTCCTGGCCGTTGGTGAGGCCGGTGTCGGTATGCGTGTTGCATTCACTTGTCGCACACGCCTTGTCGACAATGAACTGCGCCTTGCCCGACTGGTCATAGTACAGCTTGTAGCCTTCGATATCGGGATTGTCCGGGATCTCCGTCCAGGTAGTGATGATTTCGCCATTGCTGCCCGCGGTGGCGCCGAGCAGGGTCGGTATGCTGGCCGTGCAGTCGCTCGGTGGTGTGGCGGCACCCCAGGTTGCCGAGGCCATCACATGCGGTGCCGCCATGCCGGTGTTGAGCCAGGCTGCCAGCATGTTCTTGCCTTCCTCGCCAAGGAAGGCATTACCGCCCTGTGCCGGGTCGGTGCCGTTGTTGGCGAGATAGAGGAACTGGATGTACTCCCAGCTGGTCGGCTGGTAGAGCAGTTCTATGTCGGCATACACGGCACCCTGCGGTGGATTGAGTGACACTTCATCCCAGTAGTTGTAGCTGCTGCCCGGCGTGCCGCCACCGTACTGGCTGGCCGGGACCGGCAGGGCGTTGCGTATCCGGGCGATGTCATAGCGCATGCCGTAGGGCGGGATGCGATTGTCACTGATGACCGTATTGTTGAGCACGAAGTGAAAGGTCTCGTGGCTGCTGCCGGGTTCCTCGCAGGCCAGTTCTCCGAGGGTCAATTCAACATCGCCTGTCACCCGGTCGTATTCCAGCGGCAGCGGCGAAGGATTATGCGAGGGATTATTGATGTCGCAGTCGGGATTGAGCGTACGTGCCCATTCCTGCGTCATGCCCATGTGCGCCTCATAGATCTTCGTATTGGCACCATCAAGATCGAGAATCGTCTCCACCACGGTCGGTGTGCCATCGATGTCTACGGTCAGTGCGCCGTACTGGCCATCCTCCCGAATGGGGTCGGGGCTGTTGCCGTCATACCACTTGATGTTGAGCCACATGCGGCGGCCCTCCGGGTAGCCGGAGATCAGTTTGTGCCCCGTGTGGTTGACGATCTTCACGGTATCGCCATTTACCGACAGGCTGGCCGCCAGCTCCAGCTGCTCGCGTGCACGCAGGGCGGCGGCATCGATGGCGGTGATCTGGTCGGTTGTCAGCCCGCCACCCAGGCGCAGCTTGCCGAGGCCGTCGAGGTACTGGATGGCCTCGCCCATCCAGTAGTTACCCCCCGTCATGTCGTGCAGGGGCAGGTCCTTGCGCACCGGGATGCCGCTCTTGTTCGCACCCTTGCCCTCGACCGGGCGCATGTGGCAGGTCTGGCAGCTGAAGTAGCGCGGCATCGACGGGTTTTCATAATTGCCGTCGATGGTGCCGTTCCGGGTCGCGGCATTGTAGACCGCCTCGAGTGCGCCACCCCTGAGGTCGGCCGGCAAGTCCGTGTAATCCGGAACCGCGGGCAGATCGGGGTAGCCCGAGACCAGCGTCTCGGAGATCAGGCCTGACTTGTATTCGCTGAAGGTGCGTTCCACGATGCCATAGGCATACACCGGGTTGGTGAAGGCCACCCGGTCATCGCCGGGATTGTTGGGGTTGCACTCGCTGGCAGTCTGGATGCAGACGGGCTCGGCCGTGGACTGTGTTCCGTGGTTCGTTGCCGCATGCCCCACTACGGGATTGGATACATCGTGGCAGGTGCCGCAGAAGTCCCGGTCGCGGTGGAACAGGGAATGCATGAACTGGTGCCTGGCGCCGGCGTTGTCATACGGCCCCAGCTTGTCGCTGCTGCCCCACAGCGAACTCATGCCGGAACCATGGTAGCCCTCCGTGCCGTCGGGGTCACCGGCATCATCGGTATTCGGTTCGTTGGCCACAAAACCGGGGTTCATGACGCCCTGGTGTTCCGAGTTGTCGGGATGGGTCAGCTTGTGGCAATAGTCGCACTCCACCCCGTCGGCGTCACCGGCGGCGAGACCGGAACCGTCGGTCGGTGTGGAACGCCCCCCCAGCCAGCCGGCGGTGCTGTGGCAGCGTATACACAGGTCGCCGGCACCGTCGAAATCCTGCTCGGCAATGGCCAGGGTCGCCCAGAAGATCGGGTCACGGCCGGCATGGGCCATCATGCTGCCGCGCCAGTTGAATGCCGGCTCGACGGCCGTGTTGTAGCCGCCGTGGCAGTTGTCGCATTTGCCCGGTGATTCGAGGTTGCCGATTTCCTGTGGCTGGGTGCCGGGCATTTCGACCAGCCGTGGTACGGTGTCTGCCGCCGGAACGGACTGGCACATCAGTAAGAAGACGATGCCAAACAGGCGGCTGATGGTCCCCTTCATGATGTTCCTCCGGTTTTTTTTGGGGTGTCTGGATACAGAAAACAAGGCAATTTTTGTGCCCGTCACCCAAGGTGATTTATACAGTGTCTTAACGCATGCTATATTGACCTGTATCAACTCGTCTGCCGGATTTGGCAGGTAGAGTGCCGAGAAAGCTGACAGGTGTGACAAAATTGTCAGTAAATACACAGAGTCAGGCGAACCACCGGGGGGGCTCCATGGACGCCATTACTGTCAGGCAACAGATGCTGCCGATCGAACTGCAGTCCCTGATCGACAGTCACGAGCAGCCGTTCGTGGTGATCGATCGCGACTACAAGATCATGGCCACCAACAAGGCCTACCGGAAGGCGTACTGCACGGATAAAGAGCCGGCGATTGGCAACCAGTGTTTCAAGGTCAGCCACCACAACAACGTGCCGTGTTGCCAGCTCGGCGAGGAGTGTCCGCACAGCTACCTGTTCGAGAATGGCGAACAGAAATCCTGCGTTCACATCCACTACGATCAGAACGGCCAAATGCACCAGGTGCGCGTGACCGCCTATCCGCTTCGCAGCAGTGACGGCGAGCTGTATCTCGGGGAACACATTCAGGAGATTTCCGCGCCCGAACACATGCATGCCGCCGGCGGGCGCATGGTTGGCAAGACCGAGCCGTTCACCGACTGCGTCGAGCAGCTGAAACTGGTCGCGGCGACCCATGCCCCGGTGCTGCTGCAGGGCGAGACCGGTACCGGCAAGGAACTGGCGGCCAGTTTTATTCACAGCCACTCGCCCCGGCATGACAAGCCCTTCCTGACGGTGGACTGCACGACGCTGGCCGACAGCCTGTTCGAGGCCGAGGTCTTCGGTCATACCAAGGGTGCCTACACGGGCAGCGTCGGTGACAAGCTTGGCCTGTTCGAGCAGGCCAATGGCGGCACGCTGTTTCTCGACGAGATCGGCGAAATGCCCAGGGCGCAGCAATCCAAGCTGCTGCGCATCCTGGAGAGCGGGCAGTATCGCCGGGTGGGCGGGCGCAACACCCGCAAGGTCAACGTGCGGATCATCTGTGCCACCAACCGCCACCTGTGGGACGCGGTCAGGGATGGGCACTTTCGCGAAGACCTGTATTACCGCATTGCCTGCATGTCGGTGCGCCTGCCGACCCTGCGCGAGCGCGCCGATGATATTCCGTTACTGGCCGAGAGCCTGCTGGAACCGGTCGGTCAGACCATGCACAGGAACCTCCATCTCACCGATGACGCCATTCAGCGCCTCAAGGCCTATGACTTTCCCGGCAACGTGCGGGAACTGCGCAATATCCTCTTTGTTACCGCCACGCACAGCACGGATGAGGAGATCGGCGGCGCGCTGGTGGACCAGATCATAAATCAGCTCAGGCGCGGCGGCGGCCAGCAGGGGAACGAAAGCAGCTCATCGCATCCGACCGGTCAGTCTTCACCCGCGACAGAGGAAAATGCTGCCCCGGCTGCCGTGAACCCGGCGCACACGTCACCGGCCTCGCTGCAGGAGCTGGAGGCACAACATATTCAGGACCTGCTGAACGAGCACAAGGGCAACCGCCGGCAGATTGCCGGGGTGCTGGGCATCAGCGAGCGCACGCTGTACCGCAAACTGAAGAAGTACGGTCTCGGCTGACGGTTGCTGCGCCAGCCCCCCCATCGTAGGAGCGGCGCCCCCGCCGCGATCAGGGTGTGTCCTGTTGTGACGGGTCGGTCATCTATCGTGCCGGGGGCAGTGCTCCCACAGGATCTGTGCCCCACCACCACCGCGATTACGATGCTTATCAATCGCGAATGAATTCGCTCCTGCCTGCAATCATGACCGTCTACGTGTAGGAGCGGCGCCCCCGCCGCGATCAGGGTGTGTCCTGTTGTGACGGGTCGGTCATCTATCGTGCCGAAGGCGTCGCTCCCACAGGATCTCGGTCGTCCTCTCCCGGCACCTCACCCATCAACGCCTCGATAGCCCCCACGACCTCCGGTGCATCCCATTCCAGCATTCCCGTTACCTGGTAACGGATCCGCCCGGTCGCATCCACCAGGTAACTGCTCGGATAGACCACCACCTGCCAGTCCTCGCTCGCCCGGCCGTCCCGGTCCAGCAACAGCGGAAAATCTACCTTCACCAGCTTGTGAAACTTCCAGATCGTCCCTTCGGATTCCTTCACATTCACCGCCAGGATTTTGAAGGGCCTGCCTGCGAGCTTGTCCTTGAGCCGCTGCATGCTCGGCATCTCGATGATGCAGGGCGGGCACCAGGTGGCCCAGAAATTCACCAGGACGACCTGTCCCTGAAGATTCGACAAGCTGTGCTGTCTGCCGCCGAGGTCCTCAAGCGCCAGTTTCGGTGATTGAAGGAAACCGTCATACGGTTGCAAGCCACTGCACAGGGCCTGACCTGGCAACCAGAGAAGGCAGAGCAGGGCAAAGGTCTGGACTGTCAGGCGTCTGCTGTGCACATCAGTGTTCCCACTTGTCATGGCCTGTCTGGATGCTCACGCGAGACGGTATTTTCCCGGGTCGCGTTTCCTCTCACCAGTCTGGAATGTGACGGGTTAGAGGGAATTCGCAGCAGAAACCGCATAATTTAGCGCGTGATACTTGCTGCAGTCGACTGTTCAGTCATGACAAAGTGGCATGACAATTGTGGCAATCCCTTATGACATCTATGTCAGAAAAGTAGAGGTCCAGTACATATTATTTTGCTTATGCACTA
>JBFELL010000124.1:0-8448 GCA_041552135.1 Gammaproteobacteria bacterium
AAATCTGTCCCCTTTGTTTAAATAAATCTGTCCCCTTTGTTTTGTTTGTGTGCCGGCGGCAGGAGCGGGGTTATGCCACGTCTGACAACAAGGTGGCATAACCGTGGCAGGACTCTGTCATAACCTGTCACAAGCCGGCAGATGCGACATACCCCGAAGTCCAGGCGCCAGGCAGGCAGCGCCGTGGTGCAGGCGGCGCCACACATCCCGTAACCGCCATCACGAAACCCCTGTCATGCAAGGGTCAGACACCATCCGGCGCTGACCGGTGGCGCCGGCGTGCGAGGGTCGAAATCCGCCAGCCTGACACGCCTTCGAAAAGTTGGCCCGATGTTTGCTATCTAGACCACAAGCCCGTCCCGAGCATCTCCGGTGCCGGGCTTACCGATCCGGCCGCTTGAGTGTGGGAGCCTCGAACATAACCGGATTCATGTGTGGACCAGAACCCCCGGTATCCGCGGCATTAGCGGGCCATGAGGGGATATTAAATTTTAAAAATTGCAATTTCTATGTGGAGAGACATTCTATGAAACACCTGAAAATCAAATCAACCGCCATCGCAGCGGCCGTGAGCCTGCTGGTTGCGGTACCTGGTGCGGTTAATGCGAAGAATGGCAAAAACATACCCTATGAGATATGGGGTTCCGACCAGTCCAATTCGGTGCCTGACCAGCCGGTCGGTACCGCCGGCAGCTTCATCTGGATCTGGAACAGCGAGGATGCCAAGAAGCAGATCAGCAAGGGCATAACGGCAGATCCACTGGACTGTGGTTCGGTCCCGGCACCCTGCGACATCGTGGACGTCTTCCCGGCCAGCCTTGAACAGACGACGGATGACGGCACAACCAAGACCGGTGCCACGCTGGGCGACCTGCCCAAGTTCGGCAAGCTGCACGGCATGCTGGCCGACCCGCAGAACCTGTACATGAACTTCAACTCCTTCGTGACCGGTGGCGGTTATGTCGGCATCATGGACGGGCGCACGAAAGAAGCAGTCGCCCTGTTCCGCGTCACCGAGGTGGCAGCCGGTGCCCGGCGCTCGCTGCACATGTCCTTCTGGAATGAGGACGGCAGCGCCCTGCTGCTTGCCAACCTGCATGGCAAGATCCTGGAGCGCATCGATGTCACAAGAGATGCGGACGGCAACATCACCAACGCCAACTTCAACCGCGCCGCCTCCCTCGGGGTTGGCAAAGGTATGATGATCACCGAGGATGCGACAGCCTTTGTCGGTAACAACGCCGAGGGCAACCCGCTGATCAGCACGGTCTCCGGCAGCTATGACGCCGGTGCGTTCAGTGACCTGACCCACAATGACTACTGCAAGGAGAACGGCTGCGGAGCGGGAAACGGTGACGCTGCCAATGGCGGACGTCCCAACAATGTGATCGTCTGCCCGATCGTCTCCGATAACGACAACGCCTACATCACCATGGGCGGCGGCGGCCTGCTGATTGCGGACACCTCCACCACCCCCATGAGCCTGACCGGTGAGTACGGCGCCAACATCGTCAACGGAGCCGGCTGCGGCGGCGTGCAGGTGGGTGACTTCATGTGGGTGGATGCCGGTGCTTCGGCCTCCGGCGCGGGAGCGACGCAGTCAACCTTTGCGCAATACACCATCGACGATACCGCCTTCAGCGTCCCCCAGATGCCCGACATGCCGGCGCCGATCACTGTCTACAAGGACGTCTTTACGGCAGACATCGACGGCACCGGGGCGAACACCCACACCCTCGGTAACATTGACGGCCCGGGTGGCAATGTCTCACTCACAATTAACGACACAGGTCAGCTGCCGGGGATCAGCACCCGCCGCGATGCCCACGGCATGGCACGCACGGTGGACGGCAGGTACATCCACACCGTGGACCGCATCCAGAACGTCGCCGAGGTGTTCGACACCGGCTCGCAGACATGGGTGGGCACCTATGACCTCACCTCCAAGAACGGCGACGGTATGGGTGGTGACGGCCCGTGTGCGGCGCTGGGCGTGAAGGACGACCCGGGCCTGCCGCAAAACGACCCGGCACCGGACCTGATGGACACCACGCCGGACGGCAAGTACCTGGTCGTGGCACTGCGCGGACCGGTACCGGCCTCGGTGCTGCACGCCGCCCAGGGCAGCTGCCCGGGTGTCGGCATGATCCGCATGCTCGATGGCGGCTTGCGCGGCAAGCTGGAGACCGTGCTGCGTTCCTCGCGTACCGTGCCTACCACGCAGAGTTCCACTGCGGTTGGCGGGCATAACTATACAGGTGCCGAGCGCAGCGACATTCACGGTGCCGCGGTACGCACCCGGGTGGAGGATCTCAAGTAATCCGGCAAAGGCATATTGCCGAAAGAAAGGGCGGCCCAGGCCGCCCTTTTTTTATCCCCCGAGAAGAATGAACAAATTGGCTGTAGTAAGGTTGTGGGGAGAGGTCATGCTATTGATACGGCCTCGGCACCTCGATGCCCATCTCCTCGTAGCGCTTCAGCAGGCGGTAGAGCTTGCGCTCGCTGATCCCCAGTTCGCGCGCTGTCGCGCGGCGATTGCCACGGCAGTGCTGCAGGGTATCGAGCACCTTTCGCGTATCCAGCCCCAGCACCGTGGCATCGTCCCTGCGACGCATGCCGGGTGACTGTTCGCTGGCCGGGGTCTCAGCCGTTGCCGAGGCGTTATCATCGAATACCTCGTCGTTGTCGCTGATGTTATGGCTGCGCAGTTTTTCGGGCAGGTGCTCGGGACAGATATGGCCGTCGACCGCCTTGAGCGCGGCCAGCTCGATGATGTATCTCAGCTCGCGGATGTTGCCGGGATATTTGTAGTTCTCCAGCAACCGCAGCGCTTCGCCGGTGGGCGGGGCCTTCTTGTCCATGTCCCGCATGAAATGGCAGATCAGCTGCGGGATGTCGATCTTGCGCTTGCGCAGCGGCGGCAGGAATACGGTGTGCCCGACCAGCCGGTGGTAGAGGTCCTTGCGGAAGCTGCCCTCCTCGACCATCTCCGGCAGGTTACGGTTGGTCGCCGAGACAATGCGCACGTCGGCCTGGTAGGTCAAGTTGCCGCCGACCCGCCGGTACTCGCCGGTTTCGATGACACGCAGCAACTTGGCCTGCAGGGTGGGCGAGATTTCACCGATTTCGTCCAGGAACAGGGTGCCGCCGTCGGCGACCTCGAACAAGCCGCGCTTCTGCCGCTGCGCACCCGTGAAGGAACCGGCCTCGTGTCCGAACAGCTCTGACTCGAACAGGGTCTCGCTCAGACCGCAGCAGTCCAGCGTGGTGAACGGACCCTCGGCACGCAGCGAGCGCTTGTGGATGTAGTCGGCGAACTTTTCCTTGCCCACGCCGCTCTCGCCGGTGATGAGCACCGGCAGGCCGGAGGGTGCCAGAACACTCGCCTCCCGGATGGCATGGAGAAACGGTTCTGACCGACCGACCAGTTCGCTCTTGTCGAGCATGTCATGCGTCTCGATGGAGCGCAGGTGTTCGCCCATGTAGAGGATTTCGCCGTCATCGCCCCGGATCGGATTCGCCTTGATTTCAACACAGTCCTTGGTGCCATCGGGGCGGGTATGCACATGCAGGGCTTCCTCGACCTGGCCGCTTTTGAACATGCGTCGGTGCGGGCAGTCCTCGCCGATCTCGATACAGGGCACGTCGGAGTTGTGGGACACCTTGTGGCACTTGCAGCCGATGATGTCGTCAGGCGTCAGGTTGTACTGATCCGCGTAGGCCGTGTTCGAGGCCACGATGGTGAAATGCCGGTCCACCAGCACGAACGGCTGCTGGTAAATGTCCAGCATGGACTGCAGTGATTCGGGTATTTTTTTCTTGCTCATGTTTCTCCTCCGCTGTAACTCATTACAGCCTGTGGCAGTGACTGCCCGGCATTGCCTGCCGGTGCTGCCCTGGCTGTCCCGCCCCCCCCTCATCAGTTACGGATGGTTGATGCCACAGGGCTTGCATACAAACCTGTCTGTCTCTCCAGCCCCTTCATGTCAGGGCGTGGAATGGAGGCCTTGATGACCGCAGTGGCAAAAAAAATTCTGCCACATTACCCATGTTACGACAGTATATTTCTTTGTGGCACATAATCATTCCATATGAGAAAGCTTCTTTATTAATACGTTTATTATATTGATAAATATGATATTTAAAATTTATGCCCCTATGGTTCGTGTTCGCAGAATGCGACACAATGACATAAGTATATGCCACTTTTTATGGCACAAGCGGCAGAACTGGCAGGATTGTCTGCCGAGCCGGTGGCCGTGTCGTCAAAAAGGTGCTGCCGGTTTTGCCAACACCAATGAAGCGGTCCGGACCCGGATCCTGGTCAGTGAAGGCTGATGATGCCTGGAGCGCTCAGGGCGACCGGTAATAGCCGATCCTTCCGAGACAGACGTCGGCGGCAAAGTCACGACCGATGGCCACCAGGCCGATGCGCTTCAACCGGTCCGGTTGCAGGTCGGCCCGGGTCGCGTGGGGCTGGAACGCCGTAAACGGCAGGTAATGCGTCTGCCACTCCCGTGATGCCGTGAAGGTGGCACGAAAGGCCTGCCACGGCAGCCAGAGGCCCGCCTGGCGCAGGTGCAGGTTGTAGGACTCGCCATTGCCGCGGACATCGATTACCACGCCGTCATAACCGCTGGCATCGCGCAGCTGCCCGGTTTCCAGCTCCAGCGCGGCCTGGATGAAGCCGCCGCTGTTTTTCGTGCTGACCTCGCCTTGCAGGCGCAGGCAGGGGCGTCCGTCGATCTCCTCCGCTGTGAGCTGCCCGGCGGAGATACCGCCCATGACGCTGTCCGTGACCAGCCGCCAGTTGCCGCCACCACTTGCCGTGTGGTTACCGGAGCGGCGATCGTCGATGATCAGTTGTGTTTCCTCAGCCATCAGCGGTTCCCCTGAGAGGCAAAGGGCAATCAGCCAGCCGGTGAGCAATTGCCGTGGTGTGTTCAAATAAATCTGTCCCCTTTGGGTGTTACGGATGCAGGTGGCAGTTTACCCGGCGCTCGCCGTGCCGTGTCGCATCCGGGTAGATGTTCCGGCACTGCGACATGGCCTGCGGACAGCGCGGATGAAAATGACAGCCCCGCGGCGGATTCGAGGGCGACGGCAGGTCGCCCTCGAGGCGGATGTATGCACGCCGTGAATCCGGTTCGATCTGCGGAACCGCGGAGAGCAGTGCCTGCGTGTAGGGATGCAGGGGATCTTCCAGCACATCACCGACCGGGCCTTCCTCGACGATGCGCCCGAGGTACATGACGGCAACGCGGTCGGCGAGGTAGGACACCACCGACAGGTTGTGGGTGATGAACAGGTACGACAGGCCCAGTTCGTTCTGCAGCTGCTTCAGCAGATTGAGAATCTGCGCCTGTACCGAGACGTCGAGTGCGCTGGTGGGTTCGTCGCAGATCACCAGTCTGGGGTCGACGGCCAGTGCGCGGGCGATACAGATGCGCTGTCGCTGGCCACCGGAGAATTCGTGCGGGTAGCGATTGACATGCGTCGGCGACAGGCCGACGTGCCCGAACAGTTGCGCCACGCGCTCGCGCCGTTCTGCCTTTGTCTTGCCGATGCCTTGCGCGGTCATGCCCTCCTCCACGATGTCGCCCACCATCATGCGCGGATTCATGGACGAGTACGGATCCTGGAAGATGAACTGGAAATCCGAGCGCGCCCGGCGCAGCCGTTCGCCCCGCAAGCGGGTCAGCTCGGTGCCGTCGAACTGCACGCTGCCAGCGGTGGGACGAAGCAGCTGGAGAATGCCCTTGCCGACCGTGGTCTTGCCACAACCGGACTCGCCGACCAGCGCCAGGGTCTGCCCCCTGGGGATTTCCAGTGAGACGCCGTCAACCGCATAGACATGCCCGGCGATGCGCCTGAAAACGCCCTTGTGGACCGGAAAATGCACCTTGAGGTCGTTGACCTGTAACAGGTCGCCGGCATGGACTTTACCGGAAGTGGCGGCCTGCGGCGTCTCAGTCTGCTGAGCTGATGAGGCCGGCGGGCTGATGTGCGGATTCACCAGGTGGCAGCGTGTGTGATGGTTTGTGTCGTGATCGGTGAGATACCAGGCTGGCGTTTCACTGCGGCAATGTGACCACGCATGATCGCAGCGCTCGGCAAAGCGACAACCGCTGAAGTCATGGTCCAGTGTCGGCACGGTACCGCGGATGGTTTGCAGTGCCTGTGCCCGTTTGCTGACATGCGGCAGCGACTCGAACAGCTTGCGGCTGTAGGGGTGGCGGGCGTCACCGAAGAAGCGGTCACGTGTGGCCTCCTCGACCAGTTGCCCGGCGTACATGACCGCGGCCCGGTCGGCCATGCCGGCGACGATGCCCAGATCGTGGGTGATCAGCATAATCGCCATGTGCGTGTCCTGCTGCAGCTTCTGCAACAGTTCCAGCACCTGTGCCTGGATGGTGACGTCCAGCGCCGTGGTGGGCTCGTCGGCGATCAGCAGGTCCGGCTCACCGGCCAGGGCGATGGCGATCATGATGCGCTGCTTCATGCCGCCGGAGAGCTGGTGCGGGTACGCGTCGATGCGCTGTCTGACGTCCGGGATGCCGACGGCGTCGAGCAGATCGAGCACCCGCTCGCGCCCGGCCCTGCCCTTCAGCCCGTGGTGCTGGCGCAGTGTCTCGCCGATCTGCTTGCCGACGCTGAGGACAGGATTCAGCGAAGTCATCGGCTCCTGAAAGATCATGGCAATGCGCCGGCCGCGGATGTCGCGCATGTCGACCTCGGGCAGTGCCGTCAGGTCCTTGCTGTCGAGGACAATTCGGCCGCCTGTGATCCGCCCTGCCGGCTCGGGCAACAGGCGCAGGATGGACAGCGCCGTCATCGACTTGCCGCAGCCAGACTCGCCCAGCAGGGCAAAGGTCTCCCCCCGGTTGATGTGAAAGCTGACGTCATCGACGGCGCGGATGGCATTGTCGCCCGCGCCGATGCGCACTTTCAGGTTGCTGATTTCGAGTAGTGGTTGTGTCATCGCGGTTATCTGTTGTTGCGCAGGCGCGGGTCGAAGGCGTCGCGTACGGAATCCGAAAACAGGTTGGCGGCCAGCACCAGGACGAACATGAAGATGAAGGCGGACATCAGTGACCACCAGACCATGGGTTCGCGCGCCATTTCCAGGCGCGCACGGTTGATCATGTTGCCCCAGCTGTTCATGGTCGGGTCGACGCCGATACCGATGTAGGACAGCACGGCCTCGGCCAGCACCAGGCCGCTGAAGTCCAGCACGACGGTGATCAGCACAATGTGCATGACGTTCGGCAGGATATGCCGGCTGATGATCCTGGCGTGCGACACGCCGAAGGACGCGGCGGCCTGGATATACTCGACCTCGCGCAGCTTCAGCGACTCGCCGCGCAGCAGGCGGCAGAGCCCGGTCCAGCTGGTGATGCCGAGGATAATGCACAGGAACAGCAGACGGATATCGGCCCTTTCAAGGGTTGTTTCGAAGCGCTCCGGGTTGTTGGCAATGTAGACCTGCAGCATCAGGATGGCGGCCGCGATCAGCAGTACGCCGGGAATGGAATTCAGCGTGGTGTAGATGTACTGGATGACATCGTCGACCCAGCCGCGCAGGTAGCCGGCCATGATGCCGAGCAGGACGGCAAATGGCAGCATGACCAGGGTGGTCAGTGTGCCGATGACCAGTCCCGTGCGAATGCTCTTCAGTGTCTGGTAGAAAACGTCCTGGCCGACCTTGTCGGTGCCGAGGACGTGGTAGGCACCGGCGAGATTGATGGCCAGGGCTATCAGCAGCACAACCATGCCGACGGTAAGCAGGATGGCACGCCACGGCGCGCCCGTGCGCGCCGCCAGGATGTCAGAAATGCTTTGCCGGACCGGCCTGTTGTAGCGCCGCGCCAGTATGGCGCCCAGCAGAAACAGCACCGCGACCGTCGTCCCCAGGGTCTGCAGCAGCGCGATCAGCGCACGTTGCCGTATGTCGGCAGTGCGCTCCGCAACCGGGTCCTGCAGGTGGGCGCCGCCATACGCCAGCCGCGGGTAGTCACGCGACTGGCTGCCATCGGGGTGCTCGATGGTCTCGCGGGTAAACAGGTGGGTCGCAAACGGCGCCGAGTAGGTTTTTTCGACCTGGGTGCGCACCGGCCCCAGCAGGACATCCATGACGCTCAGCACCTCGACGGCGTAATGTGCCTCCTGTGATTCGGTCTTGCTCTCCAGCGGCAGCCTGAAGTGCAGTGAATCAAGCACACCGATGACCACATAGGTCAGCAGGATCACCGCCGACATCGAGGCCATGCGGCTGGTGAAAATGCGCTTCCATGGCGCTCTCAGGTGCGGCCTGGCGCGTGCGTAGAGCGCAAACAGCACCACAGCGAACAGCAGCAGGAAGACCAGCGCATCGGTCCAGAGGATCACCGGCTTTATCATGACAGCCGCACCCTCGGGTCAACGATGGTGTAGGTGATATCCGTCAGT
>JBFELL010000125.1:0-8428 GCA_041552135.1 Gammaproteobacteria bacterium
GCGGAATCCCTGCTTGAGCCATGGTAGCATGAAATTCCGTCAATTATATGACGCATTATGCCCGTGCCAGACCCGGCAACGTGCCGGCACAGTAACCGGCCAGACATGCCCGGGCGTGCGTTCCGTCGCTGGATTCCCCGGGCGGTCCGGTTGGCGAGGTCAATCAGGGGGCATAGAGACCGAATACAATCCGCTGGATGACCACCAGATCGCCCAGCGTGAACTGCGCATCCGGCATTGGGACACCCGCCACCACCGGGGCAACATCGCCACGTTGCAGTTCTGTCGTCGAGGGCACATACATGCCCGTGAGGATGCGCAGGCCAAGCAGGATATCGACCACATCCACGTTACCGTCATCATTGATATCACCACTGTTGACCGGGGTACTACCCGCGTCCAGCGGGTCAGTACCCGCCGCCAGTTCCGCGGCATCACTCCAGTTATCGCCGTCACTGTCGCCGGCCAGCGGGTTGGTATCGAACGCGGGATTGTAATCATCCGGGTTACCGTCCCGGTTAACCTCGTCAAAATCGCTCAGGGTGTCGCCATCGCTATCGGTTGCCAGCGGGTCGGTACCGAGAACCATAACCTCGACGGCATCGGGCAGGCCATCGTTGTCGTCATCCGCATCATGGGAATTGGCGTTGCCATCGGCATCGCTGTCGATAGTCACATCGGCGCAGAACCGCAGCACCGCGTCCATGGCAACCTGGCGGTCTGCTGCATCGGCAATGGCCTCGAAGGGGAAACCCCAGAAGGTCGTGCTGTAGGTCGATGTTACCCTGGCAATGCCCGTTGCGCCCTGGTCGGCATTGATGACAACGCTGGCGCCGGTGTCCGGGAACAAACCGTCGCTGTAGTTAACAAGGGGAGGATAGAACAGGGTATAGGGCCCCAACACGGAAAATGCCGGGCCGGCACCCTGCACCGTTGTCTGGAACACATCATCCACCACCCCCAGCACACCCAGATAGTCTTGCATGAAGGATGTCAAGCCGCGTGCCCAGTGATAATCCTGGGAACTGATAAACAGGCAGGCGCCGCTATCGAGGTAGCCGCCGAGTGCCGCCTCCCCGGTGGCCCCCGGTCCGGTTGTGCTGTCGTACTTGTCACCGGTAAACCAGATGACACCCTTGTAATCCGCCAGCCCTGCGCTGTCCGGATCACCGGCACCGGTATCCCAGACATCGTAAGTCACCCCGAGCCCGCCCAGCGCCGCGGCATACGAGCTGCGCACATTCGGGTCACCATCATCATCATCGACCAGCAACACGTCCTTGCGGGTCGAGAACCGCAAGGCATCGAGGTTGCTGATCAGGGCCTGGTCAAAGGAATACAGCGTGGCATCTGTACCGGCCACATCCTCGACACCGATGGTGGCACTGGCACCCCGATCATACGCCGCATCACCGGTCACGGTGTCCAGGTAACGAAACACGATGTCACCGCCGGATTCATACAGGGTCACCTGGAAACTGACGTCACCCGTACCACCGGCATGCCGGACACCTTCCCAGGCAATGGTAGTCCGGCGCAGTGGCGCGACACCCTCGGCAAGCACGTACACGGCACCACCGGGTTCCGGATTCAGGTCATCCCAGAATGGTGCAATGAGATCGTTTGGAGCCGCGGGACTCGGCAAACCGGTATTGGTGCCTGAACCGCCATCCGCCCCGAACGTCAGGTAACCGTTGGCGCTGACCGTCACCGCCGCCCGCGCGACGCCGAAAAATTCGAAGTCGAAACCAATCGGCACAACAACGCTGCCATTGTCCGACAGGTTATGCAGCGTACCCGCAGTTGCATCGATCCAGTCCGCCTCATAGTGCTCGGCGCGCAGATGATAGGTCGGCTCCGGCGGTGGCGGTCCATAGGTAAACGACATACTTGCACCGGCCCCGCTGATACTGGAAATGATGTTGCCGGTATCGCCGGGCTTACCCGTCTGGTAGGCGTCGGTTCCGGGCACGGTATCGGCATCGATGCGGTGAATACCGTTGCCATGATAAAGGTCAGTGGCGTCACCGCGATTGTGGCCCCTTTCCAGGTCATAGTTACCATCGGCCTGCAGCAGCGCCACCCGGTAATGGTTGCCGTTATTCGGCCAGCCAGCCTGACCCGGGTAGCCCTGGGTATCAAAATCCGACTGGTCATCGATATGCCAGATCGCCAGGCCGCCCTGCGGGATAGCAGTCTCGATGCCCGATGGCTGCCGGTTCTCTATCAAGAGATATTCATTGAGCGGGTAACCGGCCTCGATACGGTAGATCACAGGCGAGAACTCCACCTCCGGGAGGGTGTAATCACCGAGCGCGGAAATCACCGTCGGCGTCACCCAGCCCAGCTCGATCTTGCTCCAGGCCGAGAAATGCGGCGGATGCAGCTGGCTGGAATCAAACCCCCAGCTGTTGGCCATCATGCCCCAGGAGCCGATACCCTCACCGGCACCGCTGTCGGTGTCGTACAGATCGGGCAGGCCGAAGAAGTGACCGGTCTCGTGTGCAATCACGCCAATACGCCCGATCTCGGAACCGGAGGTGGCCCATACACCGGGACTGATATGGTAATCGGAAACCTGCACCCCCTCTTCCGAGGTCCAGGGCGGTGACTGTATGGCCCAGCGGTGTGACCAGATGCGATCTTCATAGCTGGCGCCATAGGCATCGGTACCACCCCACTCGGCGCCGTAGCCGGAGTGGATAAACGTAATGGAATCGATCCGGCCATCATTGTCTGTATCAAAGTCAGTGAAGTCGATTACGTCGTCGACCTGGTCAAGTGCAGCACGCAGCGCCTGCCACAGGGTGGAGTCACCGGAGTCTCCATTGGCGTAATAGGCTTCGGTATTCGGCACATCTATCCAGCCGACCACAGTGGAATCGAGCACCAGTTGCCCGTAGGAGTTCTCGAGGTAGACATCGCGCACGCTGCCGCTTGGTGCCAGCACGGGATCGCCGCCCACGGCATTGAACAACACGTCAAAATCATCATCATCGGGAAGCGGCCTGCCGGCATGATCGAAAAAGCGAAGCATGATGACAAGATTCCTGATAGTACCCGTCACCGCTGCTGCCGCCTGCAGGGTCGACTCGCCCGCTGCCGGTAACGCATAACTCCCGGCACGCCGTTGCCGGATAATGTGTGCAGGTGGCAGGGTCCTTCTCTTCAAGCCCCTGGCAACAGGGTCAACCTTGCCGACTTCCCAGGTCGTGGCAACCAGCTGCCGGTCCTTGCCCAGCCTTGCATAGACATAGCGTCCCTTGTCACGCAGTACGGTGAAGCCCGCCAGGTCTTCATACCAGTGAAAGTATTCACTGCCGCGGATATGCAGCCTGATACCGGTCCCGTCCGGCTGGGTTTCGTGGATAACATGCGGACTGGCCTGGATGGCACAGGCAGGCACAGGGCCCACGGTATACAGCAGCAGGCAGGCGATCAAATACCTCAACCGGAAGCAGGTTTTACGCCAGTCAATCATTGTTCTTGTATCAAGATCACAAGGTGACAGCGATTGCCTTGCAGGGCACTGCAAAAACAACGCTCGAGTTGCCATATCACTACAAAAGTCTAGCTCAATACACACACGTTTGAATGAAAGACACTGTCATACAACGACAACGGCAGAACAGGTCGCTGTAATACCCTGCCTTTAATGTATACTCGAGTGAAATCCCAACGCGACAGGTTGCCGGCCCGTGGCAGACGAATCGACAAGACCCGTGGTATTGATGATCGCGGACATCAGCGGCTATACCCGGTTCATGGTCGCCTCGGACACCGAGATCGCGCACAGCCAGTACATCATCTCGCAGCTGATCCACAGCATTATCGAACACGTCGAGCTACCCATGGAGGTATCCAAGCTGGAGGGCGATGCCATCTTTCTGTTCGCACCGAAAGACAACCGTGATTTTTCCGGCAATGGAGTCAGCCTGAAAATCGGCAACAAGCTGATACACTTTTTCGAGGCATTTCATGACAGGCTCGGCGAACTGGACAGTGGCGGACCCGCCGTCTGCGGCAAGTGCACATGCGGTGCCTGCAGCAACATCGATGCACTGAAACTGAAACTCGTGGTGCACAGCGGCCAGGCACATTTCTACCGGATCCGCGAATTCAATGAATTGTCCGGCAGTGATGTCATTCTGGTGCATCGCCTGCTGAAAAACTCGGTGCCACACCAGGAATACATCCTGATGACGGAATCGGCCTGGTCGGATATCGACTTCTCACGCGAGATCGAGATCGAGGAAGGCTGCGAACACTACGAGCATCTGGGTGATATCAAGACACTCGTCTTTCACCCGACCGGCAGGCCGCAATAGCCGAACGTCACCCTGAACCGGTCACTGCAGGTATTGCGAGATATCCACCCCGTCCAGCTGCCCGGGTGGCAGAAACCGCTCGGCATACTGTTTGTAGACACCCGCCGTCAGGAACAGCCTGAACAAGTCGGGATCGATATGCTGCTCCTGCTGCATCAGGCTCATGATCTTCAGCGCCTCGCCCACGGTCTTGGCCTTTTTGTATGGCCGGTCGGAGGCCGTCAGGGCCTCGAAGATATCCGCAATCGCCATCATGCGCGCCGTCAGTGACATGTCGTCGCGCCGCAACTGCCGCGGGTAACCCGTGCCGTCCATCTTCTCGTGATGGCCACCGGCAATGTCGGGCACCGCTTTCAGGTGCTTCGGGTAGGGCAGCTTGTCGAGCATAATGATGGTCTGCACGATATGGTCATTGATCTTGTAGCGCTCCTCGGCTGACAGCGTGCCGCGCCGGATGCAGAGGTTATAGATTTCACCGCGGTTGTACTTGTACTCCGGCACATCCAGCCTGAACCCCCACGGATTGTCCCCGGGCATCCGGTCTGCCTCCTCCCGTTCCACCAGATGCTCGTCCTTGTCCGCCAGCAGGGGCTCTTCGACCGGCAGTTCCTGCGCTGCCTGCCGGGACTTGCGGCGGCGCTCCTCCCAGGAAACCCCAAGCCGGTCATCCAGTGTCCGGCCCCAGGTCCGCCGGGCAATTTGCTGCACCCGCTCGATAGCCTCATCGGACATGAACTCGCCGCCCTCGTTGCATTTCGCGATGAAGGCAAACTCCTCATCCAGCCCGGACAACTGCCGCGCCAGCGTTTCAAGGGTGCCGTCCCTGTCCGCGCCGCCGCTGATCGATTTCCAGCAGGCAATCTCCGCATCGCGCTTGAGCACCTCGAAACGCATGCGAATCTCGTGGATACGATCGTAGATCGTTTCCAGCTTCGTCGACTTGTCGACGACATACTCGGGGGTCGTGACCTTGCCGCAATCGTGCAACCAGGCGGCGATATGCAGTGCCTCCCATTGTTCACTGTCAAGACTGAAGTCACGCAATGGCCCGCTGTCGACCTCACAGGCCGCCTGTGCCAGCATCCTGGTCAGTTCCGGCACGCGCTGGCAATGTCCACCCGTATACGGTGACTTGGCATCGATCGCCGAGGCAATAAGCTTGATAAAGGCCTCGAGCAGGTCCTTCTGCAGTTTCAGCAAGTGCCGGCTCTCGATCGAGACCGCGGCAAAACCGGACAGGGCCTGCAGGAAAGCAAGACGTTCCTGGCGCAGGCCATCGCGGTCCGGTTCCCCCCGGTCTTCCCGGAACACCAGGAAAAGCGCGCCAACCACGTCGTCGCTGCGGTTCACCAGCGGGATACAGGCAAGGTCCGCCTGCGCCGCACCCAGCCACCCCAGCAACACGGCATTGAGGCCACCGGCTGCAGCCGCTTCCCGGCCGATCGGGTTCAGACCGATTTCCCCCCGCCTGATGCAGTCAACCAGCTCACCGCCCTGCGAGGTCTCCTCGAGCGCATAGACAGGCAGTCGCTCCGGACCGGCCCCCTCAGGATCCCGGCGGGTACCGACCGCGACCGGCCGTACCTGTCGACCGTCCTCGTCAACCAGGTAGATCCCCGCGAGGTCGGCGCCGCTGACCTGCAGGGTGGAATGACTGATGGACTGCAGCATGCGATCGAAATCCTGTTCCGCCGCAAGGCTGTTGATCAACTCGATAAAGCGGCTGATGGTCACCTTCATCATGCCCATGGCGACCGCCAGATCATCGACCTCGCGGATACGTGAGCGGGTAGTGATCGGTGAGCGGAAGTCAAAGCGGCGGATCAGACCGGTTTCCCTGGCGAGCCCCCTGAGCGGGCGCGCAACCCTGCTGGCCAGCCACCAGGCGACCGGCAGCGACAGGAGCACTACCAGCAGTCGCATCAGCAGTGCCTGGTTGCGTATGCGCACCGCCTCGGCCAGCAACTCGTCCTTTGGCGCCACGATCATCAGGTACACCGCCGTAGCGTTGTTGATGCCTACCGGCGTCACCGATCCCAGCCAGTCCCGCCCGTCCGACTCGAAGTCAAGCGCCTGCCTGCGCAATTCCAGGTCACGGGCAGCAGCGTGCAGCACCGGACTGTCCAGATCCGTGACACGGGCCAGCGTGACCTGCTGATCGTCCTTGTGAACAATAATCCTGTCACTCTCGCTGTAGGCCAGCACCTCGCCGGCGGCATTCATCAGCAGCAGTTCGGCAGACGGCGACACCTGCATCTCCCCGATCGACCGGGACAGGGCCTGCAGCGTAATGTCCGCGGCAAAGACAGCCTCATGCCGGCTTGATGACCGGCTGACCGTGACACCGACCTTGCGCATGAAGTAGTAGAGATAGGGCGGTACCGTGACCGTGCCATCCTGACCTCGCGCCATTTGATACCACGAGCGCGTCCGGGGATCGTAGCCGCTATCATCCGGGTACTCGCGGCGGATCTCATCCAGAGCGGGATTGAAAAACAGCCGTATCGGCCGCAGCTCACCGGCATCACCCGCCACCGTGCTGTCGACCATCAGGCTGGCACCGTCGGGAGCGGAAAAACGCCCGCGCATCTCTTGCGTCTGCAGCGACCTCACGATGAAGAAGTCGCCCGACCCGTAACCGACTGACAGCGCCGCAAGCTGCGCGTGCTGGCTGATGACCCGGCTGAACAGATGCAACCGGGCCAGACGTTCCTCCAGGCTGCTTGCGGCCATGATATCGCTGTCAGCGAGGACATCGACCATCCCGACGATCGGCCGGTAGATCGCCTGCAGGCCGGCGCCAAGCTCGCCGGCAATCTGGCCATAGAGCTTCTCGGTCGCGGAGAGCAGGACCCTGCTGTTCTGTTGATAATTGAACCAGCCCAGCACAATGGCCATGAGGAGAATCAGGCCGATAAACAGGGTCGCGATATGCACGTTCAAGGGAAACTTGTAGTTCGCTAGCTTTTCCACGGCCCCTCCTGCCGTCATCACGCCACGCACAACTGCGCATGCAACACGGGGCAAGTGACAACCCGCGCCCGAGGGATTAGCATCCACGTTCCGCCCTGACCATGCAACCGATATCATGCAAGACCAACCGGCAGCTGCCGACTATGCCAGACTCACGCCGGACATCCTGCTGGCAGCGGTAGATGCGCTTGGCTACCGGACCAGCGGCCAGCTGCTGGCGCTGAACAGCTATGAGAACCGCGTCTACCAGGTCGGACTGGAAGATGCCGCACCGCTCATCGTGAAGTTCTACCGCCCGCACCGCTGGACCGACGCGGCCATCCTTGAAGAACACAGCTTCACGCAGGAACTGGCGGAGCACGAGATACCGGTTGTGGCGCCGCTGCAGTCCGCGCAAACCACGCTGCACCACCATGAGGGCTATCGCTACGCGGTCTATCCGCGCCAGGGCGGGCACTGGCCGGAACTTGGCAGCCGCGAGGAGCGTCTGTGGATGGGCCGATTCATCGGGCGTATTCATGCGGTTGGTGCAGCACGCCCTTTCCAGCACCGGCCGGCGCTAGACATCGAAAGTTTCGGACATCGCCCCTACCGTTTCGTGCTCGAGGGCGGCTTCCTGCCGGAGCATATCGAAACGGCCTACCGGACACTGGTTTCAGACCTGCTTGTCCTGGTCGGCAACTGTTTCGACAGTGCCGGCAGTATTACCAGTATCCGCCTGCATGGCGACTGTCACCCGGGCAACATTCTCTGGACCGATGACGGCCCGCATTTCGTCGACCTGGATGATTGTCGCAGCGGCCCGGCAATCCAGGACCTGTGGATGCTGCTGTCGGGCGGCCGCAACGAGATGCAGCTGCAACTGGGCGAGATAACCGAGGGTTATCTGCAGTTTCACGACCTCGACTACCGGGAACTGCAGCTGATCGAGGCATTGCGCACCCTGCGCATGATCCACTACGCAGGCTGGCTGGCACGGCGCTGGGATGATCCCGCGTTCCCGCGTGCCTTTCCCTGGTTCAATACCCCGCGTTACTGGGAAGAACATGTCCTGGCACTGCGCGAGCAGGCGGCCCTGCTGCAGGAACCCCCGCTTGCCATTTAGAGTCCCCGACAGGGGATCCGTA
>JBFELL010000126.1:0-8415 GCA_041552135.1 Gammaproteobacteria bacterium
CGGTTGCTGGGAGCGGAGATCCTGATTATTGCAGCAATCAGTGCTGTGCTGTGCCTGCTGATCCTCTCGGTGGTCTCGCAATATGACCATCAGCTGGTGAGGGCGCTGTTTATCTAGCTTGCAGGAAGAGGGTAAGTCGGGCTGAAGGAATGATCCTTCGGGTTTTGGCTGGTGATGTGTCTGTCGAGGTGCACATGATGCAACAGTGTTTTTCTGCAGTAATGGGGTTTCTGCTGGTTTTGTCCTCTGCGCCGCTGCGGTCCGCGGAACCGTTGACCGTCTACACGGTCAACAACCCCCAGCAATACTTTACCCAGCGTATCGCCGGTGACCACGCGCGGGTGGTGCTTCCGGTCCCCGCCGGTGTGGATCCGGCATTCTGGATGCCGGACCGGAAGACCATCGCAGACTACCAGCAGGCTGATCTGATCGTGCTCAATGGTGCGGATTATGCCGGGTGGGTGAGTAAGGTGTCATTGCCACGCCTGCGCCAGGTCGATACGTCAAAGGCTTTCAGGAATGGCTTTATCATGGTCGAGGGTACCGTCACCCACAGCCACGGCCCTGCTGGTGCACATTCGCATGCTGGCACGGCGTTCACTACGTGGCTGGATTTACATCAGGCGGTGCAGCAGGCACAGGCGATCACCGAGGCGCTTGGCGCGAAACAGCCTGAAAACAAGGCAGATTTCGACAGGAATTTTGCGGCCCTGCGGGAGGATCTGCTTGGGCTGGACCTGGAAATACAGCAAATCGTTGCCACACGACCGCGCAAGCCCCTGTTCGCGTCGCACCCGGTCTATCATTACCTCGCCCGTCGATACGAACTGCATATAGAAGACATGGTGTGGGAGCCGCAGGACATGCCGAGTGATCATCAGTGGCAGCAGCTGCGCCTGTTGCAGGAGAATTTCCCGGCAGACCGGATGCTGTGGGAAAAACAGCCGCTCCCGGCGATTGCACGGCAACTCGAGAGTATGGGCATCGGTATTGCCGTTTTCGACCCCTGTTCCAACCGTCCGGCCAGGGGCAACTTTCTCAGCGTGATGAAGGATAATATCACCAGTCTGCGGCAGGCTTACACCAACTAGGAAACACCGTGCAGTCAGGCAGCATCGCAACTGGCAGCGCCGATGCGCTTCTCCTGTCACCGGTATCTCAATGACCTGTCAGAATATTACCAAGGAGTACCAGTGCTGCCCCGCTTGATTCCTTCTCCCCGTCAAGGGGAGAAGGCCGATGTACAGGGAAGTACACGTGCCGCGGGAGGCGGGATACCGCGAGCGGCCAGGATGCGGGGTGGGCATCCATGTGGCGCAACGGCCTGATTCATACACCCTCTCCCGCACGCGGGAGAGGGGATGCGCTCCTGGGCATCACTGGCGGTTTTCCTGTTTCAGCTCCATCGGGTTTCGCATCCCGGCCTGGACCCGGATGCTTGCACCGCAAGCCAGGGATTTTAAAGGGACAGCAATGATGTATGACAGCAAGTTCAGACTGGGTATCGACCTCGGTGGCAGCAAGATCGAAGGACTTGTGCTGGCCCCGGATGGCACCGAGCTGGCACGGGGGCGTATATCGACGCCGGCTGGCGATTACCGGGCGACGCTGCAGTCTATTGCCGTCATGGTCGACCGGCTGGAGACCGATGTTGGCCGCCAGTGTTGTGTCGGTGTTGGTATGCCGGGTTCATTTTCGCGCGCGACCGGTCGTGTCAAGAATGCCAATTCCGTTTGCCTGAACGGCCAGCCACTTCAGCAGGAACTGGAGACCCTGCTGGGACGGCCATTGCGCTTTGCCAATGATGCGGACTGTTTTGCCCTGTCGGAGGCGACGGATGGCGCGGCCGCCGGTGCGCGGGTGGTGTTCGGCGTGATTGTCGGCACGGGTACCGGCGGCGGCATCGTCGTGGACGGGCGGCTGGTCGCCGGGCCCAACGGCATTGCCGGCGAGTGGGGCCACAATCCGCTGCCGTGGCCGCGTGCCGATGAGTTGTCGGGGCCGGTGTGTTATTGCGGGCTGCATGGCTGCATCGAGACCTGGTTGTCCGGCCCTGGGCTGTCGCACGATTACCGGCGGCTGACCGGTGACATGCCAGAGGCGATCGAGATTGACCGGCGTGCACACCGCGGTGATGCACCGGCACTGCAGGTGCTGGCGCGCCATGCGGACCGCATGGCGCGTGCGCTGGCGAGCGTCATCAATATCATTGACCCGGATGTCGTCGTGCTCGGCGGCGGTGTCTCCGGTATCGGCTCGCTGTATACGGCCGTGCCGGCAGGCTGGGAGCGGTATGTGTTTTCAGACCGGGTGGATACCAAACTGCTCAGGGCCAGGCACGGCGATTCCAGTGGCGTGCGCGGAGCGGCCTGGTTGTGGCCGCCTGGCTGAGCGGGTATAACCGTACTGCCATGTTCGCCGGCAGGGTCCCTGCAACAGACCCGTCGGGCCATCAAACAGGGAGTGTGTCATGCCACGTCGCCTTCGTCTGTTCATGCTGCTGGCCGCCATCGGGCTGCTCGCGGGCTGTGCCGCCGGTCCCTCGGCAAAACTGCATTACACCATCAAGCAGGAGCCGGGCTCGCGCCCGCTGCAGCAGGTCGTGCTCATGCCGGTCGATGTCGACGTGTACGAAATGTCGACCGGCGGCGTCAAGGAGGAAGTGCCCGAGTGGAGTGACGTGGCCGAGGAAAATGTCCGCAGCGCACTGCTGGTGTCGAAAGACCCGCAGGGCAAGTGTTGCGTCACGCGCGAGGTGGACAGCGCGTCCCTGACTGGCGAGGAGCGTGACATACTCGAGGAGCACCTGGCGCTGTTCACCTCGGTGGCGGCCAGCGCCAGGTGGGCTGACCACCCGGTCAACACCGCCTGGCATTTCAAGGCGCAGCATTTCGACTACACGCTTGGCGACGGTCTGGCCTTCCTCAAAACAAACTACGGCATTGATGCCGGCCTGATTATTCTGGGTGAGGACGTCGTGTCCACGGCGGGTCGCAAGGCGACCGCGGTCGTCGGCGTCATGTTCGGTGTCTCTGTGCCGCTGGGGCATTCCACCCTGGTTGGCGGACTGGTCGACTTCGAGACCGGCGACCTGCTGTGGCTGAACCACACGGTCTCCGGCGGTGACGCTGACCTGCGCGAGCGTGGGTCCACGCTCGACCTGGCGCGTGAGCTGATGGTGGGATACCCGGCCCTGGATGCGGCACGCGAGCCGGCCCCGTCGACCGGCAACTAGCATGCCGCGCCTGTTGCTGGTGTTTGCCGTACTCGGGCTGGCCGCCTGCCAGTCTGCACCGATCAAGCCGATGAGCGGCCACCAGGACACCCTGCACCTGACTGCGGAGGAAAGCCGGCTGTGGCATTCCGCCGTCGAGCTCGACGAGCAGATGGAGAACGCCGACTACCTCTTTGAGGATGACGAACTGCAGGGCTACCTGGAGTCGGTGATGCAGAAACTGTACCCGGAGTATGGCGATGCAATCAGTGTCCGGGTGGTGGATTCGCCCAGCCTGAATGCCTTTGCCCTGCCCAATGGCAGCATCTACATCAACACCGGCATGCTGACACGCCTCGACAACGAGGCACAGATGGCGACCGTGCTGGCGCACGAGGGCGTGCACTTCACGCACAAGCACAGCTGGCAGCAGCGGCGCAACACGAAGAGCTCGACGGCGTTCTCGACCGGTTTCGGTGTGGTGACCGGCATCCCGGCGCTTGGCGACCTCATGGCCCTGTCATCGATTTACGGTTTCTCCAAGGAGCTGGAGCGCGAGGCGGATGCCGATGGCTTCCGGCGGCTGGCGGCGGCCGGCTACGATGTCAGGCAGGCGCCGGTCACCTTCGAGCATCTGCTTGCCGAGGTCGAGGCGCTGGATATCGACGAACCCTATTTCTTCTCCACCCACCCGGCACTGGAAGACCGCATCGAGAGCTTCGAGGCGCTGGTGCGGCAGCACGGTGCCACGAACGGCTACCGCGGTGAACAGGTCTACCGCATGCAGGTCGAGAAACTGCAGCTCGAACTGCTGCAGGATTACCTGGAACTCGGCCAGTACCAGAGTGTGCTGCTGATCCTGGGGCGCCCCGATGCCTTTGTGCGCTATCCCCTGTCCGCCTGGTTCTACCTCGGCGAGGCCTATCGCCTGCGGGACGAGGAGGGTGATGCCGCGCGTTCCGCCGAGGCCTATGCGACAGCGATTCAGCTGGTGCCGGAGTTTGCACCCCCCTGGCGCGCCATGGGACTGCATTACATGAAACAGGGCGAGGCGGGGGAGGCGGACAGCCACTTCAGCCGCTACCTGGAACTGCGACCGGACGCGCCTGACCGGGCCTACATCGAGCTCTACCGCACGAATCTGAAAACAGGGGATGATCACTGATGAAACTGCACGTCAGCATTGCTGCCTGTCTGCTTGCCCTGATGCTTGCCGGCTGTGCCGCCACCTGGGTCCGGGTGGATGATACGGGCAGCCACTACAGCGGTGAGCACTACAGCGTCAGCCTGCCCGCCGGGTGGATGCGCTCGGAGGTCGGCGACAGCCTGGTGCTGTCCCGCGATGGCCTGGACCTGCAGCGCATCGTCATCGAGTACCGGCCGCACGAGAAGGCCTTCGAGGAGCTAGAGAAGTCCTCATCGGCCGGCATGCTGCCCTCGGAACTTGCCGAACTGACCATCGCGGAACTCAAGGCATCGCAGGAAGAGGGGCTGCCCAGTCTCGAGATTCTCGACAACCGGCCCATGGAAATCGCCGGACACACCGGTTACGCGCTGCATCTGCGATTCAAGACCGATGCGGGCCTGAGGATCGAGGTGCTGCTACGGGGCTTTGTCGACGAGAACGGCCTGTACCAGCTTCTCTACCGGGCCCCGACCCTGCATTACTTCGGACGTGACCGGGAGGTCTATGAATCGCTCAGTGCATCCATGCGGTTGTAGGAAACGGTCCCGGTGTGATTGACCTGGCATGGCATCGCGGCGAGGGCGCCGCTCCTACCCGGGGTCGGGGGGTGATAGATATGACTTGTGGGAGCGCCGCCCCCGGCGCGATTCCCGGGCCGGCAGCGCTGTGCGGCCGGGTTAAATCCGACGCGGATAGCCGAACACCAGGGCGATCCCCGCCAGCGCCAGGGCAACAATCTCGACACGGATTCCGGTTATCCCCCCGCCATGGATGCCGTTGAGTGCAAGCGTGGCCAGGGCGCCGGATATGGCAATGGCGCCGGCAATGGAGCGCCACGCCGGCGGTGATGCGGCGGCACCTTTCCTGGAGGTCTGCTCGAAACGGCCGAACAACGCCATGGCCGGCAGCAGCAGTACGGCCAGCAGGCCGATCCATACCGGCCGCGTGGCCCACCACAGCGCGCTGTCGGGCTCGATGCCCAGCCCGGGACCGCCCGCCAGGTTCAGTGCGCCAATGGCCAGGATCATGACCGTCACGTGCCACAGGTACAGTGTCATGATGCGGCCGTTGACCAGTACGGCGATCGTCCAGGGCAGCGGTCGCTTCAGCCAGCGGCGCAGCGGCGTTTCCAGCGAGATCACCAGGCCACCGTGAAAGACGGCCAGTGACAGCAGCGCCAGTGATGGTGGTCGGCTGTTGGAGACCGCCTCGCCGGGCACGGTGATCATGCTGACGGGATAGCCGGCCGTGGTGACCAGAAAGACCAGTGCGGCCAGCCCGCCGGCCGACCAGAGCAGCGCCTGACCGGGGCCGAGTATGCGCCGGTCGCGCCACAGGTAGCCCAGCTGGTGCACCGCCAGCCAGACAAAGGCGTAATTCACCCAGCGCAGCAGCGGCAGGTTGCTGCTGAACGACACCATGTCAACCAGTGCGGCGCACAGGGCCAGCACGACGAACGAGCCGGGGCCAAAGCGGCGCCAGGCGCGCCAGCTCAGCGGTGTGGTGACCACCACCATGATGTAGACGGCCAGGAACCAGGTCGGGATGAACGACGCCTGTGATCCCAGGCGTATCAGGGACGGGTCGATGCCGGCATGGTTGGCCGCGACGGCCAGGAGTATCCAGAACAGCAGCAGCGGCAGCACCGGCCCCAGCAGTCGCTGCAGGCGCGTCGACAGCCAGAGGTGATAGCCGAGTCCCTTGCGCCGGGCTGACTGCCAGGAGACGCCGTTCGCGTAGCCCCCGACCATGAAGAACAACGGCATGACCTGAAAGGTCCAGGTCAGCCACTGCGTCCAGGGGGCGAACTCCAGCATGTCCCCCATCCTGAGCTGACCATCATCCAGCCAGGCCGCGGCCATCAGCCAGTGGCCAGTGACGACCACCGTGATGGAGGCGGCACGCAGGAAATCGACGCTGCGGTTGCGCCGCACCGGTGTGCGTTCGGCCAGTGCCTGCGCCCGGCGCCAGTTGCCGGCAAGAGACAATTAGATGAACAGGGTGATGTCGGCGCCCTTCGCGTTGCTCAGGTAGGTCGCAGCGCCCGCCCACTCCGAGATCTCCGGGATGAATTCCTCCTGCTTCCAGCCGAACAGGTCGACCGTCATCTGGCAGGCCACCAGGTCCACCTCGGCCTCGATGCAAAGCTCGCGCAGTTCCGGGATCGTGGCGATGCCGTGGTTCTTGACGGTCATCTTCATGAAGCTGGTGGCCATCGACTCGAAGCCGGGTACGCCGGCCATCAGCAGGTTCGGCATGTTCCAGTCGATGCCCTGAAACCATTTCGGCCCGAACGGCATCTTCATCGGCATGGCGGGATTGCCCAGCGGGCTGACGTGCGGCTTGAGGTCCTTTTTCAGCAGGGCCAGGCCGTAGAAGGTGAAGAACAGGGAGGCGTTCCAGCCCATGGCCGCGGCGGTCGAGGCGATGATAAATGGGGGGTAGGCCCAGTCGAGCGTCCCCTTCGTGACCATGATCGAGAGTCGCGGCGTGCCGGTGTCCCTTTCTTCCGCCATCTTCTCTGCAAAGCGCTGATCAAACCAGGCATTCATTTCATCAGTTGTCATGCGGGTCTCCTCCATGTGTCTGACCGAGGGTAGCGTTGTCGGGTATGCCGCCTGCCACTGGAGGAGGCGGCATCACCAATGCCTCCGGCGAGTGCCAGTACGTCGCCGGAGCCGTAAGAATAGCCCATGATGCCCCGGCCTGCGTGTGTCCGGCAATAAAAAAACGTCAGGGCGCGAATTGCACGCCCTGCCGCCTCTGTCTACATGTTTACACGGGGGCGAGCAGTCCGGCGCCCTTGTGGGCCTGCTGGAGATGGTCCAGTACCGCCTTCGACCGCTGGCGGTCACGATCATAGTCAATCAACAGCAGGTGATCGTGGCCCGGGCTGAATCGTGCATCCTCAACACCCGCACAGCCACGGAGATGCTCGACCATCTCCGTCTTTTGCCCTTCGTTCAGTGCAGCATCGACATGCACCACGACTTCAACCCGGTGAATATTGCCCATGATGTCCTCCCTGTCGGCCTTGCTGACTGGTTCAGAACATGCCGTTGCCCTTGTCCGGCACTGCGTACCCGATTCACTGTCCCTTCGCGCGTGACACTCCCCGCGGTGGATAACGGCGCGCCGGTTCACGTTATTTGCCCGGGACCCTGCGCCCGGCCCGCGGGCATGCCTCACAGGCCTTTACCCGGCTTGTTTCGCTTGCTGCCCGGCCGCGATCTCGCGCAGCCGCGGGACATCGAGGCCGGCCTCGTCGGCCTGCCGGATGGCGCGCGCGAGGCGTGCCGGTGCGCTGCGGCCCGTACACTTGTGCTCCGGATCGCCATCGAAGGCTGCCAGCATGCCCTGTATCAGCGCCTCGGCATCGAAGCCCTGGCCGGTCAGGGACTCCTGTATACCGATGACCTCACGGGCAAGCGCCTCGGCCAGTTCCCGGTGGCCGGCCCAGAGTTCGCTGACGGTGCCGCCGGTTACCAGCCCCGCGCAATTGGTCGTGACGATGTAGACGTTCTTTACCACCAGTTCGAACAGCAACTCCGGCGCGCTGGCCAGCACGCGCACGGGTATGTCGATGCTGCCGAGGGCCTCCTGCAGCAGGCCGGCCTGCCGGCCAAACGCGGGGGAGGGGATCAGCACCTTGACGTCCTGGCCCTTTTTCTTTTCGAACCACACCGAGATGACAGTCGGCTGGGCGAAGCCGTATTGCTCCCAGTCACCGGGCAGCAGTTCATTCTGCAGCAGTCCGATGCGCTGGAACCATGCCGGCGGCAACTGCTCGAGTACGCTGTGCAGGTCATTCTCCGCTACCGCCACCAGCACCAGTTCCGGCGTCGGAATCGCGCGTGCCGCCTCGGCCAGGTCAGTCTCGCGTGTCGCCGGGTAGACGGGGTATCCGGCGCGCAGAAAACCGCGGGCGAAGACACTGCCCATCTCGCCAATGCCGATCAGGACAATCGGGGATTTCATCTGGGTAGGTTCCTTTTGACAGCTGTTAAACTGGACA
>JBFELL010000127.1:0-8387 GCA_041552135.1 Gammaproteobacteria bacterium
TGCCGACTTCCTCCAGCGTGTGGTCCGTGTTCATGTCGATACCGAAGCGCATGCGCAGTACCTTGGCCTCGCGCGGTGTCAGGCCGGACAGCACATCCTGCGTGGCTTCCTTGAGGCCTTCCATGGAAGCTGAGTCGATGGGCGAGGCGATATTGATGTCCTCGATGAAGTCGCCGAGATGCGAGTCCTCGTCGTCACCGATCGGTGTCTCCATGGAGATTGGTTCCTTGGCGATCTTGAGCACCTTGCGCACCTTGTCTTCCGGCATGTCCATGCGCTCGGCCAGTTCTTCCGGTGTCGGTTCGCGGCCGATCTCCTGCAGCATCTGGCGCGAGATGCGGTTGAGCTTGTTGATGGTCTCGATCATATGCACCGGGATGCGGATGGTGCGTGCCTGGTCGGCGATGGAGCGCGTGATGGCCTGACGTATCCACCAGGTGGCATAGGTCGAGAACTTGTAGCCACGGCGGTACTCGAACTTGTCGACGGCCTTCATCAGGCCGATGTTGCCTTCCTGGATCAGGTCGAGGAACTGCAGGCCGCGATTGGTGTATTTCTTTGCGATCGAGATGACCAGACGCAGGTTGGCTTCCACCATCTCCTTCTTGGCGCGGCGTGCCTTGGCCTCGCCGATGGACATGCGCCGGTTGGTGTCCTTGATCTCGGCAATAGACAGGTGGGTCTCGTCGACCAGTGCGACCAGCTTGTTCTGGATCCGCAGGATCTCATCACGGTACTGGGCAAGCTGTGCGGAGTACTTGTAACCGCCGTTTGCCTGCGCGTCGACCCATTCGAGATTGGTTTCGTTCTTCGGGAACGAAGTGATGAAGTCCTTGCGCGGCATGCCGGCCTTGGTGACGCAGATATCCATGATGGCACGCTCATGGGTGCGAATCCGGCCGATAATCCGGCGCAGGTTCGCGATCATGATGTCGACAATCCGCGGAACCAGTTTCAGCGTTATAAACTGTTCCTGCAGCTGCTTGCGGAGTTTCTTGATGCGTGCCGCGTTCTTGCCGCCCTTTTCGATTGCCCGGGTCAGCTGGGCGTAGCACTTGCCCATCTCGGTGAACACACGCTTTGCTTCTTCCGGATCCGGGCCGGTATCCACGGGTGTGGAGGTATCCTCGTCGTCATTGCCCTTGCTGTTGCCCGCGGTATTTGCCGCGGCAGGCGGTGCAGGCGCAGCCGGCTCATCGTCGGCATTCGGGTCGACAAAGCCGGTGATGAGGTCATTCAGCCGCATGTCGCCGGCCTCGACGCGCTCGTAGCCGCGCAGCAGGGTGGCGGTGGACTCGGGGAAGGCGGCCAGCGCCTGCAGTACCTGGCCCAGGCCGTCCTCGATGCGCTTGGCAATAACGATCTCGCCCTCACGGGTGAGCAGTTCGACGGTGCCCATTTCGCGCATGTACATGCGCACCGGGTCGGTGGTCCTGCCGAACTCGCTGTCGACGGTGACCAGGGTGGCGGCGGCTTCCTCGGCAGCGTCATCATCTGCCGTGTTCTTCGTACTGGCAAGCTGCAACGAATCGGTGTCCGGGGCCACTTCATGCACCAGGATACCCATCTCGTTGATCATCCCGATGATGTCTTCGATCTGCTGCGGATCGACAATCTCTTCGGGGAGATGATCATTGACCTCGGCATAGGTCAGGAAGCCCTGTTCCTTGCCTTTCTCAATGAGTGACTTCAGTCGTGACTGTTGATCTTGATCCATAGTTGTCCGCCGGCATCCAGGATGCCCGTAAAAATCAGTGAAGGGGGCGAAAAATTAGCCGCACAGTATAATCTAGTAAATAGTAGCGAGCCAAGCCAAAAACAAGCCCCGAACGCGAAAAATCGACTCAGTCATTCCCGGCCATCCGGGCCTGCAAAAGCATTTTAAGCTCCTGTTTTTCATCATGATTGAGCAGTCTTTCGCGCTCGATGTCCAGCAGGGTGCTGATTCGGGCTTCCGCCAGCAATTGCTGGATTCGGTCGATGTGGCCGCGGAACTCGGCAGCCAGGTCCAGATCCTCGACCAGCGGGTGCCATTGCGCCAGCTTTACAAGATGGCGGCCTTCATCCCTGCCGCGCCAGTGTTCCAGCAGGGCGCCGGTGTTCAGGTTCGGCTGCTGCCACAGCAGTTCCAGCAACTCCTGCAGTAATGGGACACCGGGCAGGGTGGCCGGTTCCTGGAAGGTGATTCCGCGGATCTCGCCGGCCAGAGCGGGCTGGTGCAGCAGCATGGCAATGGCGCCGCGCACCGGGGACTCGCTGCCGGATCGAGGCGCGGCAGCTCTGGCCGGCGGCGGGGTATCCGCTACCGGCCTGTCCAGTCGGCTGGACAGGCGCGTCGGGTCGGTGCCGGCGATTTCGGCAAGTCGCTCCAGCAGTAACTGGTGGAAAATGCCGTCCGGCAGGCGTGCCAGCAGCGGACGTGCCAGGTCAACGAGGCGCGCCCGGCCGTCGATGCTGTCCAGGTCCAGCGAGTCCGACAGGTGGTCAAACAGGAAATCAGACAGGTGGGTTGCATGTGCGACCTGCTCTTCAAAGGCCTCGCGGCCGATCTTGCGCACCAGCGTGTCGGGGTCCTCGCCCTCGGGCAGAAACAGGAAACGGGCCTCGCGACCGTCGCGCAGCACCGGCAGGGTGTTTTCCAGTGCCCGCCAGGCCGCGGCCCGTCCCGCCCGGTCGCCGTCAAAACAGAAAATGACCTCGGGCACGGTGCGGAAAATCCGCTCGAGGTGTTCCGGGGTGGTGGCCGTGCCCAGTGTGGCCACGGCATAGTTGATGTCGAACTGGGCCAGGGCAACGACATCCATGTAGCCTTCCACCACCAGGATACGTTCCAGCTGGCGCATGGCCTTGCGGGCCTCGTACAGGCCATAGAGCTCACTGCCCTTGTGGAAAACAACCGACTCCGGGCTGTTGAGATATTTCGGGGTGTCGTCGCCAAGCACCCGGCCGCCGAAACCGACGGTGCGGCCACGGCGGTCGTGGATCGGGAACTGGATGCGGTCGCGAAAGCGATCATAGATGCCGCTGCCATCGTTGCGCTCGATCGCCAGGCCGGTCTCCAGCAGTGCCTTGCGCCCCGACGTGTCCCTGCCAAGTGTGGTTACCAGGTTGTCCCAGCCCGGCGGCGCGAAGCCGATGCCGAAACGGGCTGCCACCTCGCCGGTCAGGCCACGCTGCCTGAGGTAGTCCACGGCGCGCTGTGCCTGGGGGTGGCTGCGCAACTGCTGCCGGTAGTAGTCGGCCACGCTGTCCAGCAGGTCATACAGCGGCCGGCTTGCGGCGGCAGCCGGGCTGTCCGCGAGCGCCTCGTGAGGCACCTCGAGGCCGGCCATATGCGCCAGCTCCTCCACGGCCTCGACGAAACCCATGTGCTCGTAATCCATCAGGAAACTGATGGCAGTGCCGTGGGCGCCGCAGCCAAAGCAGTGGTAGAACTGCTTGACCTGGCTGACGGTGAAGGAGGGGGTCTTCTCGTTGTGGAAGGGGCAGCAGGCCTTGTATTCGCGCCCGGCCTTCTTCAGCTGCACCCGCGAGTCGATGACATCGACGATGTCGGTGCGGGTCAGCAGCTCGTCGATGAAGGTTTGCGGGATGCGACCGGCCATGGCCCTAGATTAAAAGGGAAATCGGCTGAATGAAAGCAACGGATCTGTTCACCGCAAAGACGCAAAGAATGCAAGGAAAAACAAGGAGACAAATAAGAGCTGGCTGTAGGTCGGATCAGGTCAAGGGCCGTCATCCGACGACATCGCAATATCAATGTCGGATTACGGTGCTACGCACCTAATCCGACCTACTGACTGCGGGTTACTGGCTCAGCCGGGCCTTGATCAGGGCGCTGACGGCGCCCATGTCGGCACGACCCTGCAGCTTCGGCTTGAGCTGACCCATGACCTTGCCCATGTCTTTCATGGACGCGGCGCCGGTCTGTTCCATGGCGGCATCGATCAGGCCGTTGATCTCGGCTTCGCCGAGCTGTTCGGGGAGGTATTCCTGGATCAGCGCCAGTTCGGCCTTTTCCTGCGCGGCGAGGTCGTCGCGACCGGCCTGCTCGAACTGGCTGATAGACTCGCGGCGCTGCTTGCACATCTTGTCGAGGACGACGAGGACCTGCGTGTCATCCAGTTCGATGCGCTCATCGACCTCGCGCTGCTTGATCGCGGCGGTGATCAGCCGGATGGTCGCCAGGCGCGGCTTGTCCTTTGCCCGCATGGCATCCTTGACGTCCTGCAGAATGCGCTCCTTGAGGGACATGGGGAAGCCGGGTGGGGGGTCAGTAGAGGCGGACGCGGCGGGCCAGTTCGCGTGAAACCTTCTTCTGGGTGCGTTTCACGGCGGCTGCCATCTTGCGCTTGCGTTCCTGCGTGGGCTTCTCGTAGAACTCGCGGCGGCGCACCTCGGAGAGGATGCCGGCCTTTTCGCAGGAGCGCTTGAAACGGCGCAGGGCAATTTCAAACGGCTCGTTTTCTTTTACACGGACACTGGGCATAAAAATTCCAAATAAAATCACAGTCTTGTTTAGCGGGCTGCGAATTGTATACAGCTCACCGGAAAAAGGCAAAATTTCCTTGTGTAACAGCAGGCGTCGGCGATAATCCCGGTATGCGCGTGCTTGGCATCGAAACTTCCTGTGATGAGACCGGTGTTGCCCTCTATGACGGCGAGCGGGGCCTGCTGGCCCATGCCCTGTACAGCCAGGTCGGGCTGCATGCCCGCTATGGTGGCGTGGTGCCGGAGCTGGCATCCCGGGACCACGTTCGCAAGTTGTTGCCGCTGGTGGAAAAAGTGCTGGATGAGGCCGGGGTGGATGCGTCCGGTATCGACGGCGTTGCCTACACGGCCGGGCCGGGGCTGATCGGCGCCCTGCTGGTCGGTGCCATGACCGGCCGCAGCCTGGCCTGGACGTGGGGTGTGCCCTCGGTGGCCATTCACCATATGGAAGGGCACCTGCTGGCGCCCATGCTGGAAGCGCATGCGCCGGCCTTCCCGTTTCTGGCCCTGCTGGTTTCCGGCGGCCACAGCATGATCGTGCAGGTCGACGGAGTAGGGCGCTACCGGGTGCTGGGGGACACGGTGGATGACGCGGTTGGTGAGGCCTTCGACAAGACGGCCAAGCTGCTCGGCCTGCCCTATCCGGGTGGTCCGGCGCTGGCGGAGCTGGCGCAGCAAGGAGACCCCGGGCGTTTCGATTTCCCGAGGCCCATGGTGGACCGGCCCGGTCTCGATTTCAGCTTCAGCGGCCTCAAGACCTTTGCCCTCAACACCTGGCGGCAGTGCGGCCAGACCGACCGCGACCGGGTGGATATTGCGCGCGCCTTCGAGGACGCCGTGGTCGATACCATGGCGATCAAGTGCCGCCGGGCCATCCGCCAGGTCGGGGTGAAACGGCTGGTGATCGCCGGCGGGGTGGGGGCAAACCTGCGACTGCGGGCGCGCCTGGCGGACCTGATGGAGGCGGAAGAGGGCCAGGTTTTCTACCCGCGGCCGGCTTTCTGCACCGACAATGGCGCAATGATTGCCTATGCCGGCTGGCAGCGGCTGCGGGCCGGGCAGTCCGAGGGGCTGACGGTCAGGGCCAATCCGCGCTGGTCACTGGAGGAGCTGGAGCCGGCTTGATCGCCAGGCCATGGCTGTCATCCGATGTATCAGGAAAACGCTCGGGTTACGGTGCTGCGTACCTAACCTACAGGGACCTGGACCGGCGTAATCGCCAGCCCGCTGCCGGTCCGGGCTATTGCTGTTCCCTATTCGAGCCCTGGCCGATCCTGCCTTCCTGTCCGCTGAGCAGGTCTCTGATATTGCTGCGGTGACGCCAGAACAGCATCACGGTGATGATGACGGTCACATAGACGAAGGCCATTTCGGGCTGCAGGCGCCAGAACAGCACCGGTGCCAGTAGCATGGCCGTGAGGGCGGACAGGGAGGAAATGCGAAACAGCAGCGCCATGACAATCCAGATGGCGGTCACCGCCAGCCCGGTCTGCCAGTGCAGGCCGAAGAAGACGCCCAGCGCTGTCGCCACCCCCTTGCCGCCCTGGAAACCGAAAAACACCGGGTAGAGGTGGCCGAGAAATGCCGCCAGTGCGGTGACGGCCTGGACTTCCGGGCCGGCGTGCAGGGCCCTGGCAATCAGCACCGGTAGCAGTCCCTTCAGCATGTCACCGGCCAGCGTCAGGATGGCGGCCTTCTTGCCGCCGAGCCGCAGCACATTGGTGGTGCCGGGATTGCGCGAACCCTCGGTACGCGGATCCGGCAGGCCCATGAGTTTGCAGACCACGATCGCGGCCGAGATCGAACCGAACAGGTAACCGCCAAGAATCAGAAGAATGTCAGTCATGGTGGCCAATTGGAATCGTAAAGCCGCCAGAGGTCAAGCCGGCTGGCCAATGTCGTGCCAAGGCACTATATTGGCGCTCCATGGCTACAGACACCATTTTCATCAGCGATCTGCGGATCGAGACCATCATTGGTATCTATGACTGGGAGCGTAAAGTCAGGCAGACCATCAGCCTGGACCTGGAGATGGCGACCGACATCCGCAAGGCAGCGGCCTCCGACAGTATCGAGGACACGCTGAACTACAAGGCGGTCGCAAAGCGTCTGATCGCCTTCGTTGGCGACAGCGAGTTCCAGCTGGTGGAGACACTGGCGGAACGTATTGCCGGCATCGTTACGCAGGAGTTCGGGGTTTCCTGGCTGCGACTGAAACTGCACAAGCCCGGCGCGCTGCGCGGCTCGCGTGACGTCGGGGTGATGATCGAACGCGGCAGTCGCGGGTAACGCCCGTGGCGCGGGCGTATGTCAGTCTTGGCAGTAACATTGAACGCCGGCGTCACATTCGCCTCGCGCTGGAGCGCCTGGGTGCGCTGTACGGCCCGCTGATCCGCTCCGATGTCTATGAAAGCGATGCTGTCGGTTTCGACAGCGCGCCGTTCTACAACCTTGTCGTCGGTTTTGACACCGGGCAGTCACCTCGACAGATCCAGGAAGCCCTGCATGCAATCGAAAGCGGTAGCGGACGCCTGCGCAGCGGTGAGCTCACGGCACGTACGCTGGATCTCGACCTGCTGCTGTATGACGATGCGGTGATCAACGAGGCTGGCCTGGTGCTGCCACGCGCCGATATCGCGAGGTATGCCTTTGTGCTCCGGCCGCTGGCCGAGATCGCCGGTAATGAACGCCACCCGGTCAGCGGTGAATGCTACGCCGACATGTGGGCGGCCTTTGACGCCGGCAGCCAGCCGATGAAGCGGGTCGACTGGCCGCCGGTATGACCGGCTTACCGCCCCCCCCGGCGGCCGCGCAGGCGCTGGGTAAACGGCTGGCGGAACGCATCCGCGGCGAGGTCCTTGCCGCCGGTGGTGCGCTGCCGTTTTCGCGATACATGGAACTGTGCCTCTACAGTCCCGCTCTGGGTTATTACAGCGCCGGACTGCAGAAGTTCGGCGCCGATGGCGACTTTGTCACGGCACCGGAGATATCCCCCCTGTTCGGGCAGTGCCTGGCGCAGTGCTGTGCGCCGCTGCTGCAGACCCTGGGCGGTGGCGATATCCTGGAGATCGGCGCCGGCAGCGGCCGGCTGGCGGTGGATCTGCTTGCCGGACTGGAACAGCGGGACCGGCTGCCGGATCGCTACCTGATCCTGGAGCGCAGCGCCGATCTGCGCGAACGGCAACAGGCACTGCTCGGTGCGGAACTGCCACGGCTCGCGGGCCGGGTTGCGTGGCTGGGTGACCTGCCGGAGGCCGGCCTTCGCGGCGTCGTGCTGGCGAACGAGGTGCTGGACGCCATGCCGGTGGAACGCTTTCGCTGGGACGGCAGGCAGGTTGACCGGTTGTGTGTGCAGGAGGAAGGCGGCCACTTTGACTGGGCGGATTGCGCGGCAGCCTCCCATGAACTGTCGGCGGCCATGCTGCCGCTGTGCCGGGAATACCATCTGGCACCGGATTATGTCTCCGAGGTCAACCTGATGCTGCCAGCCTGGATGCAGGGTCTTGCGGCCGCCCTGGCGCAGGGCGTGCTGCTGCTGTCCGATTACGGCTATCCGCGCCATGAGTATTATCACCCGCAGCGTGACCGGGGTACGCTGATGTGCCATTACCGGCACCACACGCATGCGGATCCGTTTCTGTGGCCGGGCCTGCAGGACCTGACGGCAGATGTTGATTTCACCGCGGTGGCAGAGGCGGCGTCGGCGGCCGGTCTCGATGTGGCCGGTTACACGACGCAGGCCGCCTTCCTGCTCGATTGCGGGCTCGAGCAGCTGTTGCAGGCACAGGGTGAACCGGCGTCGGCCGCTTACCTCAGGGCGGTGCAACAGGTAAAGACGTTGATCATGCCCGGGGAAATGGGCGAGCGTTTCAAGTTCATCGCGTTGACGAAAGGCA